>NZ_JAFCTQ010000031.1:0-69636 GCF_049896105.1 Janthinobacterium sp. PSPC3-1 | reverse complement strand
GGCATTCGGTGTGCTCAGGTCTGGAAAAATATTTGATCCGACCTTGCACAACGCTTGACGGGGATAACAGTATCTACTTTGCCCTACTCTTCCAGCCGCGACAACCAGTCGGCCGCCGCCGCCAGCACCTGCTCCAGTTCCAGTACCGTCTGCGCCAGCAGCGCCGGTACTTCGTCGTGGCGGCCTTCGTCGATGGCCTGCTCGGTGGCGAACGAGGCGCGGATCAGGCGCTTGGTGCCCAGGGTGCCCACCGAGCCGCGCAGGCCGTGCAGGATGCGCGCGACGTCGCTGTGGCGGCCTGCCTGCAAGGCGGCTTCGGCGTCGCGCAAGGGCGCCATGCCCTTGTTCAGCGCGTCTTCCACCATGCGCCGCAAGACGCCCCTGCCCTTGGGGTCCTTGCCCATCACGCGCATCAGCGCGGCCATGGAAAACACTTCCTCGTCGAGCGGCGCGGCCGCTGCCGCCTGTACTGTCGGGCGTTTCGGCAGGTGGCGGCTGATCACTTCCATCATTTCCTCGACCACCACCGGCTTGGCGATAAAGTCGGTGATGCCGGCCGTCATGCAGCGCTCGCGCTCGGAGGCCAGCACGCCGGCCGTCATGGCGATCACCGGCAACTGCAGGCGCAGTTCGGTGCGGATGATGTGGGTGGCGCTGAAGCCGTCCATCACCGGCATCTGCATGTCCATCAGCACGATGTCGTAGCGCAGGGACTCCATGCGCAGGCGCTCGACCGCCTGCAGGCCGTCGCCCACCACGTCCAGCGTGGCGCCCATGTGTTCGAGGATGCCGCGCGCCACCGCCTGGTTCAGATGATTGTCTTCCACCAGCAGGAAATGCACGCCGGCCAGTTCGGTGCCGGTCTGCTGCAGCGCGATATGCTGTTCGCCATCCTGCTTGGCGCTCAAAGCCTGGTGCAGCGCATCGAACAGGCTCGATCCGGTGATCGGCTTCATCAGCACCACGTCGGCCTCGGCCGCGCTGGAGATTTCCTCCAGGTGGTTGCGGGCAAAGGCGTTGACCATCACCACGATCGGCTGGCGCTGGCCGGTGGCCGCCTGGCGTATCGCCTTGGCCGTGGCCAGGCCGTCCATGACGGGCATGTGCCAGTCGGCCAGCACCACGTCATACGGCTGCTGGCTTTCCAGGCGTTCGCGGTACAGTTCGATGGCGGCAAAGCCGGAATCGACTTCATCGGCGGCCCAGCCCCAGGCCTCGATCAGTTTGACGATCAGTTCGCGCGTGGTGCGGTTGTCGTCGGCCACCAGCAGGCGCAGCTGGCCCAGGGCCGGTTTGCGGCGCTCTTCGTTTGGTTGTGCCAGCGCCTCGAACGGCACGCTGAACCAGAAGCGGCTGCCCTTGCCTTCGCTGCTGGCCACGGCGATATCGCCGCCCATCATGTGGATCAGGTGCTTGCTGATGGCCAGGCCCAGGCCGGTGCAGCCGAAGCGCCGCGTGATGCTTTGATCGCCCTGCGAGAAGGCGGTAAATAGTTGTTCCTGCTGCTGCGGCGTCATGCCGATGCCGGTATCGCGCACTTCGAAGCGCAGCCAGGCCTGGCCGGGTGTTTGTTCGGCCAGGCTGACGGCCACCACCACTTCGCCGCTTGCGGTAAATTTGATGGCGTTGCCGGCCAGGTTGACGAGGATCTGCTGCAGGCGCTGGGCGTCGCCCACCAGGCGGCGCGGCACGTCCGATTCCACGGCGATGGCCAGTTCCAGTTCCTTTTCGCCGGCATTCATGGTCATGGTGGTGGCCAGCGTGTTCATCAC
Organism: Janthinobacterium sp. PSPC3-1; assembly: GCF_049896105.1. Lineage (NCBI taxonomy): Bacteria > Pseudomonadati > Pseudomonadota > Betaproteobacteria > Burkholderiales > Oxalobacteraceae > Janthinobacterium > Janthinobacterium sp. PSPC3-1. The sequence goes on along the minus strand of NZ_JAFCTQ010000031.1, from coordinate 67,864 downwards.
TTCATCGAGGTCGAATTCGACCGGCGACAAGTCCATGCGGCGCGCCTCGATCTTGGAAAAATCGAGCACGTCGTTGAGGATGCCCAGCAGCGACTGGCCGGCCACGCGCACCATGGTCAGGTATTTGCGCTGTTCCGTATTGAGCCTGGTATTGCCCAATAAATAGACCATGCCCAGCACGGCATTGAGCGGCGTGCGGATTTCATGGCTCATGTTGGCGACGAAATCGCTTTTCGCGCGGTTGGCCGCTTCGGCGCGGTCGCGCTCGTTTTCCAGCTCGTTGGCGCGCGCTTCGAGCTCGTGCTGCAGGCGGTCGCGCTCGCTCATCAGGCTGTTGAAGGCGGCCGTCAGTTCGCCGATTTCATCGCGCTGCTCGACCGGCAGCGGCGTGAAGCGCTGGCCGCTGCTGCGCAGGGCCAGCAGGGTATCGCGCAGGCGCACCAGCGGCGACAGCAGCCGCACCGTGACCCAGCCCAATACCAGCGCTGCCAGCAGCGAGGCGCAGGCGCTCCACAGCACCAGCCGGTACAGCACGCCATCGAAGGGCTCGAAGGCGTCATCGATGGGCAGCGAGGCCGCCAGCAGCCAGTTCACCGATTTCAAATGCTTGAAGCTGTTGACAGCATTGATGCCACGGCTGTTGGTGCTGACCATGCTGCCTTCGCCGCCGCGCGCGATCAGCTCGCTGGTGGCCGGATTGGCGTTGGCTGCGCGCGGCTGCAGCAGCTTGGCAGGATCGGGATGCAGCACGTACAGCGGCACCTTGCCTTGCGTGAGGATGAAGTAATAGCCGTTCTTGCCGACCTTGGTCGTGCGCAGGTCGCCCAGCAGGTTGTCCTTGTACAGGCGCAGCACGCCGATCACGATGCCGGCCACTTCACCGTTGGCGCCCAGCACCGGCGCGACCATCTGCACGATCGGCATCCCGCTTTTCTTGCCCAGCAAGGGTTCGGTGATCATCGGCTGGCGCGTGCGCATGACGGTGCGGAAATAGTCGCGGTCGCCCACCTCGACGCCGCTGCGGCCCGGTACTTCGGGCACGTCGCTGATCACCTTGCCGCGCGCATCGAGCACCAGCACGTCGTCGAACAGGGCCAGCATGGCGCGCTGCTCATAGTACTGGCGCAACTGGGCCGGCTGCGCCATCAGCGCGGCCGGCTGGCGGCGCGCCGTTTCGCTGATCACGTCGAGCAGCATGCCGAGCTTGTCGTCGAGTTCCTCGGCGGTGCGGTCGATCATCGCCGTCTGCTGGCTTAATAGTACCTTGGTGAAATCGTCGCGCATGCGCTGCACTTGCACCAGGGTCACCAGGGCGATCATGGCGATCGAGGTCAGGCTGGTGGCCAGCGCGACTTTTGCTTTAATGCCCAGAGGCTTCATCATTTCCTTATCCTTGGCAAACGGGCAAGCGGCACAAGCGCGCTGCGAGAGATGCTATGAGGAATTCTCCTATCAATACATCAACTTGGCAAGCGTGTGCTTGTGGCGGGGTTGCCATGAAAATAAATGACGAAAGTCGTTTATTCGGCGTATTTCGCCGAAATTGGCACACTACCTCTGCATATACAGTAAACTTGTTGTTGTATTTTATAAAAGGTACTCACCATGACACCAGAGCTCTTGACGCCAACCCTGCCCACCGTGAACGTGGAAGTGTTGCGTGCGCGTTGCGCGACGTGCAGCATGCACCAGTTGTGTCTGCCCATGGGACTCGATGTGGGTGACATGGACCGTCTCGACCAGATTATCGGCCGGCGCCGCAAGGTGGTGCGCGGCGCCTCGCTGTTCCGTATCGGCGACGCGTTCCAGAACCTGTATGCGATCCGCCTCGGTCATTTCAAGACCTACCAGATCAACCAGGGTGGCGAAGAACAGGTGACCGGTTTCCAGATGGCCGGCGAACTGCTGGGCATGGACGCCATCAGCGCCGATCGCCATCATTGCAATGCGGTGGCGCTGGAAGACAGCGAAGTGTGTGAAATTCCATTTTCCAGCCTGGAACAATTGCTGGGCAATATGCCGACCCTGCTGCGCCATTTCCACCGCATGATGAGCCAGGAAATCACGCGCGAGCAAAGCGTGATGCTATTGCTGGGCAATATGCAGGCGACGCAGCGCTTTGCCGCCTTTATCGTCAACCTGGCATCGCGCTATGAAGCGCGCGGCTATTCGGGCAGCAATTTCCAGCTGCGCATGTCGCGCGAGGAAATTGGCAACTACCTGGGCCTGACGATCGAAAGCATCAGCCGTTTGCTGTCGAAATTCAAGAAGGAAGGCTGGCTGCGCGTGTCGAACCGCGAGATTGAAATCCTGCAGCCGGCCAAACTCAAGGCGATTACGGCCGGCACCGACGTCTGCAAATAATTACAGTTCCTTGTCGGCCTGGATGGTGATGTCGCGCTGGGCCGGCCAGGTCCAGATGCCCGACAGGCGCCACACGCGCTGCTGGTCTTCCACCAGCACCTGCCAGCGGCTGCGTTCGAGCATCGGCAGCGATACCGAAAAATTGCCGTCCGCATCGGGCTGCACCATCAGCCGGATATCTTTTTCCGGCAAGGTGGCGTGCGCCAGGTGCAGCAGCAAAGGCTGTTGGTAGGCCTTGCCGAAACTGTGCACGGAACCGGTGATGCGCGATTGCGCCACGTCGTAGGCCAGGCTGGTATCCATCGCCAGGTCGCTGGCGACGGTGTCGCGGCGCAAGTCCTGGTTGATCGCCTTGCCTTTCTTGTAGTAGTCGCCCACCACCAGCGCATCGGGTTGCGTAAACGCGATGTACCCCATGAAGCTGCCGACGACGACCGACAGGCCGGGGCCGATCATCAGCAGCCAAGGCCAGCGGTGCTTGTACCAGGGATCGACGGGAGCTTGCAGTTTGGCGGTCTTGGACATGGGTGTTTCTCCTGATTCAACACGGCGCCAGGCAAGGCCAGGCGCCGCTTCTTGGTTTAACGCGGCACGATGAATACCGCGCTTTCGCGCACATGCAAGGACGGATCGTCGAGCGACTGCAGCTCGATATGGATCTTGTTCGAGCCCTTCTCGCCGACGCCGTGCGGCACGCGCAAACGCACCGGCCAGCCCAGCGTTTCGGTCGGCTGCAGGGTCACTTCCTCGCGCGTGACCAGGCTCAAGCCTGGCAAGCCGGACACGCCGATCCTGAAGTGCTGCTGCTCTTCCGAGGTGTTCATGATCTGCAGGCGATACACGTTTTCGATCATGCCGTCTTCGACTTCGCGGCCCATCGAACCCCGGTCGCGGATGACGTCCATTTTCAGGGGCGTGCGCAGGAACAGCGAGGTACAGACGGCGATGATGATCAGCCCCAGGATCGAGGTGTAGATCAGCACGCGCGGGCGCATGGCGCGCCGGCGGATCTGCTTCGAGCTGAAGTTGTTTTCCATCGCATGGTCGGTGCTGTAGCGGATCAGCCCGCGCGGCCGCTCGACCTTGTCCATCACGCTGTTGCAGGCGTCGACGCAGGCGGCGCAGCCGATGCATTCATATTGCAGGCCGTTGCGGATATCGATGCCGGTCGGACACACCTGCACGCACAGGGTGCAGTCGATGCAGTCGCCCAGCGCTTTTTCCGTCCCCTCCTTGGCCGCCTTCTTGTTCAGTGCACCGCGCGGCTCGCCGCGTTTGTCATCGTAGGTGATGATCAGGGTGTCCTGATCGAACATGGCGCTCTGGAAGCGCGCATACGGGCACATGTATTTGCACACCTGTTCGCGCAGCCAGCCCGCGTTGCCGTAGGTGGCCAGGCTGTAGAACAGAATCCAGAACCATTCCCACGGGCCGAAGTTAAAGGTGCGCACTTCCTGCACCAGGTCCTGGATCGGCGTGAAGTAGCCGACAAAGGTAAAGCCGGTCCACAGGGCGATCGCGCCCCACGCCAGGTGCTTGGCGACCTTCTTGCCGGTCTTGCGCACGGAGGGGCCCTGGCGGTCGAGCGCCATGCGCGCGCTGCGCGTGCCTTCGATCTTGCGTTCGACCCACAGGAAGATTTCGGTATACACCGTTTGCGGGCAGGAAAAGCCGCACCAGACCCGCCCGGCAATCGCCGTGACCAGGAACAGCAAATACGCCGCGATGATCAGCAGGGCCGCCAGATAGATGAAATCCTGCGGCCACAGCACCACGCCGAAAATGTAGAACTTGCGCGTGGTCAAGTCGAACAGCAGGGCTTGCCTGCCGTTCCAGTTGAGCCACGGCAAGCCGTAGAACGCCAGCTGGGTGAGCCAGACGCACACCCAGCGCCATGTTGCATAGCGTCCTTTGGCCTCGCGAGGGTAGATCTGCTCGCGGGCCGCATACATCTTGATGACTTGGGGTTCCATTACATTACTTCACAGGAACCGCAGGCTGAGGGTTGGAGAGGCTCCAGATATACGCCGACAGCACATGTACTTTCGACTCGCCAAGGAAGTCACCGAAGGCGGGCATGGTGTTGTTGCGGCCCTTGCGGATGGTTTCCATGATGGTGTCGGCGCTGCCGCCATACAGCCAGATCTTGTCGGTCAGGTTCGGTGCACCGAGCTGCTGGTTACCCTTGGCATCGGCGCCATGGCAAGCCATGCAGGCGCCGAATTTCGATTTGCCCAGCACCGATTTGACCGGGTCCGAGGTCGAGCCCGACAGGCTCAGCACGTAATGGGCCACGTTCTCGATATCCTGCTCCGAACCGAGGGCGGCGCCCATCGGGATCATGATGCCGTTACGGCCGTGCATGATGGTGGTCTTGATGATGTCGGGATCGCCGCCATACAGCCAGTCCTTGTCGGTCAGGTTCGGAAAACCCTTGTTGCCGCGCGCGTCCGAACCGTGGCACTGCGCGCAGTAGGTCAGGAACAAACGCTGGCCGATGGCGTTCGCCTGCGGATCGGCGGCCACGGTTTTCAGATCCTGCTTCAGGTACTTGTCGAACAGGGGGCCGTAGTCGGCTTCCGCCTTTTTCAGTTCCTGCTCGTACTGGCCCGACGATTTCCAGCCCAGCTTGCCGGCATAGGTACCCAGGCCCGGGTACAGGAACAGATACGCCAGCGCGAACACGATGGTGATGTAGAACAGCCACATCCACCAGCGCGGCATCGGCGTATTGAGTTCCTTCAGGTCTTCGTCCCACACGTGGCCGGTGGTACCGTCGGCCGGTGCGCCCGGCAGTATCGTCACTTTCGACTGCGAGTACAGCAGCACGCCGCAGCCGATGATGCCCAGCAGGGACAGCACGACAATGTAAATATTCCAGAAACCACTGGTAAAGTCAGACATGGCCGCGCTCCTCTTTTGCCGCTCCGGCGTTGGTCGGATAGTCCAGCGCTTCATCGGCGAACGGCAGGTTGGCCGCCGCGTCGAAGTCCTTGTTGCTGCGGCTGAATGTCCACCACAGGATGGCCAGGAACGTCGTAAAGGAAACCACCGTCATGACGCTGCTGGCGCTGTCGAACAGATTCTCGATTGCCATGCTAATTCCTCGTTTTGATTAATGTGCCCAGGCCTTGCAGGTAGGCCACCAAGGCGTCTTCTTCCGTTTTGTCCTTCAGCTGTTCCGGGCCGGCGGCGATCTCTTCCTCGCTGTACGGCTGGCCCAGGCGTTTCAGGGCGCGCATCTTCGGCACGATGTCTTCCGGCGCCAGCTTGGTCTTCGCCAGCCATGGGTAGGACGGCATGTTCGATTCCGGCACCACGTCGCGCGGATTGTTCAGGTGGGTGCGGTGCCATTCGTCGCTGTAGCGCGCGCCGACCCTGGCCAGGTCGGGCCCGGTACGCTTGGAACCCCACTGGAACGGACGGTCGTAGACGAACTCGCCGGCCACCGAATAATGGCCATAGCGTTCGGTTTCGGCGCGCAGCGGACGGATCATCTGCGAGTGGCAGTTGTAGCAGCCTTCGCGCACATAAATGTCGCGCCCCGCCAGGCGCAGCGGCGAGTACGGTTTCAGGCCGGCGATCGGCTCGGTGGTGCTCTTCTGGAAGAACAGGGGCACGATTTCAACGGCGCCGCCGACGCTGATCACCAGGGTGACCAGGCCGATCAGCAGCCAGGGGTTTTTTTCAATCCATGCATGTGAGAATTTCATTTGCTTTCGCTCCTATCAGGCGTGCGCCGCGTTCAGTTCCGGGATGCGTGCGACCGGCAACTTGGTGCCGCGCAAGGTCATGTAGGTGTTGTAGCCCATCACGCACATGCCAGCCAGGTACAGCAGGCCACCGCCGACGCGCACCACGTAGTACGGGTAGGTCGCTTTCACGCCTTCGACGAAGGTGTAGGTCAGGGTGCCGTCCGGGTTGACCGCGCGCCACATCAGGCCCTGCATCACGCCGGCGATCCACATGGCGGCGATATACAGCACGATACCGATGGTGGCGACCCAGAAGTGCACGTCGACCAGGCGCGTGCTGTACATCCTGGTCTGGCCGGCCACGCGCGGCAGGATGTAGTAGATCGAGCCCATGGTGATGAAACCGACCCAGCCCAAAGCACCCGCATGCACGTGGGCCACGGTCCAGTCGGTGTAGTGCGACAGCGAGTTGATGGTCTTGATCGACATCATCGGGCCTTCGAAGGTGGCGATGCCGTAGAACGACAGCGAGACGATCATGAATTTCAGGATCGGATCGGTGCGCAGCTTGTGCCAGGCGCCCGACAGGGTCATGATGCCGTTGATCATGCCGCCCCAGCTTGGCGCCAGCAGCACCAGGGAAAACACCATGCCGATCGATTGGGTCCAGTCCGGCAAAGCCGTGTAGTGCAGGTGATGCGGGCCGGCCCACATGTAGGTGAAGATCAGCGCCCAGAAGTGGACGATCGACAAACGGTAGGAATAGACCGGGCGCTCGGCCTGTTTCGGGATGAAGTAGTAGACCATGCCCAGATAGCCGGCGGTCAGGATGAAGCCCACCGCGTTATGGCCGTACCACCATTGAATCATGGCGTCCTGCACGCCGGCATAGGCCGAGTAGGATTTGGTGAACGAGGCCGGCATGACGGCGCCATTGACCACGTGCAAAATCGTCACGGCCAGAATGTAGGCGCCGAAGAACCAGTTGGCCACGTAGATATGCTTGACCTTGCGCTTGATAAGGGTGCCGAAGAAGACGATCGCGTAGGCGATCCAGACGACGGCGATCAGGATCGAGATCGGCCATTCCAGCTCGGCGTATTCCTTGCCGCGCGTCAGGCCCATCGGCAAGCTGACGACCGCGCACAGGATCACCGCTTGCCAGCCCCAGAAGGTAAAGGCGGCCAGCTTGTCGGAAAACAGGCGAACCTGGCAGGTGCGTTGCACCACGTAGTACGAGGTGGCAAACAGGCCGCAGATACCGAACGCAAAAATGACCGCATTCGTGTGCAGCGGCCGCAAACGACCGTAAGTGAGCCACGGTATGTCGAGGTTCAGGGCGGGCCAGGCCAGCTGGGCGGCGATGATGACGCCGACCAGCATGCCGATGACGCCCCATACCACAGTAGCGATCGCGAATTGCTTCACGATCTTGTAGTTATAGTTCAGCGATTGATCCACAAAGACTCCCTGGAATGTCTATTTATGATGGTGGCCAGAGGTTAAGTGTTTGGGGGCCAAAAAACTTTGATGTGGATCAAAATTCCCCAGATGAAAGATGGCTAGTGCGGCAGCATCAAATTAAATCCTGACCCAGGTAAAAAAAGCCGCCCAAGATCCCTTCAAGCGCGCCGTGGCGCCGTCATGGCAAGTGCGGCGGCAGCATGACAGCAAGACAAAAATCATGATTTCTCACCAATGTTGTGCTGCCGGCGCACGGGATGGTGCGGCGCACAAAATAATGCGACAAATGAGTGCAATTCGACATATAAAGTTGTTTCGGAATACATTTTCCATATTTAATTTGCTGGCCCGCTTTTTGCATGTCTGTTAATTCAAAAAGGAGGACGTCCACATGGCAAATCCACAGGCAATCGTCGATCTCACGCATCAGGTCCGCAAACTCGCCACCAGCAAGATCGGCGACATCAATGACATCAACCGCGAAGCCAATTTCCTGGCACTCAACGCACTGATCGAGGCGGCGCGGGCGGGCGCGGCCGGTCGCGGTTTTGCCGTGGTGGCGAACCAGGTCAAGCACGTCTCGCAACGTATCGGCGAAGTGACCGAGAGCCTGAACCGGGAACTGGTCGGCTCGCTGTCGAGCCTGACCGCGCTGGGCGACCTGATGATCGGCCGCATGCAGTCGCATGAAGGCCAGCGCTGCGCCGACCTGGCCCTGAACATGATCGACATCATCGACCGCAACCTGTACGAGCGCTCGTGCGACGTGCGCTGGTGGGCCACCGATTCGGCGCTGGTGGCATGCCTGGACGATGCGGCGGCGGCGGCGCGCGCGCATGCGTCGCGGCGCCTGTCGGTGATCCTCGACAGCTATACGGTCTACAAGGATATCTGGGTGCTCGATGCCGACGGCCTGATCGTCGCCAGCGGCCGCCCCGCGCAGTATCCGGTGGCCGGCCGCAATGTCGCCAGGGCGCCCTGGTTCAAGGCGGCGCTGAACACGGCCAGCGGCGAGGAGTATGTGGCCGATGACGTGTGCACCACCTCGCTGCTGCACAACGCCCAGGTGGCCACCTATGCGACGGCGATCCGCGAAGGCGGCGCGACGCACGGCAAGGTGCTGGGCGCGCTGGTGATCTTTTTCGACTGGGCGCCACAGGCGCAAGCGGTGGTCAAGGGCGTGCGCCTGACGGACGCGGAGTGGGCGCGCACGCGTTGCATGATCCTTGATTCTTCGTTTCGCGTGCTGGCCAGTTCCGATGGCGAGGGGGTGCTTACCGAAGTGTTCCCGCTGCGCCCCGACCAGCGCCGCGCCGGCTTCTACCAGGACGGCGGCATGACCGTCTCGTTCGCCGCCACGCCGGGCTACGAAACGTACAAGGGACTGGGCTGGTATGGGGTGGTATGCCAGCGGGCGGAAACGCGCAATTGATCTGGCTTCATGATTGATTTGGCTTAACAAGTGCATATAAGCAACGCCTTACAGTGGTGAGTCCAGTTACTTCAAAGGCTTGCCATGACCGATGCCAGCAACAGCAACCCGGGTGATGATGCCGCCAATTATGTCGTAGGGCGCTTCAGTGGCACTTGCCTGTACAGCCACAGCCTGCTCACGTGCGTGCAGCAGATGCCGTCGCCCGGCATCGTCATCTTCGTGCACGGCGTCAATTCCGACGGCGAGTGGTACCGCGCGGCGGAGGAAGGCCTGTGCAAGGGCTTGAATACACGCATGAAGCGTTGCGACGAGCACCTGTGCCATGCCACGGCGCAAGCCGGGCAGTTGACGCCGGTGCGCTACAAGGGCGAGCTGACAGATGACGGTTACGTCGATCCCGATTACACGGCCAGCACCTTCATCGCGCCGCAAGCGCATTTCTCGCCGCTGATCCACTTCCGCTGGGGCTACAAGGCCAGCGCCACTGAATTGCAGCACTATGGCGATTCGGTCTACCTGAACGAACACGATTACTGGGGCGGCGGCCCGTTCGCCAATGGCTGCTCGTCCTTGCCGGATCTGTGGGGCGAGGGGCTGTCGGACGCCCTGTTCCTGTGGATCCATATCGAGCACCTGAACCCCGTCAACGACCGCATCGTGTATGCCTGTCCGCCGCGTCCCTACTTCGTGCTGGCCGCGCTGCGCCTGGCGCATCTGGTGCAAGCGATCCGCAAGGAACAGGCCGACGTACCGATTACCATTGTCTGTCATAGCCAGGGCAATATGGTGGGCATGGCGGCGGCATTTCTTGGTAATAAGATGGCCAATGTCCAGGATGCGGTGGGAAAGGCCGGCCGCTGCGTGGCCGACACCTATGTGCTGTGCAACCCGCCCTACAGCCTGCTGCGCCGGAACGACACCGAAGGCTGGCTGCAGGGGCAAGTCCGTGATGTCGACGGCAATGTCGGCCGGCAAAGCGGCAAGGCGCGCCGCAAGACGCTGGCGGCCTTCTTCGATATCGTGCGCGGCCAGGCGCAGGAACCCCCTGTCGATCCCTGCCTGAGCCGCATGGCGGACAACCAGAAACATGATTTCAGCCTGGACCAGGACAAGGCCATGTATGGCTGCGGCCCGCAGCGGTCGACGCGCGGCCGCGTCACGCTGTATTGCAATCCGCACGACCAGGTGATCTCGGCCACGCCGATACAGGGCATCGGCTGGCTAGGCCTCAGCGCCGAAGAGATCCAGGGCACGCGCGGCGATGGCGTGTTCAGCCAACGTGTCTTTGCGCAGGGCCACCCGGTGGGCCAGCAGGGTAATTATGACTACTGGAGCAACCACTATCGGCAGCCCGAGCGTGGCAGCCTTGATTTCTGGTTTCCCCATTCGCCGATCTCAAAATACGACCCGAACAAGGGCGTGCGTGCCAATACCAGCGCCGCGGGCAAGGCCGCCACCGTGCGCACGGCCGCCGCCACCTCGCAACTGATGAAGTGGCTGAGCATCCCGATCCACGCCGTGCCGCCCGGTGACTGGTGCATTCCCGTCAATGCGCCTGCGCTGCCGAACAATTTTTTGCCGCAGGCTGTGCGTTTCGGCACGCCCAGCGCGCAATTCGACCAGGATCTCGACCCACCCGCCACGCACCGCCATGCCGGCAAGGTGCGCGACGTGGACGATCCCTATGCGGACGAGGAGTTGGGCGCCCCGCCGGCCGGCAACCGCGATACGGAGGCGGTGTTGCGCTACGAGGATCACGCCCGGCTGCGCATGAAGGCGCGGCGCGAAAAGCGGTATGGCAATGGCGAAAAGGTCAGCATGGAAGACGACCTGTCGACCGCCACGCCCGAATATCGACACTGGCGCAGGCAGGAAATCCAGGCGCAACTGGCGGCCACCTGCGATACCCATGCCACCGACCATTCCACCATTCTGACGAACGGCGCGCATGCGGAAATGGCGCTGGCGTATGACGTGGCGATCGGGGTGAGTCTGATCAGCGAGGAGGCGATGAAAAAACTGCGCATTGCAGCAGACTGGCGATTGCTAAATGGTCTCGGCGATAACAATCCACAGAAAATATTTAATGAGTATTTTGTGTCTGGACTGTTCAAAAAATTGTCATTGCTTAATTGGGTACGTAGCGGTGGAAGCACCGGTGCCATGCCGTCCGAGATCGAAGACGAATGCATGTACCAGCGGCCGGAGACCTCCTGATGCGCACGTTGATTGCTACCTTACCGCGCCGGCTTGGCTGGAGTCTGCTGGTATTCGGTCTTGCCTTTTCTATTGCACTCTGGTCTGTAACACACGCCACGCCATTCGATGAGTCTCTTCGAGAAGGAATATTGATGAAACGATTATTGCTGTTGCCAGCGCTGCTGGCGCTTACGTTCCTTTTCTTTCTGTCAGCCTGTGCCAGCAGAGCAACTGTAGCAACACCGGCTACCGTACCCGCACCAACCTCGCCAGTACAGCCATACATGGCGCAAGTGGTGGGCGTGCAGTGGTTGAATCCGCTGCAGCGGCGCGACTATCCAACCGAATGGCAACTGCTGTGGACACTCGGTCTGGCCAAGCCGAACAAGGATGATGCCAAAGTGAAAGAAAATCCTGTGCGCTTTGGCAAGGTGCAATCGATCGGCATGATTGCTGCAGGTAATGACGGCGAGGAAACCTTCCACGGTTACCATCACAAATATGTGACGGAGCTGATTTACCGTTTTCGTGACATTTATTTTTCCAGCGCAGAGTATTTTTACAATGCCCATTCCCTGACCGACAAATCCACACGGCGAGAACTGGCCGGCATCCATGTCGAGTATGCCTTGCCTGAAGGACGCCTCGATCCAATCGAAGCGGGAAAATATATGGTTGAAACGATCACTGATGCTTTCGACATTGGCAATACTTCCTTCCCCGACTCCTGGACCACCGCCACCCCGCCCGATGTGCGCGTCACCATGGGTGGCGCCAATGCCGGCTTTGCGTCGTTGACGGCCGGCCTGGCGTATCTGCAGGCCAACCCGGACAAAACCGTGTGGGTGATGAGCTGGGATGCGCCGAGCTTTCCGCCCAAGGATGAGCAAATCAATGAAAACATGGTGCTGCTGGTGCTGGCCGGGCCCGGCTACAAGACCGGGCGTGCGCCGCTGGCGTGGCTGGGCTTTCCCGTCATGCGCGCGGTGGCCGATTTCAAGGCGGAAAAGGGACAATCTCCGCGCATCGTGCAGGCGTGGAGCCAGGCCATCGAAGAGGCTGCGACCAATGCGCAGACCAGCGAGGCCGCCATCGGCTATCTGATCCACGACGCCGGCGTCACGTATCCGGCCTCGTCCGAACGCATCGGTCCGCTGGCACAAAGCGTGACGGAGCAATTGCCGGAGTTCGATTTCAACAAGCAGAGCTTCAATCTGCCGGCGCTGCTGGGCGAGACGGGCGCCGGCACGGCGCTGACGAACGTGGCACTGGCCATTGCCTATGCGAATCATGTGGGCGGACCGGTGCTGGTAACGGGCACCAGCGACGCGCGGCAGGTGAGCGCCGTGGTGGTGGCGCCGCCGGCGGTGGTGCGGCCGGTCGACCATGATGCGCCGTGGTTCCGCGCGCGCGGTGGCAATACCGTGTTCCTGCCCTGGTGGGGCCGGCGTTACGATGCGCGGCCCGGTTCGCAGGGTTACTCGCGCTGATCCGCTTGCTGCTGCGCCGGTTTTTCCGGCGTTGTGTCGTCGTCCTGCAGCACGCGCATGCCCGGGCCGACCAGGTCGTCGAACTGGCCGCCGTCGGAGGCCTTGAAGAAGATCCACAGCGCGATAAAGACCACCACGATGCTGAGCGGAATGAGCAGGTACAAGGACTCCATCAGGTTTTCCTCAGGCGCAGGGCGTTGGCGATCACGACCGCCGAGCTGGCGGCCATGCCGACGCCGGACAGCCAGGGGTTCAAAAAGCCCAGCGCGGCGGCGGGGATGGCGGTCAGATTGTACAAGGTGGCCCAGCCCAGGTTTTCGCGGATGATGCGCATGCTGCGCGCGGCCGTGTGCGCCGTGTCGAGCACCGAGCGCAACTGGCTCGACAGCAGCACCGTGTCGGCATGGGCCTGTGCCAGCGCGGCGCCGGACCCCATCGCGAACGAGACGTCGGCCGCGCTCAGTACGGCGGCGTCGTTGATGCCGTCGCCGACCATCGCGACCACCGCGCCGGTGGCCTGCAGCTGCTGCACGAAATCGAGTTTTTCATCGGGCAGGCATTCGCCGCAGGCGGTGGCGATGCCCAGCTCGCGCGCCACGCCTTGCGTCAGCGCTTCCTGGTCGCCGCTCAGCAGCACCACCTGCTTGCCATGGCGCTGGAAATACCCGACCACCTCGCGCGCTTCCGGCCGCAACGCATCGCTCAGCAGGAAACGCGCCAGCCACCGCCCTTGCGCGCCCAGGTACAGCGGCGTCATGCCGTCGACGCCGAGCGCCGTGTCGCCCAGCGGCGGGCCGGCGATCGCCGCCACGAACGCCGCATTGCCGAGCCGGTAGCGCACGCCGTCGATGATTCCTTCCAGGCCCTGGCCCTGCACTTCCTGCAACTGCTGCGCGTGGCCGTGCTCGATGCTGCCTGCCGCCTCTAAAATGGCCTGCGCCAGCGGATGGGCGCTGCCGGTTTCCAGCGCGGCGGCCAGGTGCAAACAGCCATGCTGGTCCAGGCTGCCCAGGCTGTCGGTCTGCCGCAGCACCGGGCGGCCCAGGGTCAGGGTTCCCGTTTTGTCGAACACGATATGGGTGGCGCGGTGCAGGGTTTCCAGCACATGCGGCTGGACGATCAGCACGCCGCGCCGCAGCAGGCTGTCGGTGGCCGCCGCCAGCGCCGTCGGCGTCGCCAGCGACAAGGCGCATGGACACGACACCACCAGCACGGCAATCGCCACCGGCCAGGCCTGCGACGAATCGTGCCAGCTCCAGAAGGCGAAGACGGCGACGGCGAACAGCAGCAGGCCCAGCACGAACCAGGCGGCGACCTTGTCGGCCCACTGCGCGATCTGCGGCTTGCCGCTGCCGGCCCGCTCGATCAGTTTCAGCAGGTCGGACAAGGTGCTGTCACGCGCCGGTTTCAGCACGCGCAGCAGCAGCGCGGCGCTGGCGTTGATGGCGCCACCGGGCACCTGTTCGCCGATATGTCGCCGCTGCGCCGCGCTCTCGCCCGTCAGCAGTGACAGATCGAGCGCGCTGTTGCCTTCGATAATGACGCTGTCGGCGGCGACCGCTTCACCGGGTTTCACCAGGATCACGTCGCCCACGGCCAGGCTGCCGGCCGGCACCATGGCGGTGGCGCGGCTGTCGGGGAAGCCCGGCAGCAGGGTGGCCGAAGCGGGCAAGGCGTGCTGCAGGCGTTCCAGCGCCGATGCGGCCTTGCGGCGCGCCTGCAATTCGAAATAGCGGCTGCACAGCAGCAGGAAAATGAACATGGTGGCCGAGTCGAAATACACCTCGCCCTGGCCCGTGAAGGTCGCCACCAGGCTGCCGACAAACGCCGCCAGGATGCCCAGGGTGACGGGCACGTCCATGCCCAGGGTGCGCGCGCGCAGGCTGGACCAGGCGCCCTGGAAGAAGGGCAGCGCGGAATAGCAGATGGCCGGCAGCGTCAGGATCAGGCTGGCCCAGCGCATCAGGGTGGCCATGTCCGGGTCCAGGGTGCCGTCTTCGGCCGCCAGGTAGGACGGCGCCACGTACATCATCACCTGCATCATCGACAGGCCGGCCACGAACAGCTGGCGGCCCAGGGTCTTGCTGGCCTTTTGCAGCTGCTCGCCATGGCGCACGGCGTCGTAAGGATAGGCGGTATACCCAACTTGCCGCACCGCCTGCAGGATATCGCCGGGCTCGCACTGCGCCTTGCTCCAGCGCACATACAGGCGCTCGGTGGCGACGTTCAGGCTGGCCGCCTGCACGCCGGGCAAACGGATCAGCTGGCGCTCGATCAGCCAGACGCAGGCGGCGCAGCGTATGCCTTCGACCGACAGGGTCGCTTCGCAACTGCTGGCGTCGCGCGCGAACTGCGCATCGTCATTGCTGTACAAACGCAGCTCGGGCGGCATCAGGGTGGCATCAGACGCGTTGGCGGCGTAGTCGTCGCGTTCCGTGTAGTACTTGCTCTGGCCGATGTCGACGATGGTCTGCGCCACCGCTTCGCAGCCGGGGCAGCACATCGCGCGCTCAAGCTCGTCGATGGTGACGCTCCAGTGGGAACCGGGCGGCACGGGCAAGCCGCAGTGGAAGCAGTCGGTCGATTGTAATACGGCGTTCATAAGCGACTTTTCATGGATGGGGCGCCACGCACAGGGCGTCGAGCCAGCCCAGCGAGACGCCATGGGCGGCGCGCAGCAAACCCAGCAAGCCGAAGCCCAGCACCAGCAGGCCGCTGGCGATGCGCACCGGGCGGCGCTGCAGTTGCCGGCGCAGGCGCGCGCCCAGCAGGCCCATGCCGAGCAGGGTCGGCAGGGTGCCCAGGCCGAAGGCGGCCATGGCGGCCGCGCCATGCACGGCGGAGCCTCCCATCATGGCCGTCAGCAAGGCGCTGTAGACCATGCCGCACGGCACCCAGCCCCACAGGCCGCCGACGGCCAGCGCTTTCAGGGGTGTGTCCATCGGCATCAATGGCGCCAGCAGCGGGCGCACGCGGCGCCACACCAGGTTGCCGGCCGCTTCCAGCCTGGCCAGGCCGCGCCAGGCGTCCATCAGGTACAGCCCCAGCGCGACCAGCATCAGGTTGGCCAGCCAGTAGCCGGCCACCTGCAAGGACGCCATGCGCAGCATGCCGGCGCCGGCCAGGCCGCCCGCAAAGGCGCCGGCCAGCATGTAGCTGGCTATGCGCCCGCCGTTATAAGCCAGCACGCGCAGCGCATTGCTGTCCGATACCGTACGCTGCGCGTGGATGGCGATCACGGCGCGTGGCGCCGGCGTCGATACGCCGACCGACAGCGCGCCGACGATGCCGCCGCACATGCCGATGCAGTGCACGCTGCCGGCCAGGCCGACCATAAACAGCGGCAAGAGGCTGAAGGCATTCATTGTGCGGCCGCTACACCGTTTTCGAGTAGCGCAGCGGCTGCGGCGCGTCTGCTGGGGCCAGCGCGGCCCTGGCGCGCGCTTCGGCCAGGTGGCGGTCGAACACCATGCAGATATTGCGGATCAACAAGCGCCCTTTCGGCGTCACCGTCAGCCAGTCTTCCTCGATGACCAGCAGGCCGTCGCGCGCCAGTTCGCGCAATTTTTCCAGTTCGCTGGCGAAGTAGCTGCGGAAAATCACCGGGTGCGATTGCTCGATGGTGGCGATCGACAGTTCGAAATTGCACATCAGCATCTGGATGATGATACGGCGCAGCATGTCGTCCGTTTCCAGCTTGATGCCGCGCGCGATCGGCAGCACGCCTTCGTCGAGTTTTTCGTAATACGCGTCCAGCGTTTTTTCATTCTGGCTGTAGACCGCGCCCACCGAGCTGATGGCCGAAACGCCACAGGCGATCAGGTCCGCTTCGGCGCGCGTCGAATAGCCCTGGAAGTTGCGGTGCAGGCGGCCTTGCCGCTGTGCCACGGCCAGGTCGTCGGTCGGCTTGGCGAAATGGTCCATGCCGATATACACGTAGCCGGCCGCCGTCAGGCGTGCGATGCACAGGCCCAGCATGGCCAGCTTGGTGCCGCTGTCGGGCATGTCGGCGTCAAGTATCCTGCGCTGCGGCTTGAACAGGTGCGGCATGTGCGCGTAGTGGTACAAGGCGATGCGGTCGGGGCTGGCGTTGATCACCTTGCGCAGGGTTTCCGTCATGGTCTCCATGCTTTGCTTGGGCAGGCCGTAGATCAGGTCGATGCTGACGGAACGGAATCCCGCGTCGCGTGCGGCCTGCATCACGGCCACGGTTTCCGCTTCCGGCTGGATGCGGTTGACGGCTTTCTGCACGTCGGCGTCGAAGTCCTGCACGCCCAGGCTGATGCGGTTGAAGCCCTGCGCCCGCAGCGAAAACACGCGTTCGCGCGAGACCGTGCGCGGATCGATTTCGATCGAGTATTCGCCATCGGCGTCGGGCGCGAAGTCGAAGTGCTGGCGCAGGTGGGCCATCAGCTCGTCCATCTGCTTTTCGCTCAAGTAAGTCGGCGTGCCGCCGCCGAAGTGCAGCTGTTCGATCTGGTTGATGCCGGCAAACAGCTTGGCCTGCATGGCGATTTCCTGCTTCAGGTAGCTGAGGTAGGTGGCCGCCTTGCTGCGGTCCTTGGTGATGATCTTGTTGCAGGCGCAGTAGTAGCACAGGGTGTCGCAGAACGGCACGTGCACATACAGCGACAGCGGCCGGCGCCCGCCGCGCATGCGCAGCGCGGCTACCGCTTCGAGGAAGTTGCCGTAGCCAAAATCGGCCGTAAAACGGTCGGCGGTCGGGTAGGAGGTGTAGCGCGGGCCGGACTGGCTCATCTTGCCGATAATGACAGGATCGAATTCGACGACGGCGTCGAGTTCGCCGGAAGCATTGCTGAGTAATGTGGTCATGATGGATCGATTCTTGTAAAGTTCAGGCGGCCAGGCGTTTCAGGCCGGCGTTCTTGCCGGCGTTGGCGGCGCCGCCGCGGCCCTTGCCGCTCAGGGTGACCCGGCGCGCTGGCGGCATCTTGCCGAAATTGAACAGGCTGACGGCCTGCGACAGGCTGGCCGCTTCTTCCGACAGGCGCGTGGCGGCCGCGGCAGCTTCCTCGACCAGCGCCGCGTTCTGCTGCGTCACCTGGTCCATGTGGGCAATCGCGGTGTTGACCTGGTCGACGCCGATGCTTTGCTCGCGCGAGGCGATCGAGATTTCCTGCATGATGGCCGTCACCTGCTGCACCGAGCTGACCACCTGTTCCATGGTGGTGCCAGCGCGGTTGACCTGCACCATGCCGGCGCCGACCTTGCTGACGGAAATATCGATCAGCTGCTTGATGTCCTTGGCCGCCACCGACGAGCGCTGCGCCAGGTTGCGCACTTCGCCAGCCACCACCGCAAAGCCGCGGCCCTGTTCACCGGCGCGCGCCGCTTCCACGGCCGCGTTCAGGGCCAGGATATTGGTCTGGAAGGCGATGCCTTCGATCAGGCCGATGATGTCGACGATCTTCTTCGACGAGGCGTTGATGTCATCCATGGTGGTGATCACGTCGGCGACGATCTCGCCGCCCTGCACCGCCACCTTCGAGGCGGCCACGGCCAGGTCGCTGGCCTGTATCGAGTTGTCGGCGTTCTGCTTGACGGTCGACGAGAATTCCTCGATGCTCGACGCCGTCTCTTCCAGGCTGGCGGCCTGCGATTCGGTGCGGCCCGACAGGTCCATATTGCCGGCCGCAATCTGCTTGGTCGCCACGGCCATTGTTTCCACATTGATGCGCACGTCGCGGATGGTGGCGATCAGGTTGCTGTTCATCTGTTGCAGCGCGCGCAGCAGCTGGCCCACTTCGTCGGTGCTGTCGGTCTCGAAGCTGCCCGACAGGTCGCCGGCGGCAATCGCCCGCGCGCCGTTCAGCGCCTTGTTCAGGGGCTGCAGCACCGAGGTGCGCAGGGTGTACCAGAGGAAGACGTTGATCAGGAAGCCGACCAGGGTGGCGCCGAAGATGCCGTAGTTGGTCGCCGCGCCGCCCGCCGCAAACAGGGTGATGGCGCACACCAGCAACTGCAGGCAGTTGACGGCGCTCGTCGCCATCCAGATGCGCAGGTTGAGCGACATATGGGTCAGCTTGTGCAGCACGTGGGCCAGGCCCGGGCGCACGATCTGGCCGTGCTTGATGACGATGCGCCCGCCCTCCTGGTTGCGGATGGCATGATAGGCTTCCTCGGCCACCTTGACCTGATCCTTGTCGGCTTTGACGCGCACCGACATGTAGCCGATGGTCTGGCCGGCCTCGCGGATCGGCGTGACATTCGCGCGCACCCAGTAGTAGTCGCCGTTCTTGCAGCGGTTTTTCACCAGCCCGGTCCACGGCGTGCCGGCCTGCAGCGAGGCCCACATGTCGGCAAACGCCTCGGCTGGCATGTCCGGGTGGCGCACGATGTTCTGCGGCGAACCGATCAATTCGGCTTCGGTAAAGCCGCTGACCTGGCTGAAATACGGGTTCACATACACGATGTTGCCGTTCATGTCCGTTTTCGAGACGATGGCCTGGTCTTCCAGCACGAGGGTTTCACGGTTGGTAACTGGCAAATTCTGGCGCATGACGGCTTCCCGGACAGGTGCGTCGAACGGCAGTCGGACGCGTTTATTGAATAAAGCTTGCAGGATTGCAAGAACGTGGATCAGTGTAAGGAGTCGCCAGCGCAAATTTATTGATGTAGATCAAAATCCTTAAAATTGGAGTGGGTAATTTGACGGCGCGCAGACACGGCTAGTCATTTTTGCAGAGGAGGAGGTTTGGCCGCTACCGCCATAGTGACCATGGCCTTGGCAAGTTGGCGTAGCTGGCGCTTCAATCCATGCCGGCCACCAGCGGGCGCAAGCTGCCCACCGCGTAGCCCTGGGCATAATCGACGCCCAGTTCGCGGATGACGGCCAGCGTCGCTTCGTCTTCGACGTATTCGGCCACGGTTTTCAGGCCCATCACGTGGCCCACTTCATTGATGGCCTTGACCATCGCGCGGTTGATCGCATTGGCGGCGATATCGCGCACGAACACGCCGTCGATCTTCAGGTAGTCGACCGGCAAGGCTTTCAGGTAGCCGAACGAGGAAAAGCCGGCGCCGAAGTCGTCCAGCGAGAAGCGGCATCCCAGCGCCTTGAGCTTGCGCATGAAGACCTGCGCCTTGGGCAGGTTGGCGATGACCGCCGTTTCGGTGATTTCAAAGCAGATCTGCTCGGGCGCGATGGCGTATTGCACGAATTGCTCGGTAATATAATGCTGCAAGCCGGTGTCGGCCAGCGACATGCCCGACAGGTTGATCGAATACAGGGCCGGTGCGCGGCGGCGTTCTTCCACCAGCGCCTCGACCGGCGCCAGGCTGTCGCGGATGCTCTGGATATGGGCGCAGACGGCGCGGATCACCCAGCGGTCGATCGAGATCATCATGTCATAGCGCTCGGCGGCCGGGATAAAGGCGCCGGGTAATATCAGGTCGCCCTTGCTGTTGCGGATGCGCAGCAGCACCTCGTCGTGGCTTTCCTGGCCCTCGCGCAGGTGCACGATGGGCATCGCGTAGAGGCGGAAATATTGCTGCTCGAACGCTTCGTTCAGGCGCGAAATCCACAGCATTTCGCCATGGCGCTGGGCCAGCATCACGTCGGCTTCCTGGTACACGTGGATGCGGTTGCGGCCCTGTTCCTTGGCCAGGTAGCAGGCCTGGTCGGCGGCGATCAGCAGTTCGCTCAGCGACTTGCTGTCCTGGTTGACTTCCACCATGCCGATGCTCACGCCCAGCTCATAATTGCGGCCATCCCAGGCGAAATGGAAATCGCGGATCGACTGGCGCAATTGTTCGCCGATCTGGCGCGCATGTTCCATCGGGCAGTGCGGCAGCAGCACGCCCAGTTCGTCACCGCCCAGGCGCGCCAGGATGTCGCTGTCGCGCATCTGCGATTGCAGCAGCTTGGCCAGCAGCTGCAGCAGCACGTCGCCGGCGCTGTGGCCGCAGGTATCGTTGATGACCTTGAACTGGTCCAGGTCCAGGTACAGCAGCGCGTGCACATGGCCCTGCTCCTTGGACGTGTGCAGGGCGCCGGCCACCAGCTGTTCGAAATGGCGCCGGTTGATCAGGCCGGTCAGGTGGTCGTGCGTGGCTTGCCACGACAGTTGCTGGCTCAGCTTGCGTTCATGGCTGACGTCGCGAAACACCACCACCGCGCCGAGGATCTCGCCGTCGCGCGACCAGATCGGCGCGGCGCAATCCTCGATGGCGATCTGGCGCCCGTCGCGCGTGACCAGGTTGGTATGCGCCGAGGTGGCGATGGCCTGGCGCTGGTGCAGGCATTTGACGGCGACGTGCTCGAGCGGCGCGCCGGTGTGCTCGTCGGCCAGCGGCATGGTGTCCCAGATATCGCGCCCCAGCGCCAGCTGGGTGGTCCAGCCCGTCAATTGCTCGGCCATGCGGTTCAGGTAGCGCGTCTTGCCCTGCGGGTCGGTGGTCATCACCGCGTCGCCGATGGAACTGAGCGTGACTTCCGCCAGTTCCTTGCGTTCGGCGATCATGATTTCCTGCTGCGTGTGTTCGGTGATGTCCCAGATGATGCCCAGGGTGCGTTCGGGCTGGCCGCTGGCGTCCATGAAGGCGTGGGCCCGTGCCGCCAGCCAGCGTTCGCTGCCGTCTGGCCACACCACGCGGTACTGCAGCGCGTAGGCGCCATGCCGCTGCACGCCGTCCTGCAGCACCTGCACCACGTGGTCGCGGTCATCGGCATGCACGCAGGCGAGAAAATCGCGGAAGGACTGCGTCAGCGGCCGTTCAGCGACCCCCAGCAGCGCCGCGCCCCGCGCCGACCAGGTCACCGTGCCGTCGATCACCTGGCCGCCGACGATGTGCGAATCCCAGATCGCCATGTGCGCCGCATCCAGTGCCATTTGCAAACGTTTTTGCTGGTCCCCCATCACGCCGTCCCCTCATAAAAACAGATAGAGGGGCAAAGCGGATTTTAGTTCCCGGCCGGTTCAGGGGGGCGGCGCACTGGCGGACTCGTCAGGCGTGGCGCTGGCCGTTTGCGCGACATCGCGCACGTTTTTTTGCACCGCCACCGCCGCAAACAGGCTCAGCAGGAATGACATGGCATAAAAGCCTTTTTCGCTGTTCTGCATGGTGGCGTTGAACAGGCCCACCGTCAGCAGCAGCAAGGCCAGCAGCACCGAGATCCAGCACAGGCCGAAATAGATGCCGGTGACGGCGATGCCCTCACTGCGGTCGCGCACGGATTTTTGCAGGGAAATGGCGGCGAACAGGCCATACATCAGCAGGGTGAAGTAATAGCCTTTTTCATTGAGTGCCATGCCGGCGTTCCACAGGCCCGCCAGATAGGTGACGGCGCCGATCAGCAGCGCGGCCCACGAGGCGCCGACAAAGGCGCTGCTCGGACGTTGGAAGGTTGGTTGCGGCATGCTAGGCTCCTGAGGTGGTTAAAAGGGATGCGGAAGGCAGCCACGCTTGCGGCTGCCACCTGATCAGACCAGAAAGTTCATTTGGCGGGCTTGACCATGCGCAACAAAGCCTGGACGCCGCTGACCACCGCCAGCACCAGGCCACCGGCGATCACGCCGACGATGGCGTTGACCACGCTGGGCAGGATGGCCGCCAGCACGCCGCCGGCCACCGCCACGCCGGCCACCGCATGTTCCATCTGGTGCAGCAGGTTGCTGGCCCACGGCCAGCCGTGCGTCAGGATGCCGCCGCCGACCATGAACATGGCCAGGGTGCCGACCACCGATAAAAATTTCATCAGCTTGGGGGCGGCCGCCACCAGCATGCGGCCAAAGGCGCGCACGCCATCCATCAGCGCGCCGGCGCCCTTGCGCGCGGCCAGCCAGAAGCCGGCGTCGTCGAGCTTGACGATGCCGGCCACCAGGCCATACACGCCGACCGTCATGATCAGGGCGATGCCGACCACCACCGCCACCTGCTCGGCAAAGGTGGCGGTGGCCACCGTGCCGAGCGCGATCACGATGATTTCGGCCGACAGGATGAAATCGGTGCGCACGGCGCCCTTGATCTTGTCTTTTTCCAGCGCCACCAGGTCCACGTTCGGGTCGCGCAGCGCCTCGGCCAGCTCGGCCTTGTGGCTGTCGTCCGGGTGCAAGTACGGGTGGGCGATCTTTTCAAAGCCTTCGAAGCACAGGTAGGCGCCGCCCACCATCAGCAGCGGCGTGATGGCCCACGGCGCAAACGCGCTGATGGCCAGCGCGGCCGGCACCAGGATGGCCTTGTTTTTCAGCGAGCCGACCGCCACCGCCCACACCACCGGCAATTCGCGTTCGGCGCGCACGCCCGACACTTGCTGCGCGTTCAGGGCCAGGTCGTCGCCCAGCACGCCGGCCGTTTTTTTGGCGGCCACCTTGGTCATCAGGGAAACATCGTCGAGGATGCTGGCGATATCGTCGAGCAGGGCAAACAGGCTGGAGCCGGCCATTTCAATCGCCTCCCAGGGTGGTGGAAGCGAATGGCGACAATAAAATAAGGGGAATGTTCATCATGTTCTTATTGGTTGAGATGCAAGAAAGGAGGTGGCATGATCTTAACCCAGCCCGGCCGGCAGCGACGCACGCGGCGCGGTAAAATCGCCGTCTTCTTCTCCTTTCTGGATTTCGCATGAGCTTTGCCACCTGGATCGCCTTTGTCCTTGCCGCTTCCATCATCGCCGTCTCGCCCGGTTCCGGCGCCGTGCTGTCGATGTCGCACGGCCTGTCGTACGGCGTGAAAAAGACCAGCGCCACCATCCTCGGCCTGCAGATGGGCTTGCTGGTAGTGCTGTTCATCGCCGGCGCCGGCGTCGGTTCCCTGCTGCTGGCCTCGGAAGTGGCTTTCAATATCGTGAAAACCGTCGGCGCCCTGTACCTGATCTGGCTGGGGCTGTCGCAGTGGCGCGCGAAGATCGCGGTGGCCGGCGACCTGCATGCGGCCGCCGTGCTGCCGGGCATGGGCCGGCGCGTGCTGACCGGTTTCCTGACCAATGTGACCAATCCCAAGGGCATCATCTTCATGGTGGCGGTGCTGCCGCAATTTATCAGTCCCGCCGCGCCGGTGCTGCCGCAGCTGCTGATACTGGCCGTGACCATGTGCACCATCGACCTGATCGTCATGCACAGCTATGCCTACCTGGCCTCGTCGATGCAGCGCTTTTTTCGCGACGCCAGGGCGGTCAGGAAGCAGAACCGCTTTTTTGGCGGCCTGCTGATGGCGGTCGGCGCGGCGCTGTTTTTCGTCAAGCGCGGCGCGCATGCATCATGATGTAGCAGTTGCAATGATTTGTAAGCCGGCTTGTGGCGCCGCGCGCATCGGGCTGTAATCAGTATCCACGCCACCTTTGATTGTTGTCCCTGACTGGAGCGCCATCATGCGTCCGACTTTCCTGAATACCGTATTTGCCCTCGTGCTGTCCTCTGCAGGCGCGCCGGCGCTGGCCGATTCCCCCGAGCGCGTCGGGCGCATTTCCACGGTCGAAGGGCAGGTGCTGGTGCGCGCCGGCGATGGCGCGCCGCAGGACGCCCTGCTGAACTGGCCGGTCAGCACCGATAACCTGATCACCACCAGGCGCAATGCGCTGGCCGAGTTTCGCGTGGGCGGCGCCGCCGTGCGCCTGGACGGCGATTCCGAGCTGGAAGTGACGCAGCTCGATGACGACAGTTTCAAATTGCACCTCGGTTACGGCAGCGCCAGCGTGCGGGTACGCAATCCGGACGCCCTGCGCGGCCTGGAAATCACCACCGCCCAGGCGCGCGTGGTGCTGACGCAGCCAGGCTGGGTGCGGATAGACGCCGAACGTCCGCCCGGCACCAGCGTCGTCAGCGTGCTCGAAGGCGCGGCCGACGTCGACGGCAGCACGGCCAGCGTGATGCTACGCGCCGGCAAGCGTGCCGAATTGACGGACGAGGAATTGCGCACCGGGCCGTTGCAGCGCATCGCCTTTGACAGCTGGCCCGAAACGGTGGTGTCCGCCTCGCCGGCGCTGCGCTATGTCACCGAAGACGTGACCGGCTATGAAGAGCTGGACCGCCATGGCGCATGGCAGGAAAGCGCCGAATACGGCCCCTTGTGGCTGCCGCGCGCCGTGCCCGTCGGCTGGGCGCCCTACAGCGATGGACGCTGGAGCTGGATCGCGCCGTGGGGCTGGACCTGGATCGACAATGCGCCGTGGGGCTATGCGCCGTCGCACTATGGCCGCTGGGTGCAGGTCGGCCAGCGCTGGGGCTGGGCGCCGGGCCGCGAACGGACCCGCAACGCCTGGGCGCCGGCATTGGTGGGCTGGGCCAGCGGCGATCACGGTCCACGGCCGGGCCTGCAGCATGGACCGCGCCCGGGCGCGGGGGCGGGTCCCGGCATGGGCTGGTTTCCCTTGTCGCCGCGCGACCGTTATGTGCCGGGCGACCGCGTGCACCGTCTTCCCGATGGCCGCCGTCCCACCCCGATGGACCGCGACCGGGACCGTGACCGCAATCCAGGTCGCCGCGACGGCGTGACGATGCCGCCGCCGCAAATCCACAATGTGCCCCTGAGTACGGCGCCCGAGCCTGGTCCCGGCGCCGGCGGACAGCGTCCGCCGCGCGAAACGAACCGTCCCGATTTTCCGCGCCGCGACTGGAATAACCGGCCCGGACGCTTGCAGACGGAGGACGGCGCCATGCCGGTGCGCGAACCAAGGCGCCCGGCCGTACCGGCCATGCCGGCGACACCGGCCGCCCCACCGGCGCCCGCCATGCCCGCCGCACCCGCCTTGCCGCCGGTACAGGATGCGATCGCCCAGCCGGGCCGTCCGGCCTGGCGCGGCGAAGAGCGGCCACGCGGCGACCGTCCGGAGCGTATCGAACGCCCGGACCGCACCGAACGCGTGGACCGTGGCGACCGTGGCAACCGGCCACCGCCGCAACCGGCCGCCGCCGCTGCGCCGGTGGCCGCGCCACGGCCTGCGGCGCCACCACCCGCCATGCCCGCGCCGCGGCCCGCCGCCGAACCGCGTGTCGAGCGCGGCGGTGAGCGTGGCGGCGAGCGCGGAAATCCTGCGCGTGAACGCCCCAGCCAGGGCAGAAACAATGGCCGCATCCAGGAAGCGGAGCGCTGAGCGTTACCGTCTGGCGGCGATTCAGGCGCTTCATGCCGCCAAACTGGCAGTTCGTCACATGCCGGAAGTAAAGCGTCGGTGTTTTGTCTACAGTAGCGTCATTGCAGCACGGCGCAATGCCTTGCGGCAAGACAGCACCGATTTTTCCGGCTATTTTGTTTGTGCAAACGAAATAGTTTTGGCCAGCTTACCCAGCTGGCTTTTTTTTGCCCGTCCGGCGCGCCGCCGGCGGCCGCTTCGCCCGCTGTCGAATTTCGCTACAATACAGGCTTATGCGGGCGCGACACGTCCGCCCTGACCGCTTCTGATTGGAACCACCATGCAAACCATCCCTCCCAGCGAATCGCTGATCGAGTATCCGAGCGACTTCCCCATCAAGATCATGGGCCCGACGCATGTCGATTTCGCGCCCACCATCACCGCGCTGGTGATCAGCCATGATCCGACCTTCCACGAAGGCCGGCTGGAAGTGCGTCCGTCGGGCAAGGGCAATTACACGGGCCTGACCGTGACCGTGCGCGCCGTCAGCCGCGAACAGCTCGACGCCCTGTACAACGCGCTGTCGGCGCACCCGATGGTCAAGATCGTGATGTAACTGCGGTATGTGCCGCCGCGCGGCGCCTGGTGGTTGATACGACCAGCACAAACGCGGCGCTGGCGCCGGCCGTGACCCACACCATAGGCCGCGCGCTGCCGTCCGAGATGGCCGCGACCAGCGCGCCGCAGGCGGCCGTGATCACCATCTGGATAAAAAAGAACAGGCCGGTGGCGCTGCCCGCCTGCGCGCCATACGGCTGCAGCACCGCCAGCTGGCAGGCCGGAATCGCCATGCCGACCGACACCATCACCAGCAGCATCGGCGCCACCAGCGAGGCCAGGTGCTGCGGCGCCAGGCTGCCGGCCGCCAGCAGGCTGGCCGCGCCCGCCAGGTTCAGCCCGGCGGCCAGGCCCAGCATGCGGTCCGCTCCCTGTTGCGCTCCCCAGCGCTGAAACAGCGTCGACCCCAGCATGTAGCCGCTGACCGTCAGCGCAAACACCAGCGCATAGGCGCCAGGGGACAAATGCATGCCCCTTTGCAGCAGCACCGACGATTCCGCGATAAACGGAAAATAAGTGCAATACACAAAACCGATCGCCAGCGCATAGCGCAGAAAGTAGGCGTCGCCCAGCAGGCGGCGGTATAGCGCCAGCACGCTTTCCTTCGATTCCACCCTGGCCGGCCGGGTTTCCGGCACGTACCACAAGGTCATCCACAGCGACAGCAAGCCCAGCGCGCACAGCACGCCAAACACGGCGCGCCAGCCGAAGGCCGCATCGAGCACGCTGCCGGCCAGCGGCGCGACGATGGGCGACAGGCCCATGCCCATCGAGATGCGGCCCAGCAGGCGCGCCTGCGTGGCGCGATCAAAGCGGTCGCGCACCATCACCCGACCCAGCATGGTGCCGCTGCAGCCGCCAAAGGCCTGCAGCAGGCGCGCACAAATCAGCACCGGCGCATTGCCGGCGCAGGCGCACACCAGGCTGGCCAGCACGTAGATCAGCGTGCCGGCCAGCAGCACCGGACGGCGTCCGTAGCGGTCGGCCAGCGGCCCGCAGACCAGCATCGAGGCGGCCGAGCCGGCCATGAACACGCTCAGGGTCAGTTGCAATTGTCCATCACTGGCGTGCAGCGCATCGGCCATCGCCGGCAGCGACGGCAGGTACAAATCGATGCTCAGGCGCGGCAGGCAGACCAGCAGCAGCAGGATGGCGCTCCAGGCCCAGGGCGGCGGCGGTTTTTTCATGTTGTCCACAATACAAAAAAGTGATGCGCCAAGGCTGGCGCACCAGAACGGTGAGAGTAAAATGGTTGTGGTGTAATGCGAAGAGCCATTAACACGAAAAATCATTGGACCACTTGGACAGTTACCTATGCCGCGAGGAAAATTACCGCTAGCCCTGGAGTTGCCACGCCCTACCAGCTGGCTCGACAATCCGGGCATCAGCAAGCAGGATGGCGCGTATGAAGCGCTGCGCGCAGCCATCCTCGGCAAGGTCTTGCCGGCCGGCAGCCGCCTGCCGTCCAGCCGGGTCCTGGCCGCGTGCTGGGAACTGTCGCGCGGCACCATCGAAACCGTGTTCGACCGCCTGCATGCGGAAGCCTATGTGACGCGCGTGCCCGGTTCCGGCACGCGCGTGTGCGCGGTGGTGCCGGAACGCTTCCTGATGGCGGGCTTCGATCTGCCCGGCACTCAAGCCGTCGCCCCTGCGCCCGCGCTGGACACCGGCGTGCGGGACGGCCTGCCCTTCGTGGCCCGGCGCGCCGACGCGGCCCTGTTTTCGACCGCCTCCTGGTCGCGCTGCGCGGCCAGGGCGCTGGCCGCCGCCACGCCGGGTCAACTGTGCAGCGCCGACCCGGCCGGCGCGCCCGAGTTGCGCCGGCAACTGGCCGACTACCTGGCCAAGTACCGCGGCATCCGCTGCGACCCGCAGGATATCGTGATCACCACCGGCATCCGCCATGCGCTCGACCTGATCGCGCGCGCCACCGTGCGTCCGGGCGACAAGGTCTGCCTGGAAGACCCCGGCTACCCGGCCGCGCGCACCCTGTTCACCCTGGCCGGCGCCGCTCCCGTCGATATTGCCGTCGACGCCGAAGGCATCGATTGCGCCGCCCTGCAGGCGCATGCCGACGCCAGCCTGGTATATGTCACGCCGGCACACCAGTCGCCGCTGGGCGTGACCATGTCCGTCACGCGCCGCCTGGCGCTGCTCGACTGGGCCAGCAATCATGGCGCCTGGGTGGTGGAAGACGACTACGACAGCGAATTCAATTACCACAGCGCGCCGCTGGCGGCCCTCAAATCGCTGGACCAGTACCAGCGCGTGATCTATTGCGGCAGCTTCAACAAGACCCTGTTCGCCGGGCTGCGCCTGGGTTTCATGGTGCTGCCGCCCGGCTTGCGTCCGCTGCTGCTGCGCACCTTGCAGCTGACGGGCCGCTCGGTGGGCATGACCGACCAGCTGGCGCTGGCCGCCTGGATGGAGGAAAGCGCCTTCGTGCGCCATCTGCGCCAGGCGCGCCTGGCCTACAAGGAGCGGCGCGACGTGCTGCTGGCCTGCCTGGAACAACTGGCGCCCGGCCGCTACAGCATCTCCGGCCAGCAAGCCGGTTTTCATTTCGTGCTGTGGCTGCAGCCCGGCAGCGATGAAGCGGCCTTCTGCGCGCGCGCCGCGCAGGCAGGGCTGGCGCTGCAGGGGCTGGGCGAATTTTGCCAGCAGGCGCGTTTGCCGCCGGCCGTGCTGGTCGGCTACACGGCCCTGAGCGGCGCGCAGATCCGGCTGGCGGCGCCGCAATTGGCGCAGTTGTTGTTGCAGATCTGAGCCATGGCCCGCCCTCGCCCCCCGGTGGCGGTATAATCACGGCTTCGCCGCAGCGTCCACCCGCGCCGGCAGCCGACCACAGAATCTGTCATGACCACCACCCGAACCGAAGCGGCCCTGATCCGCGAGCTGGGCCGCGTCGATTACGAGCCGACCTTTGCCGCCATGCGCGCGTTCACCGACGCGCGCACGACGGAAACGCGCGACGAACTGTGGATCGTCGAGCACCCGCCCGTATTTACATTGGGCCTGGCGGCCGACCGTGGCCATTTGCTGGCCGGCGCCGAGGCGATTCCGGTGGTGCAGACCGACCGCGGCGGCGAAGTGACTTTCCACGGCCCCGGCCAGGTGGTGATTTATTTGCTGATGGACCTGCGCCGCAACAAGCCGGGCGGCAAGCTGTATGCGCGCCAGTTCGTGCATAAAATCGAGCAGGCCATCATCAATGTGCTGGCGGCGTATAATCTTGCAGGCGAGCGCATCGATGGCGCGCCCGGCATCTATATCGCCGGTGGACCCGACAAGGGTGCGAAGATCGCTGCGCTGGGCTTGAAAGTGCGCGGCAACGGCTGCACCTACCATGGCGTGTCGCTCAATGTGGCGATGGACCTGGCGCCGTTTTCCTGGATTAACCCTTGCGGCTATTCCGGGCTGAAAACGGTCGACATGCGCAGCATGGGCGTGGACGCCCCGCTGGCCGGCGTGCAGCACGCGCTGGCCCGTGAACTGACCGAATTACTCGATGTACAGCAGAGCGCCGCAGGCGCGCCTCAGGCAGCGGATGCCTGAGCAAACAAACCAACATGCCCCCCAAGGGCTCGCAGCCATGACTTCTGAGACCATTTCCAGCACCGCCCCCGTAGCCACCGCCGCTCCCGTCTACAACCCGAGCGAAAAGCAAAAAGGCGCCAGCAAGACCTCGCGCATCCCGATCAAGATCATTCCGATCGAGCAAGTCGAGCGCCTGAAAAAGCCGGACTGGATCCGCGTCAAGGCCGCTTCCGCCTCGACCCGCTTCTATGAAATCAAGGACATCCTGCGCGAAAACAAGCTGGTGACCGTGTGCGAAGAAGCCAGCTGCCCGAATATCGGCGAATGCTTCGGCAAGGGCACCGCCACCTTCATGATCATGGGCGACAAGTGCACGCGCCGCTGCCCGTTCTGCGACGTCGGCCACGGCCGCCCTGATCCGCTGGACAAGGAAGAGCCGGCCAACCTGTCGAAAACCATCGCCAAGCTGCGCCTGAACTACGTCGTGATCACCTCGGTCGACCGCGACGACCTGCGCGACGGCGGCGCCGGCCACTTCGTCGAGTGCATCCAGCAAACGCGCGCCCTGTCGCCCAACACCCGCATCGAAGTACTGGTGCCCGACTTCCGCGGCCGCCTGGAAAAAGCCCTGAACCTGTTCAAGGATGGCTTGCCGGACGTGATGAACCACAATCTGGAAACCGCGCCGCGCCTGTACAAGGAAGCGCGCCCCGGTTCGGACTACATGCACTCCTTGAAACTGCTGAAGGACTTCAAGGCCATGTACCCGGACGTGAAAACCAAGTCCGGCATCATGGTCGGCCTGGGCGAGACGGACGAGGAAATCCTGCAAGTCATGCGCGACATGCGCGAGCACGACATCGACATGCTGACCATCGGCCAATACCTGGCGCCATCGAACAGCCACCTGCCGGTACGCCGCTACGTGCACCCGGACGTGTTCAAGATGTTCGAAGAAGAAGCCTACAAGATGGGCTTCACCCACGCCGCCATCGGCGCCATGGTGCGCAGCTCGTACCACGCGGATGAGCAGGCGCATATGGCTGGGGTGGAGTCGGCGCTGAATAACTAAGCACCGGCAACAACCAGATCGAGCCGCCCCGCGCAAGCCGGGCGGCTTTTTTACGCCTCTTTGAAGTAAAGTACAAGATCCTGTACAATTATTTCAAGAGTGATGGGCGATTGTCGCTCAGGCATAACCACGGAGGCAACGATTCAACATGAATATTCTCACTTTCAGCGAAGCGCGCGCGGGCTTGAAAAGCGTGATGGACGACGTTTGCAATGACCATCAGCCGACCGTGATCACGCGGGTCAATGGCGAGCATGTGGTGATGTTGTCCCTGGCCGACTACAACAGCATGGAAGAAACGTTGTACCTGCTGGGGACTGCCAAGAACGCCAGCCGCCTGATGGCGTCGGTGGCGCAGATCAAGGCTGGCAAAGCCAAGGCCCGTGAATTGCTGCGCCATGAAAAACAAGAAGGCTGAGAACAAGCAGCAAGGCGGCAATGCCGTACTGGCCTGGTCCGATCATGGCTGGGAAGATTATCTGTACTGGCAAGGCGCCGATCCGAAAATCGTCCAGCGCATCAATGAACTGATCGATGGCTGCCTGGCCGATCCGTTCAAGGGCATCGGCAAACCGGAACCCTTGAAAGGCGACCTGACCGGCTTCTGGTCGCGCCGCATCGACCGTCAGCATCGGCTGGTGTATTTGCCCGATGGTGGCTGCATCTATGTCGCTGCCTGCCGCTATCACTATGACGAAAAGTAAGTGTTGCCATTGGCAACGGTAACGCCGCCCGGTCTTGCCGCCGTTATACTTTGCCCATGATGTTCTTCAACATATTAATGAGGTAAAGCATGGAAGTACGTATCGAGGAATCCTGGAAGCAGCGGCTGCAGGCCGAATTCGAGCAGCCCTGGTGGGCCACTCTGGCGGCGTTCGTCAAGGAAGAATATGCGGCGGGACCGTGCTTCCCGGCCGGTAAAGCGATCTTCCGGGCATTCGACCTGGCGCCGTTCGAGCAGGTCAAGGTGGTGATCCTGGGACAGGACCCGTATCACACGCCGGGCGCGGCCATGGGCTTGTGCTTTTCGATTCCCGAGGGCACCCGCTCTCAGCCCAGCTTGCAAAATATCTTCAAGGAATTGAAAAGCGATATCGGCGTCGCGCGCACCAGCACGGACTTGACCGACTGGGCCGGGCAAGGCGTGTTTTTGCTCAACAGCGTGTTGACGGTGCGCTCGGGCGCGGCCGGTTCGCACGCGGGCAAGGGCTGGGAAAAGCTGACCGACAGCGCGATCCGCCATCTGTCGCAGGAGCGCGAAGGCGTCGTCTTCATTTTGTGGGGAGCGTATGCGATCGCCAAGCGCGCGCTGATCGACGAAGGCAAGCACAAGGTATTGACTTCGCCGCACCCGTCGCCGCTGTCCGCGCACCGGGGTTTTTTCGGCAGCAAGCCGTTCAGCCAGGCCAATGCCTATTTGCAGGAAAACGGCCAGCAGCCGATCATCTGGGGCTGAAGCCACGGCAACCGACAGCGGCAGGCGTTGCTCCCGGCCGCTGTCTTCGCACGTAACTCTTTAGAACATAACGCCGGACAAAACCGTAGCGAGCGGCAGCGAGTTGTGGCTGAGAAGCGGAGCTGTGCGAATGCACGGGGCCGCCGAGGTAGTGAGCATCGGAGGCCGCAAATCGCGCCGCGCAGTAGGTTTGGTCTGGTGTTAGAAACTGGTCGATAGGCCAGCGTACAGACTGCGGCGTGCGCCATATTGCGGCGCGCCGACGCCGACGCCGGAACCATCGCGCAGCAGATACGATTTGTCGAACAGGTTGATCAGCGCCAGGCGGCCTTCCACCTTGCCCAGCGGCGTGTTTTTCCAGGTGTGCGTCAGCGCGGTATTGACCGTGAAGTAATGCGGCAGGTGGCCGGAATTCGGTGCGCCGCCGTCCGGTGTCATGCGCAGGCCGCTGCCGTACAGGAAGTCGGCGCTCACTTGCGAATCGCCGAAGTGATAATGGCCGCCACCGGACATGGTGTAGGTCTGGTCGTGGTCGAGGAACACGTAGTTGTTCTTGATATAGGCCACTTCATCGGCGCCGAACAGGGCCTGGCCGGAATTGATATTGCGGCCCTGCGCCTTTTGCGTGCTGGCGTTCAGGAACAGGCCCCAGTCTTTCTCGCTGTAGATGGCTGACAATTCCAGGCCCTTGGCATACCCTTCGGCGTAGTTGAACGGCGTGAGGATCAGCGCCTGGCCGAACTGGCCTTCGTCGAGCAGGTTGCTGATCTTCTTGTAGTAGGCGTCGGCCGTCAAGGTCAGTTTCGAGTTGACCTGGTGGCTGATGCCGATATCGTAATAGTGGGTACGCTCGGCCTTGACGTTGTCCGAGGTGGCGATTTCCGGCGCATTCGTCGTGTTCGCATACAGGTCGATGCTGCCCTGCGCGGCCAGTTCCTGCGGTGGCGGCGTGAAGTAGCGCGAGTAGCCGGCGTGCAAGGCCGTGCCTGGCGCCAGCTGGTAGGCCAGGTTGACGCGCGGACTCCATTGCTGTTCGCTGGTATAGGCCGAAACCTTGTCGAAGCGCGCGCCGTAGTTCAGGGTCAGCGGTTTGCTGATATGCCATTCATCCTGCAGGTAAAAGCTGGACAGGGTACCGGTCTTGCCGCTGTTGTCGACGATGGTGACCGGTGTGGTGGAGGTCTGTCCGTTGTCATCGGCCGGGAATACACCCACCGTATTGTCGCTGGCCGTTTTCTGGCGCGTGTAGGCCAGGCCGGCGCGCAAGGTGTGGTCCTGGTGCACTTTGTAGCTGATGTCAAACTGGGCGCCGGAAGCGCTGTTCGAACGGCGTGAATCCGAAGCCACGCCGTTGTAGATCAGGTCGCCAATCGAATCGGGCGTGAAGTGCAATTGCGAATACTGGTGGAAGGCGGAGACTTGGTAGTTGAGGTCGCCCAGGCTTTTTTGCAGCGACAGCACCACGAAGCGGTTCACTTCGCGCTGGTTTTCATCGAGCTGCGACGATGGCAGGGTCGAGGTGCCGGCCTGCGCGTCGCTGCGGCCGGCCAGGGTGAAACCGGGCGCCTGGTCCGGATTGTTCGGGATCTGGAAGCGGCCGTTATAAGTGCCGAACATGGCGCCCAGGCGGGTATTGTCATCAAGGAAATACGACAGATTGCCGAACGATTTGTTCTGGCGCGTCTTGTCGTGCAGCGCATTGCGCGTGTCCTGCGGATTTTCCACGCCCAGCGAGTTGCCCAGGTAGCTGCCGGACAAATAGTAATTGAACTTGCCGACGCTGCCGAAAAACTCGGCGCTCGGTTCGATATGGTTGTGGCTGCCCACCAGGATGCCGATCCGTCCGCCGGGCGTCATGCCGCCTTCCTTGGTTTCGATATCGACGATGCCGGCCGTGCGCAGGCCGAACTGGGCCGGCAAGGCGCCGGTGATGAAATCGGTCTTGTCGATCAGCCGCGTGTCGATCGACTGGCCGAAGCCGCTGATGCTTTCCGGCAGTTGCACGCCATTGATACGGTATTGCACGTTCGCATGGTCGTCGCGCACATGCAGGGCGCCCGAGCCTTTCGAGTCCTGCGACACGCCCGGCAGGCGCAGCAGCACTTCATTGAACGGCGTGTTGTCGCCCTGGCCCAGCATGTCGACCATATGGCTGTCGATGCTGTAGATGGTGGTGCCCACTTTCGGCGACAGCTCGATGCGCGCGCTGCGCAGGTGGGCCGAGGTGACTTCGACGGTCTGCATCTCTTGCGGCGCTGCCTCATCGGCATGGGCGGAAACGGCAAACAGGCTGGCAATGGCGAGCGACAGCGCGCTCAGGCGTGGAGTGTGTTGCATGGTGAACCTCAAAATAGTGTACGCCAGGCGGCATGGCGCGATCCCGGTGGACGCGGCAAGGCAGCCTGAAAAAAAGTAAAAGCGTGGGAACTACAGCGAGGTCGACGGGGGGCCGCGCACGGGCGGCAACAGCAGGGTGATAATGGGAGCGGGCAGCGCCGGCAGCAGGGCCAGCAAGCGATACGGCAGCAATTGCTCCGGCGGCTCGACGAGGGCCGGCGGCACGGCAAGGTCGGCCACCTTGTCGATGGCGGTGGCGCACAGCGCGCATTCTTCCGCGTCCAGGCTGGTCTTGTGCAGATGCGAGGCGGCGGTCGACAGCAGGAACACCAGGGCCAGCGCACTGAACAGGGCCACGCACAGCTGCCACGGCGTGCGCGCGAAGGCGGACGCCGCTTGATAAGCTGGCTTGCGAGGTGGCTGGCGGGTGGACATGTGGCGCATGGTAGCAAGAAAACGGTATCGTTGTCAGCGTCTGTTGCAATTGATTTGCTTTATGAAGCAGTGGCACAACATACCGTTGCAAGGGAAAGTTGCTATCATCATAGTGTTTCTGACCCTATAAGAAAGATAACCATGAGCAATCCCGAGATCACTTTGGAAGTATTGAACCAGCGCGGTATCGGCCGCCTGCCCGGCCACCTGGGCATCGTCATCACGTCGGTCGGCGACGGCCAGGTGACGGCCGAACTGCCGGTGCAGCCGCATTTGCTGGCGCCGAACGGCTATCTGCACGCCGGCAGCGTGGTGACCCTGGCGGACACGGCCTCGGGCTATGGCTGCATCGCCAACCTGCCCGAAGGCGCGAACAACTTCACCACCATCGAACTGAAATCGAACCACCTGGGCACTGCCCGCGACGGCACCATCGTCTGCACGGCGAAAGTCGAGCACAAGGGCCGCAACACGCAAGTGTGGGACGCCGTGGTCAAGAGCAAGGAAACCGGCAAGACCCTGGCCCTGTTTCGCTGTACGCAGATGATTCTGTATCCGAAATAAGGCTACAACCTTACCCAATTACCTTTATACAAGATCGGCCCGGTCGGTCCATTCGGATCGGGCGAGCCGCCGCGCGGCTCCAGGGTCACTGCCAGCAGGGCCACATCGGTGCCGATCGCGCGGTCGGACAAGGCCAGCTTCACGCTGCCCTTGTCGGCCAGCAGGCCCAGCGAGCGCGGGTTGCCACTTTTCGGCACGGCCCACAGTTCCAGATCCTTGTCACTCGGCACCGGGGCATTGCCCACCATGCGCACTTCCAGCGTGTCGTGGCGGCTGTCGGCCGTCAGCAGCAGGGCCGTCTGCGATTTCTCGTCCATCAGGGTCGCCACATGGCTGATCTGCGGCGTGTTCATCAATTGCGTCGACATGACGATCACCAGCAGCGCGGCAATCGCGCTCGAGGCCAGGCCCAGCGAACGCCAGAACGAGACCGACTCGCGCCACAGTGCCCAGCCGCCATGCTTCGCCTGCGCCAGGTGCAGCCGCTGCTCGATCTGCTGCCAGACGCGCTTGGGCGGCGCCACCGGGGTGGCGAACTCGGCCATCGGTTCCAGGCGCTGGCGCCATTCGGCCGTGATATTGCGCAGGTCGGCGTCGTTGTAGAGCCAGCCTTCGAAACGGCGCCGCGCGCCCCCCTTCAAGGTGCCCAGCACATATTCGGACGCCAGCTTCTGGCGCAGCGGATCATTGCCGCGGATATTCATGGTGCCTCCCGTTTTGCCAGGCAGGTACGCAGCCGTTCCAGGCTGCGCCGTATCCAGGTCTTGACGGTGCCGATCGGCAGCGACATCTGCTGCGCCACTTCGCTGTGCGACAGGTCATGGTAATACGCCAACGCGACCACCTGGCGGTGCAGCCCTTCCAGGGCCGACATGCAAAACGCCAGCGCCTTGGCGTCGCCACTCATCTGCAGCGACTCTATCGGCGTGGCCTGGGGATCTCGTAGTGCGTTCATGACTTCGCTATCAAACTGTTCGGCATCGATTTCAACTGTGTCGTCGCTGCGCCGCAGCACATCGAACGCCTTGTTGCGCACGATGGTGGCCATCCAGGTCATCGGCGCCGCCAAGTGGCTTTGATACGTGGCGGCGTTGTTCCAGATGGCGACGAAACCCTCTTGCAAGGCTTCTTCAGCGAGCTCTTGCTTATGCAATATACGCAGCGCGAAGCCAAACAGTTTCGATGATGTGGCGTGATAGAGTTGACGGAACGCCTTGGCGTCTTTGTTGCCGGCCGCGAGCAGCCAGGCTTTCAGTTGTTGCGGGTCAAGCGATGGGGCGTCAGGAGACACGGCTGGCCTTCACAAGGTGAACGGGATTCACGAAATGGAAGGTTATATCAACCAGGCAATCATTTGCAACAACGTTATGTGTTGTGTGCGGGTATTTATCCCGCGATGGCCGTTTCCAGCAGCTTGTGCAGTTCGGCAAACTCGGGTTTGCCCACGTAGCGCTTGAGGATCTTGCCCTGCTTGTCGAGCACGAAGGTGGTCGGCGTCATCGCCACGTCGCCATAGGCCTTGGCGGCCTCGCCCGTCACGTCGAGCGCCACCTTGAACGGCAGCTGGCGCGTCTGGGCAAAGTTCAGCACGTAGTTGGCCGGGTCGTATTGCATGGCGACCGCGACAAACTCCAGGCCTTGCGCCTTGTATTTATTGTAGGTCTCGACCATTTCCGGCATTTCCGCCACGCAGGTGGTGCAGGAAGTGGCCCAGAAATTGACCATCACCACCTTGCCGCGCAGGCTGCTTGACGAGATCTTTTCGCCGTCGATGGCGTGGAAGGTCACGTCCGGTGCGCTTTGCTTGTTGTTCAGCGACAGATAGCCTGCCGCCGCCACGCCCGCCACCAGCACGGCGATCAGGACAGGCTTGAGCCAGGATTTGGAAGTCGATGTTGACATAGTTTTACACACCAGATACGTAACGATGGGGCCATTATAGCCCCATCGTTGTGTTCGCGCCGTAGGCCGGAAGGCCTAGGGGTTTTACTGTCCGACCGGGTTGTTGACGCGCGCCGGCGCCGGATCGGCCTGGAATTGCTTCAGTTCCGCTTCCGAGATGTAGTCGAACAGCTTGACCACTTTCTGCACGCCGCTCACGCCGCGCGCCACGTCGGCCGCCACCGTGCCTTCGCGCTGGGTCACGCGGCCCATCAGGAAGACGGTGCCGTTTTCGGTGACGACCTTGAACGAGGCGGCCGAGATGGTTTTCATGTCGACCAGGCTGGCTTTCACCTTGGTGGTGATCAGCGCGTCGTTCGAGCGCGAGGTATAGCTGGCCGGGCCGGCGATGATCAGCTCGTTGGCCACCGATTCCACGCCGGCGATATTGCGCACTTCGCGTTCGACGGCGTTTTTCATCGCTTCGTCGCGTACTTCGCCCGTCAGCAGCACGCGGCGGTTGAAACTGGTGACATTCACATGGCCGGCGTCGCCGGTGACGGCCGGCACGCGCGATTCGCCTTTCACGGCGATCGCCTTGTCTTCGGTCTGGGCGCCCAGAGTACGGCGGTCCGCCGCGGCCACGCCGCTCATCACCGCGCCACCGACCATCAATTCGATGCAGCCGGTCAGCGAGGTAAGCATGGCGCCGCACAACAGGGCGGTCGCCAGAGGGCGTTGTACGCGTTTCCAGCCTGGGCCAGTACCGAATTTAGTCATTCACGTCTCCTCCGAATAGTGCGACGTCGATGCCGTCGCAAATGCAGTGTATGGTTGTCAGATGCACTTCCTGGATGCGCGCCGTGCGTTCGGCCGGCACGCAGATATGCACGTCGGCATCGGTCAGCAGCTTGCCGATCGCGCCGCCGTCCTTGCCCGTCAGCGCCACCACGCGCATTTCGCGTTCCAGCGCCGCTTCCACCGCCGCCATCACGTTGCCGGAATTGCCCGACGTGGAAATGGCCAGCAGGATGTCGCCGGCCTGGCCGAAGGCCTGTACCTGCTTCGAGAAAATTTCGCGGTAGCTGTAATCGTTGGCCACCGCCGTCATGATCGACGTGTCGGTGGTCAATGCCAGCGCCGGCAGCGGAAAGCGTTCGCGTTCGAAGCGGCCGACCAGCTCGGCGGCAAAATGCTGGCAGTCGGCGGCGGAACCGCCATTGCCGCAGGCCAGGATCTTGTTACCGTTCGACAGCGCGGCAAACATCAGCTCGATCGCCTGGGCAATCGCGGGTGCCAGCACCGTAGCGGCCTGGATCTTGAGTTCGGCACTTTCGTGGAAGTGCGAGAGGATGCGTTGATTATTCATAGTCTGCCGATTATAGTGCAGGCGCGCGGCAAGGCGAACAAGCGCTGTTAAAAATGCTTACATATCGAGAATGTTCTTCAGCCATTCCATGCGTCCGCCATCGATGACGACGGCGTCGAAACGGCATGGTGGCAAGCTCTTCTGACTCAATAGCCAGGTTTGCGCGGCACGCGTCATGCGCCGCTGCTTGGCCGGCGTGATGCTGGCCAAGGCGCCGCCGAAAGCACTGCCGCTGCGCTGGCGCACTTCGATGAAGACGACGCTTTTGCCGTCGCGCATGATCAAGTCCAGCTCGCCGCCTTTGCACAAAAAATTGCGTTCTACCAGCTTGAGTCCTT
Organism: Janthinobacterium sp. PSPC3-1; assembly: GCF_049896105.1. Classification (NCBI taxonomy): domain Bacteria; kingdom Pseudomonadati; phylum Pseudomonadota; class Betaproteobacteria; order Burkholderiales; family Oxalobacteraceae; genus Janthinobacterium; species Janthinobacterium sp. PSPC3-1. The sequence goes on along the minus strand of NZ_JAFCTQ010000031.1, from coordinate 28,580 downwards.
GCAGCAGCAAATACGCCAGCGCATCGTCTTCCGCCAGCCGCCCCAGTTCCCGCTTGTCTGGCGGCGGCATGGCATGCTGCTTTCTTTACTGCGCCGCCGGCAATACGGGCGCTTGCTCGGGAACCGGCTTCGGCGGCCAGGTACCGACCACGCCCTGCTGATAGGTGGCGGCCTGCTCGGTGCGCTCGAAGCGGACCTGTCCGCCGTCATAACGCACGGCCAGGCGGCCCGTCACGCCATCGAGCGTGAACGACGCCTCGGGGCGCAGCGCCACTTCGCGCGCCACGCGGAAGGCATCGATGCCCAGCGCATACAGGCGCTCCATGTCGGCCGTCAGGCGGCCGTCGGCGGGCTGCGGCGGCTGCGGATACACCATCACTTGCGGATGATCGCGCTGCACCTGCCATGGCAGGTCGAGCAGGCGCGCGCCGTCCAGCTCGGGGCCGCTGGCGCCGCGGCCGAGGCCCGGGTTCAGCGACGAGGTGCCGTATAGCGGCAGGTCGGGGCCGATCGCCACGCGCAGCTGGCGCGCCTGGTCGGCGTCCAGCGCCGCAAAGATCAGGGCCGGTGGATTGCTTGACAGGCGCGCGCGCAGCTGCACCAGCTCGGCGTCGCCGAGGTAACCGTTGGTGGCCGTCAGGTCGACCTGGTCGGCGCTGCCGCCCTGGCGCAGCCATTCCTGCTTGAAGGCGGTACTGGTGCGGCGCTGCGAGGCCGAATTGGCCGACAAAATCAAGGCGTTGGCGCGCGGCTGTTCGCTGGCGGCCCAGGCGGCCACCTGCCGCGCTTCCGCTTCGATCGACAGACCCATCACCAGCAGCCTGGCCGGCAGGCGCGCTTCGCCGCGGTTGTCGGGGTGGTTCAGGGCGATGGTCGGCTTTTTCACCAGGTCGCTGTTGGCCACTGCCGTGACGGCCGAGCGAGACAAGGGGCCGACCACGATATCCTGCTCCTGCTGGGCTTGCGCAAACTTGTCCAGTACATCGGCGCTGCCGTCGCCCGTATCGATCACGGCCACTTCGAAGCCGCTGCGGTCGCGCTCGTAGGCGGCCATGAAGCCGGCCCGCAACAGGCTGGCGGCCGGACCCAGCGAAGCCGAGCGCAGCGGCAGCAGCAGGCCGATATGGTGGACCTTGCCGTCGGAAGGCGCCGGCGCCGTGGCGGCCGGCATGTCCTGCGCGGTGCCCGTGGCCGGCTTGCCGGTCATGGGCGCCACGTTGGCCTTGCCGCTGTCGTCATACGAGGTAATGTCGGGCACGGCCACGGCAAAGGTCACCGGTTCCGGTGCGGCCGGCTTGGGCAGCGGCGCGGGGACAGGTGGCGGCGGTGGCGGCGGCAGCGCCCTTGTGTTTGATTCAATAGGCGCGCACAATTGCCCGGGCGCGTCGCAAGGCGTGCTGCAAGCGCTCAGCATGCCGGTCGCGGCACAAACAAGCAGTAACTTCACACTATTAGCAAGCATTCAACCTCCAAAATGACCGTACAAGAAATCAGTTCCATCGCCAGCCTGCCCATCATGACAGAGGCGGCGCACCAGGTCTATCCTATCGCAACATTGTATGTAGTGGCCACGCCCATCGGCAATGTCACCGATATCAGCCTGCGTGCCTTGCACTTGCTGAGCCTGGCTGACGCCGTCGCCTGTGAAGATACCCGCAATACGGCGCACCTGCTGACGCGTTTTGGCCTGAACAAGCCGTTAATTGCTGCGCATCAACATAACGAACGCGAAGTGGCGCAGACCCTGATCGCCCGCCTGCATGCCGGCGAGCGCATCGCGCTGGTCTCCGACGCGGGAACCCCTGCCGTGTCCGACCCTGGCGCGCGCATCGTCGACGCCGTGCGCGCGGCCGGCCTGCGCGTGCTGCCCCTGCCCGGCCCATCGGCGGCGATCACGGCGATTTCCGCCAGCGGCTTGCTGAACGACCAGTTTTATTTTGTCGGCTTCCTGCCCGCGAAAGCCAAGCAGCGCGAAAACATGCTGCACAGCCTGCGCGGCGTGACCGCCACCATGGTCTTTTATGAAGCGCCGCACCGCATCCTCGATTGCGCCACCGCTTTGGTCGAAGCGTTCGAGCCGACGCGCCAGGTGGTGTTCGCGCGCGAACTGACCAAGCTGTTCGAAGAAATCCACCGCTGCCCGCTGTCCGAGGCGGAAGCCTGGATCCGCGCCGACGCCCACCGCGAAAAAGGCGAATTCGTGATCCTGCTCGACGGCGCCACCGAAGCCCAGGACGCCGAAGACGTGGAAGCCGAACGCATCCTGGGTATCCTGCTGGCCGAATGCAGCGTCAAGCAGGCGGCCAACCTGACGGCGCAAATTACCGGGCGCAAGAAGAATGCTTTATATGAGCGGGCGCTGCAGTTGAAGGGGCAGGAGTAAGACAATCAGGCTGGCGGTTCGATGGCGAGTGCCTGAGCCGCCGTCAGATCCGCGCCAGATTCGCCAGTGCCTGTGAGGCGGATGAGTTCATCTTCCCTGCCTTTGACAAAGATCTTCGGCTGTTCCAGCACGCGCACGATAAACGACTTGCCGTCGCGTACGCGCTGGATAAACTCCGCCGGCGTGTAGAGCGTCGGGTTGACTATGCGGCCCAGTTGCTGCTGTAGCGGTTGCAATGCGTCGAGCAGGGCGGCATTCGAGATCTGCTCGCCGATCACCATCAGATCGATGTCGCTGTGGGCCTGCTCGTTTCCTTTGGCCATCGAGCCATACACGAACGCCAGCTCGATCTGCGGCCAGTGTGCTTGCAGCGCCACGCGCAGCACGTCGGCCACGCCAAAAGTTTTCATGACAATGCTGCGCAGCTCATCAAAAATCGGTGCCTGGTGATTTGCCTGATAGTGCTTCTGGTTGCCCACTTTTTTTACAGTGATCAGCGCCGACTTCACCAGCTTCGCCAGCTCGCGCTGTACCGCGCCTGAACCCATGGCGGCGAAAGCGATAATCTCGTTGGCGTAAAACGAGCGTTGCGACTGGCCAAACAGCAAGGCCAGCACGCGTTGCTGTGTCTTGGAAAATAACGTATCTGCATATATACCCATATTGGGTATGATAATACCCAATATAGGTATATTCAAGTTATTTATGTCTTGAGATTATCACCACTTGCATCCGCTATCCTTTTTATCCAGCAGCATCACCAACGGGGCCAATAGCCCGGCACCCGCATATGCCGTGCGGCAATCGCCACGCTTGCCACTGGCGATATCGCGCGCCAGCTGGGTTTCCGTGCGCAGCGGCTTGTCGGGGATCTGGCCGACCGCCGTGCCGGCCTTGGCCGGGTCGCGTTCGCTGGCCACCTTGCGCGCGGTTTTCAGGGCCGCTTCCATGTCGAACTTCGGTGCGTCCGCCGCCAGCGGGTCGGCTGGCGTGGGTGACGGTGCCACCGTGATGGCGTTCGCGACGGGTTCTGTCGCCGGCGTGGCCGGCGCCGCTGTCCTGGGTGAGGCCGCGACACGAAGCGGTTTTTTTTCGCGCTGCGGTTCCACCCTGGCCACGGGCGGTGGCGGCGGCAGCGGTTTGACCGCCGGTGGGCGTATCCAGACGGCGATCGATTCCACCTTCGGCCCGGCGTCGGGCAGGGGTGGCGGTTTGGCATAACGCCAGCCATACAGAAAAGCCAGGTGCAGCAGCAAGACGCCAGCGCCCAGCACAAGGTGGTGCCGGCGCGCCGGGCCCGGGTAATCATGAGACGAATAGCTGAAAGGTAATGCCGTCATGTTTTCGCATCCTGTGAGAGAAAACTGGCGCCCAGTGTCGCATACTTTTTTGGCATCAAAACAGATGAGGCCGGCAGGGGCGTAAATTATTTACGGGAAGTTTTGCCGGACCCTTGACCGAATTGAATATGGTCTGTATTATCTTGGTCTTCGGAGTGTGGCGCAGCCCGGTAGCGCACCTGGTTTGGGACCAGGGGGTCCAAGGTTCGAATCCTTGTACTCCGACCAAATTTGTAGAAAAAAACCCGAGAGTTACGGCTCTCGGGTTTTTTTTCGTCTGTACATGTCCAGCGAAAAACGACTCCTGCATTCACACTGCAGGAGTCGTTTTTTCAGGTCAGGCGCTTTGCCGCCAGCGCATTGCCCGCCCGGCTCGATCCCTTGCGGCCCAGCTGCTGCGAAATGAACTGGCCCGCGTCCACCACCAGGTCCAGGTCGATGCCGGTGGCGATGCCCAGGCCGTTCATCATGTACAGCACGTCTTCGGTGGCGACATTGCCGGTGGCGCCCTTGGCGTACGGGCAGCCGCCCAGGCCCGAGACGGACGAGTGATAGATGGCGATGCCCAGCTCCAGGCTGGCGTAGATATTCGCCAGCGCCTGGCCGTAGGTGTCATGAAAATGGCCGGACAGGCCGCCCACGTGAAACGCCTCGATGGCGCGCGCCATCACCGCCTGGGTTTTTCTCGGCGTGGCCACGCCGATGGTGTCGGCGATATCGATCTCGTCGCAGCCCAGGTCGCGCATGCGCCCCACCACGTCGGCGACAGCGTCCAGTGGCACTTCGCCCTGGTAGGGGCAGCCGAAGGCGCAGCTGATGCTGCCGCGCAGGCGCAGGCCGTTCTCCTTCGCCGCTTTCGCCACGCCTTCGAAGCGGGCGATCGATTCGGCGATCGAGCAGTTGATATTCTTTTGCGAGAACGCCTCCGAGGCTGAACCGAAGATCACCACCTCATCGGCTTTGGCCAGCAGCGCCGCTTCGAAACCCTGCATGTTCGGCGTCAGCGCGGAATAGATCGTGCCCGCGCGGCGCGCGATGCCGGCCATGACTTCCGTGCTGGTGGCCATCTGCGGCACCCATTTGGGCGACACGAACGAGGCCGCCTCGATATTGGCGAAACCCGCCTGCGTCAGCCGGTCGACCAGCTCGATCTTGACGGCGGCGCTGATGGTCTCCTTTTCATTTTGCAGGCCGTCGCGCGGGCCCACTTCGACGATCTTGACTTGTTTTGGCAGACTGCTGGCAGCGTTCATTTCAGTATCCTTGCAAACGGTTGACGGTGCCGGCCACAGGTTCGCCAGCTTGCAGGCGGCGTATCTTGGCGGCGATCTGCGCCACGCTTTCGCGGCGCAGGGTATTGGCGGAGACATGCGGCGTGATGGTGATGCGCGGCTCCTGCCAGAACGGGTGCTGCTGCGGCAGCGGCTCGTTGCGGAACACGTCCAAGGTGGCGCCGGCGATATGGCCCGAACGGATCAGGCTCAAGAGGTCCGGTTCGGCCAGGTGCGCGCCGCGCGCCACGTTGATGACATAGGCGCCCGGCAGCAGCATGGACAGCCGCGCGCGGTCGAGCAGATTGTGCGTGTCTTGTGTCAGCGGCAGCAGGCAAATCAGCACGCGCGTGCCGCGCAGGAAGGCTTCCAGCCCCTCCTCGCCGGCAAAGCAGTCGACGCCGTCGATGTGTTTCTGGCTGCGGCTCCAGCCGCGCAGGGGAAACTCGAACTGCGCCAGCGCGTCCAGCACGCGCGTGCCAAGCACCCCCAGGCCCAGCACGCCGACCGGGAAATCCACCTTGTCGAACGCGGGCAGCGGCTGCCAGATGCCGGCGCGCGCCTGCGCCTCGTAGTCGTCGAAGCGGCGGAAGTGGCGCAGCACGGCGTGGCTCACATACTCGGCCATCTGCACGCCCATGCCGGCGTCGTCCAGGCGCACCAGCGGTACGTGGGCCGGCAGCGCCTCGCCGAATTTCAACAGCGCATCGACGCCGGCCCCCAGATTGAAAATCGCCCTGACCTTGCCCAGGTCGCCCAGCATGGCGGCCGGTGGCCGGAAGACGGCGGCGTAATAACAGTCGGGTATGGACTCGCCCTCGCGCCAGGCGATCACCTCGGCTTCGGGCAGCTGTCCGGCAAACTCGCTGATCCACTCCGCTTCCTTGCCGTCCAGGCGTTGCAGCAGTATGCGCATGATGGCTCCTAGGCCGCGGCCTTGAAGGCCAGCAGTGGCGCGCCGTCGGCCACCTGGTCGCCGACCGCATACAGCACGTCCTCCACCAGGCCGTCATGCGGCGCGGCGATGGTGTGCTCCATCTTCATCGCTTCCATGATCACCAGCGGTTCGCCTTTTTTCACGTCCTGGCCTTTGTTCACCAGCACGGCCACCACCTTGCCGGGCATCGGCGCCGTCAGGCGGCCGCCTTCGGCTTCCGCTTCGCCCGCATGCGCCATCGGGTCGTTGTACTGCAGCGTGTAATGCGCGCCACCCGTAAATACGTGGAACTGCTCGCCGTCGCGGTGCACGGTGCCATGCACGGCGCGCTCGCCGAGTTTCACATGCAGTTCCTGGCCGTCGCGCGCGCTCAGGCGCAAGCGCTGGCCGTTGAACAGCCAGCCATCCGGCTGGTAGGCGATGCGCACCGCATAGGCCTTGCTCTCGCCAGCGATCGCGAATTCATCGGCAAACGACAAGCTGCGTCCCAGGGTGCTGTTCAAGCGCCAGCCCAGCGCATCGCCCCACGGGCCGCTGCCATGGCTGGCGGCCGCTTCCTGCGTCAGCAGCGCCACCGCCGCCAGTGCCAGCGCCGTGTCGGGCGCTGCCTGCAGGGCCGGGAACAGCGCTTCCTGGTTGCGCTCGATCAGGCCCGTATCGAGATCTGCAGTGCTGAACGCCTCACCTTCGACCAGGCGTTTCAGGAAGGCGATATTGCTGGCCAGGCCGACGATCTGGTATTCGGACAGCGCCTGCGCCATGCGTGCCAGCGCCTCGCGGCGGTCCGCACCCCAGACGATCAGCTTGGCGATCATCGGGTCGTAGAACGGCGAAATCGCATCGCCCTCGCGCACGCCCGAATCGATACGCACGCCGGCCGGCACGCTTGTGCCACCGAGCTCGAACGTCACCGCCGCAGGTGCGCGCATATGGCGCAAGGTGCCGATCGACGGCAGAAAACCCTTCTCCGGATTTTCCGCATAAATGCGCGCCTCGATGGCGTGGCCGTGGATGGTCAATTCGCCTTGCGTTTTCGGCAGCGGCTCGCCAAAGGCGACGCGCAACTGCCACTCCACCAGGTCGGTGCCGGTGATCATTTCGGTCACCGGATGCTCGACCTGCAGGCGCGTGTTCATCTCCATGAAGTAGAACGAGCCGTCCTGGTTGGCGATGAATTCCACCGTGCCGGCGCCCACATAACCGACGGCTTTTGCCGCCGCCACGGCCGCTTCGCCCATGGCGGCGCGGCGTTCCAGCGGCATGCCCGGCGCCGGTGCTTCTTCCAGCACCTTTTGATGGCGGCGCTGCACCGAGCAGTCGCGCTCGAACAGATAGATGCAATTGCCCAAGGTATCGGCAAACACCTGGATCTCGATATGGCGCGGGCGCGACAGGTATTTTTCGGCCAGCACCTTGTCGTCGCCGAAAGAGCTGATCGCTTCGCGCTTGCACGAGGCCAGCGCGGCCTTGAAGTCATTCGAACTGTCGATCACGCGCATGCCCTTGCCGCCGCCGCCGGCCGAAGCCTTCAGCAGCACCGGGTAGCCGATCTGGTCGGCCTGCGCGTGCAAAAAGTCCGCATCCTGTTCCTCGCCGTGGTAGCCGGGCACCAGCGGCACGTTGGCCTTTTCCATCAGCGACTTGGCCGCCGATTTCGACCCCATGGCGCGCATGGCCGACGCCGGCGGGCCGATAAATACCAGGCCGGCCGCTGCGCAGGCATCGGCAAAGTCGGCGTTTTCGGACAAAAAGCCGTAGCCAGGATGGATCGCCTGCGCGCCGGTGGCCAGCGCCACGGCGATGATCTTGTCGCCGCACAGATAGCTTTCCTTGGCCGGCGCGGGGCCGATCAATACGGCTTCGTCGCACACGGCCACGTGTTTGGCATTGGCGTCCGCTTCGGAATACACGGCGACCGTCTTGACGCCCATGCGGCGCGCGGTAGCGGCCACACGGCAAGCGATTTCGCCACGGTTGGCGATCAGGATTTTGGTGAACATGGTCTCTCTCTTTGCAGCTCGTGGCTGGAAGTTTTTTTATTCGGGGTCAGACCCGGTGGGTCTGACCCCAGCCTTCTTTTGTGAAACCTGCTGCTATTGCTGTATCAGCAGCCGCACTTCTCTTTCTGCACCGATTCGAGCATCGCACCGCGCGTCTGCAGGCCCAGTTTATTGAGCAGCGTGCGGTCGTCTTCCGCTTCCGGGTTGTCGGTGGTGAGCAGCTTGTCGCCGTAGAAGATCGAATTGGCGCCGGCCAGGAAGCACATGGCTTGCACGGCTTCGCCCATCTGGCGGCGGCCGGCCGACAGGCGCACGCGCGCTTTCGGCATGGTGATGCGGGCCACCGCGATGGTGCGCACGAATTCGAACGGGTCCAGCGCTTCCAGGCCAAACAACGGCGTGCCTTCCACCTGCACCAGGTGGTTGACGGGCACCGATTCCGGATACGGATTCAGGTTGGCCAGCTGGGCGATCAGGCCGGCGCGCTGCAGGCGCGTCTCGCCCATGCCGACGATGCCGCCGCAGCATACTTTCAGGCCCGCTTCGCGCACGCGGCCCAGGGTGTCCAGGCGGTCCTGGTATTCGCGGGTCGAGATCACGTTGTCGTAGAACTCGGGCGCGGTGTCCAGGTTATGGTTGTAGAAATCGAGGCCGGCGTTTTTCAGGCGGTCGGCCTGGCCTTCTTCCAGCATGCCCAGGGTGGCGCAGGTTTCCAGGCCCAGGGCCTTGACCTTGCTGACCATTTCCTCGACCTTTTCCATGTCGCGATCCTTCGGGCCGCGCCAGGCGGCGCCCATGCAAAAACGCGTGGCGCCATTGGCCTTGGCCTGGCGCGCGGCGTCCAGTACGGTGTCGATATCGAGGATTTTTTTCGCTTCCACGCCCGTGTCGTAGCGGGCCGCCTGCGGGCAGTAGCCGCAGTCTTCCTCGCAGCCGCCGGTCTTGATCGACAACAGGGTCGCCAGTTCCACGTCGCCGTCCGGGAAGTTGACGCGGTGGGTTTGCTGGGCCTTGAACATCAGGTCGTTGAACGGCAGGTCGAACAGGGCCAGCACGTCGGCGACGGGCCAGGTGGCCGCTTCCGGCACGGTAATGCGCGCAGTCGGGCGGTGCAGTTCGACGGTTTTTGCTGCTTCTTGGATGAATGACATCGTGATTCCTTGGTTTTCAGTTGCTTCAATTGTTGGGGTGTTGCGCCGGCCAGTTCGGCAGGCCGGTAAAATCGAGATACGACGCCGCTTCCGCGGCGCTCGCCTGCGCCATGCGCGGCACCTTGCCCAGCAGCGGCGCCGGGATGCGCTCGATCAGCGCATCGATATTTTCGTCGATAAAGCGCATTTCCACTTCGAGCGTATTGGCGACCCAGCCGATCACGGTCAAGCCGCGCGCTTCGATCGCTTCGAGCGTCAGCAAGGCCTGGTTGATGCAGCCGAGGCGCATGCCGACCACCAGGATCACCGGCAGGTCCAGCTGCTGCGCCAGGTCGGCCGTGTCAAAAGTGGCAGACAAGGGCACGCGAAAGCCGCCCACGCCCTCGACCACCACCGCATCCGAGGCGGCCGCCACTTCCAGGTAGGCGGCCAGGATCGGCACCGATTCAATGGTGACGCCTTCGAGCGCGGCGGCGATATGCGGCGCGGCCGGTTCCTTGAACATGTAGGGCGTGGTCAGATTGCGCAGCAGGGTGACGTTGCCGGCCGCTTTCAAACTGTCGGCGTCTTCATTATGCAGCTCGCCATCGCGCAGCTCCGCGCCGGCCGCCACCGGCTTCATGCCGCAGGCGCGCACGCCCCGTTGCACCAGCGCGTGCAGCAGCGCCGAGGAGGTCAGCGTCTTGCCGATTTCCGTGTCGGTGCCGGTGACAAAACAGGCAAAGCGCGACGGCAGGCTGGCTGCCACGGGCGCCGGTTCCAGGGCTGTTTCCAGCACCGGTTCCAGTTCATTGACTTCGGCCGTACCGATGACGATGGGATCATCAAGACTCATGGCGCGTCCTTTCCAGGTTATTCACTGCATTGATCAAGAGTGCCACTTCCTGCTCCGTGTGGCCGGCCGACAGCGTGACGCGCAGGCGCGCCGTGCCGAGTGGTACGGTCGGCGGACGGATCGCGCCGACCCACAGGCCCTGCGCATACAGGCTGGCGGCGATGTCCATCATCGCGGCGTTTTCGCCGATGATCACGGGCTGGATCGCGGTGCTGGACGCCAGCGGCTGCCAGTGGCGCAATTGCAGGCCGGCGTTCCATTGTGCCACCAGCGCGGCCAGGTGCGCGCGGCGCTGCCGGCCTTCTTCGCCGGCGATGATGTCCAGACTGGCCAGCAGCGCATGGGCCATCGCGGGCGGCGCGGCGGTGGTAAAGATATACGGGCGCGCCTTCTGGATCAGCGTTTCGATCACGGCTTCATGCGCGGCCACGAAAGCGCCGCCGACGCCGGCCGACTTGCCCAGCGTGCCCACATACACCAGGTTGGGCGAATGCAGGTCAAAATGTTCGAGCGCGCCGCGGCCGTGTTCACCGAGCGCGCCAAAGCCGTGCGCATCGTCGACCACCAGCCAGGCGCCGTATTGCTCGCACAGGGCCAGCAGCGCGGGCAAGGGCGCCATGTCGCCGTCCATGCTGAAGACGCTGTCGGTGACGACGATTTTTGTGGCCGCCTGGCTGGCGGCCAGCAAAGCCTTCAGCGCATCGAGATCGGCATGCGGATAGACGCGTGTGGCCACGCGCGCCAGGCGCGTCCCGTCGATCAGCGAAGCGTGATTGAGCGCTTCGGAAAAAATCTCGGTATCCTTGTCGCCCACCGCCAGGCCGGTCAACACGGCCAGGTTGGCCATATAGCCGGTGCAGAAATACAGCGCGCGCGCCGACTCCAGGTTGGCGCCGACAAACTCGGCCAGCCGTTCTTCCAGCAACGCATGGGCGCGGCTGTGGCCGCTGATCAGGTGCGAGGCGCCGCTGCCGGCGCCATACAGGTCGGCGCCTTCCTTGAGCGCATCCACGATCTTTGGATGCGAGGCCAGGCCCAGGTAATCATTGCTGCAAAAGGCCAGCATCTCGCGGCCATCGACCGTGATGCGCGGCGCGCAGGGGGTCTCGACCGTGCGGCGCCGGCGTATCAGGCTGCGTTCTTCCAGTGTGCTTAACTGCTGCTGCAGTCGCGTGATCAGTTCCATGTCACGCTCCCATCACGTGATTGAACACGGCCAGCATCTGCGTGCCCAGGCCGGCGATCTGTTCGTCGTCGAGGATATACGGCGGCATCAGGTAGACGGTGGAGCCGATCGGTCGCATCAGGAGTTCATGTTCGAGCGCGGTGCTGAAAAAGCGGCGTGAAAAATCAGGCGTGGCGTCCACCGCATCGAAGGCCCAGATCATGCCCTGCTGCCGGAAGTGTTTTACCTTGCCATGCTGGGCCAGCGGCATGAGTGCCTGCGTGATCTTGTCGGCGCGCATGCGGTTGGTGGCCAGCACATCGTCTTCCTCGAAGATGGCCAGGGTCGCCAGCGCGGCGCGGCAGGCCAGCGGATTGCCAGTGTACGAATGCGAATGCAGAAAGCCGCGGCGCACGTCGGTGCTGTAGAAGGCCTGGTAGATCTCTTCGCGCGTCATTACCAGCGACAGGGGCAGATAACCGCCGCTGATGCCTTTCGACAGGCACACGAAATCGGGCCAGATGGCCGCCTGTTCGCAGGCGAAGAAGGTACCGGTACGGCCGCAGCCGACGGCGATTTCGTCGAGGATCAGGTGTACCTGATGGCGGTCGCACAACTCACGCACCAGCGACAGGTACAGCGGATCGTGCATCGCCATGCCGGTCGCGCACTGCACCAGCGGTTCGATGATGATGGCGGCGATCTTGTCGGCCTTTTGCTGGAACAGGCTTTCCACTTCGGCCGCCGCGCGGCGCGCCACATCTGCGGCGGTTTCGCCCTCGCCTGCCTGGCGGAAGTCCGGCGACATGACCGTCTGCGTGGCGCGCAGCAGCGGGCCGTAGGCATCCTTGAACAGGGCCACATCGGTGACGGCCAGCGCGCCGATGGTCTCGCCGTGGTAGCTGCCTTTTAAACAGACGAATTCCTGCTTGTCACTCTTGCCGCTGTTGCGCCAGGCATGAAAACTCATTTTCAGCGCGATTTCCACGGCCGAGGCGCCATCGGACGCATAGAAGCTGTGACCGAGCACGCCGTGGGTCAATGCCGACAGTTTTTCCGACAGCTCGATCACCGGCTCGTGGGTAAAACCGGCCAGCATGGCGTGTTCCAGCCGGTCCAATTGATCCTTCAGTTCCGCGTTGATGCGCGGGTTGGCATGGCCGAACAGGTTCACCCACCAGGAGCTGATGGCGTCCAGGTAGCGCCGGCCGTCGTGGTCGTACAGCCAGGCGCCGCGGCCATGGCTGACGGGAATGAGTGGCACACTTTCATGGTGCTGCATCTGCGTGCACGGATGCCACACGCTGCGCAGGCTGCGCTCAACCCATGCCGATTGTTTTTCTGATTTCAAAACTGCTCCAATGATTTTCTTAGTCCATGCGCTAGCCCATGAGCCAACCCGGCTTGCGCTTGTCCAGGAATGATTGCACGCCTTCGCGCCCCTGTTCCGAGGCGCGGATCTGCGCGATGCGTTCGGCGGTGTCCAGCAGCAGCGCATCGTCGACCGGCTGGCCGGCGATCTCGCGCACCAGCGTTTTCGCTTGCGCCACCGCGTGCGGGCTGTTGCCGGTCAGCGCCTTCAGCACTTCGGCGGTTTTCGCATCGAGCGCATCGGCAGCGACTACCTCGTGGGCAAAGCCGATGCGCAGCGCTTCGTGGGCGGAGAACCGCTCGGCGGAGATAAAGTAGCGTCGCGCCGCCTGTTCGCCCATGGCCTTGATGACATACGGTGAAATGGTGGCCGGGATCAGGCCCAGCCGCACTTCGCTCAGGCAGAATTGCACGTCTTCCGCAGACAGGATGATATCGCATGCGGCCACCAGGCCCATGCCGCCGGCATAACAGTCGCCCTGGACCTTGGCCACTACCGGTTTCGGGCACTCGTATATCGTGCGCAGCATCTGCGCCAGCTGCAGCGCGTCGGCCTGGTTTTCGGCATGCGTGTAGCCGGCCATCTTCTTCATCCAGTGCAGGTCCGCGCCGGCGCAAAATGCGGGTCCATTGGCGGCCAGCACGATGGCGCGCACCATGTCGCTGCGGCCCAGGCCCTCGAAGGCGCGCGCCAGTTCGGCGATCGTCGTCTCGTTGAAGGCGTTGCGCACGTCGGGGCGGTTCAGGGTCACGGTGGCGACATTGCCTTCGATGACCAGTTTCAGGGTTTCAAATTCCATGGTGTTTTTCCTTCCCTTACATGCGAAACACGCCGAACTTCGTGTCCGGGATTTCCGCGTTGAGCGCGGCCGACAGGCCCAGGCCCAGCACCATGCGGGTGTCGGCCGGGTCGATCACGCCATCGTCCCACAGGCGCGCAGTCGCATAGTAGGGGTGGCCCTGGTGTTCATATTGATCCTTGATCGGCTGCTTGAAGGCCGCTTCCTCGTCCGCGCTCCAGGCGCCGCCCTTGCCCTCGATGCCGTCGCGCTTGACGGTTGCCAGCACCGACGCGGCCTGGTCGCCGCCCATCACGGAAATGCGCGCATTGGGCCACATCCACAGGAAGCGCGGCGAGAATGCGCGGCCGCACATGCCGTAATTGCCGGCGCCGAAACTGCCGCCGATAATCACCGTGAACTTCGGCACGGCGGCGGTCGCCACGGCGGTCACCATCTTGGCGCCATTGCGGGCGATGCCCTCGTTTTCGTATTTGCGCCCGACCATGAAGCCGGTGATATTTTGCAAAAACACCAGCGGAATCTTGCGCTGGCAGCACAGCTCGATGAAGTGCGTGCCCTTCAGCGCCGACTCGGAGAACAGGATGCCGTTGTTGGCGATGATGCCGACCTGGATGCCATGGATATGCGCAAAGCCGCAGATCAGGGTGGTGCCGTAGCGGGCCTTGAATTCGTCAAAAGCGCTGGCGTCGACGATGCGGGCGATCACCTCTCGCACATCGAAGGGCTTGCGCGTATCGACGGGAATCACGCCATACAGTTCCTGCGGCGGATAGTGCGGTTCGACCGACTCGCGCAGCGCCATCTGCTGCGGCTTTTTGCGGTTCAGGTTGGAGACGATGGTGCGCGCCAGCGACAGCGCATGCAGGTCGTTCTGCGCCAGGTGGTCGACCACGCCGGACAAGCGCGTATGCACGTCGCCGCCACCGAGGTCTTCGGCCGTCACCACTTCGCCGGTCGCCGCTTTCACCAGCGGCGGGCCGCCGAGGAAAATCGTGCCCTGCTCCTTGACGATGATCGATTCGTCGCTCATGGCCGGCACATAGGCGCCGCCGGCCGTGCAAGAACCCATCACCACGGCGATCTGCGGGATGCCCTTGGCCGACAGGTTGGCCTGGTTATAGAAGATGCGGCCGAAATGGTCGCGGTCAGGGAACACGTCGTCCTGGTTCGGCAGGTTGGCGCCGCCCGAGTCGACCAGGTAGATGCAGGGCAGGTTGTTCTGGTCGGCGATTTCCTGGGCGCGCAGATGTTTTTTCACCGTCATCGGGTAATACGTGCCGCCCTTGACGGTGGCGTCATTGCAGACGATCACGCATTCCTGGCCCGAGACCCGGCCGATGCCGGTGATGATGCCGGCGGCGGGCGCCGCGTCGACGCCATTGGCGTCCTGGTACATGGCGTAGGCCGCCATCTGTGAAAACTCGAGAAACGGCGTGCCGGGATCGAGCAGCATCTGCACGCGGTCGCGCGGCAGCAGTTTGCCGCGCGCCAGGTGCTTGGCGGCAGCGGCTTCCCCGCCACCGGCCGCGATGCTTTCCACCTTGTCGCGCAAATCGTCGACGATGGCCTGCATGGCGGCCACGTTGGCCTTGAAATCGTCGCTGCGCGGATTGAGTTTGCTTTCGATGTGCGGCATTGCTGTTCCTTTTTATTATCGCCCGGTCTCTCGGGTCGCGCTATTCGGGAAAACTGCCGTCGAGATACAACCAGCGCACGGTGCCGCCAGTGTCCGCTTCGCGCACGAAGCGGCTCACTTCATGCAGGCGGTGCGCGCGGCCCTTGACCTTGTAGCGGGCCACGAATTCGACGGTATCGCGGTAGATCTCTTTGGCCTGATCGGCAGATTCTGCTTTACGTTGACGTAAACGTAAAGCAGATTTTACCTCAAGTCCCAGCCACTGGACTTTTTCTTCTTCGGCAAATAAAGCATCGCTCGGGCAGGTGCTGGCGTGCCAGGTGGCGCGCAAATATGGCTCGTCGCGCAGGGTAAATGCCGTGTAGCGCGAGCGCATCAATGTTTCGGCCGTGGGCGGCAGGACATCGCCCGCAATATACGGGCCGCAGCAAGTGGCATAGGCGCCGCCGCCGCAGGGGCAGGCGGTGGGAAGAGACGAGTTGGACATGCGATAGGCGGCAAGAGCGGAAAGTTCCGCAATTATCCGCCATAAGGGAAAGGCGCGTGCTGCGCTTCGGCACTAGGCCTTGGGCTGCAGGAAGTCCAGCGCAAACGGTGGCGCCTTGCCGGCCATCAGGTCGGCCAGGATGCGCGCCGTGCCGGCCGCAAAGGTAAAGCCCAATGGGCCGTGGCCCACGTTCAGCCACAGGTTCGGGTATTTGCTGGCGCCGACCAGTGGCGCGCTGTTCGGCGTGGCCGGCCGCAAGCCGGCCCAGGCCGTGGCCGACTCGTAGTCGGCCGCCTGCGGCATCGCTTCGCGCGCCAGCCGCTTCAGGCCGGCAATGCGGGCTGGCGTGATGCTGGTATCGGCGCCCACCATGTCGACCATGGCCGCCACGCGCAACGCCCCTCCGATGCGCGCATACAGTACCTTGCGCTCGAAGTCCGTGATGCTGATCGCGGGCGCCAGGTCCTGCGCGCGGATGGTCGCCGTCAGGCTGTAGCCTTTCAAGGGGTACAGCGGCAGATAGATGCCGGCCGTGGCGGCCAGGTCGCGGCTCTGGATGCCGGCCGCCAGCACGTACTGGTCGGCGCCCAGCAGGCCCAGGCTGGTCTCGACGCCCGTCACCTTGCCATTGCGCAGCACCAATTTGTGGGCTTCGCCCTTGAGCAGCAGCGCGCAATTCGGGTGTTGCCGCAGCCGCGCTTCCAGCGCCAGGCAAAACGCGTGGCAGTCGGCCACCGCTTCGCCTTCGGTAAAGATGGCGCCAGCGAGCGACTTTTGCAGCGCCGCCAAGGCCGGTTCGCGCTGCACGGCCTGTGCCGGCGTCAATACCAGGCGCGCCTCTTCCGATTCGGGGCGGGCCACGGCGCGCTGGAAAATGGCGGGTGAACGGTAGACGATGAGTTTGCCCGCATCGCGCCAGGCATAGGCTTCCGGCGGCACCGCCCATTCCAGCTGGGCCATGCCGGCGCGGCTCAGTTCGCCCAGTTCGAGCAGCTTGGCGGTGGTGCGGGCATTGCTGGCGGCATTGCAGTTGCGCAAAAAACTGGCCATCCAGCGCCACTGGCGCCAGTCCGCTTCCGGGCGGAAGCGCAGCGGTCCATCTTTCTGCAGCAGCCACTGCAGCGCTTTCAGGGGGACGCCGGCGTCCGCCAGGGGCGCCACGTAGCGATAGCTGAGCTGGCCGCCATTGCGGTAGCTGGCGGCGGTGCCGACCTGTTCGTTGCGTTCCAGCACCGTGACTTTGTAGCCGGCCTCGGCCAGCCACCAGGCCGACGTCAGGCCGACGACGCCGCCACCGATAATGATGACTTGTTGTTGCTGCATGCTGCCTCGCTGCGTAGGTACTCCCATGGCACGGGAGCATTCGGTGAGAGCTTAGAGGGTGCGTACGGGGCGGGCCAATGAAACATCATGGTGCGGCCATAACTTACAGGAATGCACTAATTTGGTGCGCATTAGTCAAGATTGACAATGGCGCCATGGTAGAGCGCGTCGAGCACCGCCTCTTCCGGCCGTGACAGCGCGGTATGCGAGCCGCGCTGCTGGTCCGGATCGCTGCCGGTGCCGCCGATCAGGTAAATCATGCCGTTCCTGTTGGCAAAGTCGAGCACGAAGGCGGACCGCAAGCCATAGGCGTCGCCGAGGTGGCCGGCAGCGGAAAAGCGCGCCTCTGCCACCAGCCCGTTGCCCCGTGCGCCATCCGCATCGAACTGCTGGTTACCCAGGCCCCAGGCACGGAACAGTCCCTGATCGCTGTCGCCATTGCGGCCGTCCGCCGCCAGTTGCCATTGCCGGGTAAACATCAGCGCGATGCTGGCCGGCTGCAATAGTTGCTGGCCCCGATAACGTCCGCCGGCCAGCAGCATCTGCATGACCTTGCCCATGTCCGCCGCCGAGATGCGCAAGCCGCCGGTGGGGCTGAAGATGGTGGCATTGCTGCCGATCACATAGTTGTCGAGTCCGGCAGGCTGTACGGGTGCCTGTACATGGACATCATCGGCCTGTGCGATCCACGGGCCGTCCGGCTGCCACGTTTCGCTGTCGGCGGGCCGCTTGCGGTACAGCGTGGCCATGTCGTTCAGTTCGCCCGGGGAGAATTCCGCCGGGTTATAGCCGCCGCGCAATCCCATCGGCGCCAGCAGCAAACGCCGCATCAGGCGGTCGAAGCGTTCGCCCGTGACCTTTTCCATCACCGTGCCGATCACGCCCCAGTTCAGGTTGGCGTAGCTGAAATACCGGCCCGGTGCGGCATTGTTCGTCCACATGGCATCGCTGCCGGCGGTAAAGACATCGCGCAGGCTGCGTTCGGCGCCCCAGAAGTAGCCGCCCGCATCGCGCAGCGACGAGGTATGGCTGAGCAGGCTGCGCAGGGTAACCGCCTGTGTGGGGAAGTACGGGTTGCGCAGGGAAAAGCCCAGGTAGATGCCGACGTCCTGGTCCAGCTGCAGCTGGTGCTGTTCCACCAGCCGCATCAGCGCCAGGGTGGTCATCATTTTCGAGACCGAGGCGATGCGAAACAGGGTGTCCGCAGTGACCGGCAGGCGTTGCTCCGCTTGCGCCGGCAGATAACGGTCGCCGAATTGCTGTTGGTACACAGGCTGGCCATGGCGTATCGCCAGCACTGACAGGCTGGCCAAGGGCTGGCGCACGTCGCCGACGATGGCCGCCAGCTGATTGTCGAGCTTGACCTTGCCCACCTCGCCTGCCGCCGCCATTGCCGTGCTACCGAGCAGCAATCCGCCCATCCAGCCGCCGAGCCACCGCAGCATCATCTGATTCATGTGGTTTTCCTTGAATATGCTTGCCATGATGGGCCAGCATAGGGGGCGCAGCAGGGCGGCGCCAATGAAAATTGCTTATTTATCTATAATTTCAAGTTATGTCTCAAGCGAATTGTTCGAAAAAACCAGTGTTTTAAAAGCGTATAACCGTTATTTATGCCTGTTTTCCATTTATTCATGGGCGGCGCGCCACGCGCAAGCGCCATCGCCATTACACTAGGCAGACTAGGAGAACGGTAATGAGCCAGACCAGCATGGAACTCAAGGTCGATTTAAATGACAATTCGCCGTTGTATATGCAGATCGCCCGCAAGCTGGGCGATGACGTACGCAATGGCCGCTACCAGGTAGACCAGGCCCTGCCGTCCGAACGCACCCTGTCCGAATTGCTCGACGTTTCGCGCGTCACCGCGCGCAAGGCCATCGACCAGCTGGTCGAGCAGGGCCTGGTCGTGCGCCGCCGCGGTTCGGGCAACTATATCGCGCCACGCATCGAGCAGCCGCTGTCGAACCTGTCGAGCTTTTCGGAACAATTGCAGCAACGCGGTTACCGGGCCGGCTCGCGCTGGCTCAAGCGCGACGTGGTAATCGCCAGCAGCGAGGAACAGCTGAGCCTGGGCCTGGCGCAAAACACCAAGGTGGCGCGCCTGGAGCGCCTGCGCCTGGCCGACGATGTGGTGATGGCCTATGAGGTCAGCGTACTGCCCTTCAGCGTGGTGCCGGACCCGGCCGCCGTGGGCGACTCGCTGTACGCCTACCTGGCCCAGATCAAGAAGTCGCCGGTGCGCGCGCTGCAGCATATCCGCGCCATGAACGCCACCGGCGTGCTGGCCGGGCAGCTGGGCGTGCCCGATGGCCAGGCCGTGCTGTTCATTACCCGCCTCGCCTACCTGGAATCGGGTGTCGCGGTGGAACTCACGCATTCGTATTGCCGCAGCGACCATTACGACTTCGTGGCCGAGATGCGTCGCGCCCCATAAGCTCCCGTTATGCTTGTTCACCATCCTTTCATGGCTGGCTGTGCTCGTTGGTATTAAACTGGTTTCATCGTTCAACCATGTCCATGAGTCATGTTAAAAACTGAAACCCCGAGCACGCGGCATGCGGAACTCGATCTGTATCCAACCGTGCAACTGGTGGCCGCACTGGTCGATGACCAGTTCTGGGCCGTCGAAGCCGTCAGGCTGGCCTCGCCGCATATCACGGCCGCCATCACGGCCGCCCTGCCCCGTATCGCCGCCGGTGGCCGGCTCTTGTATGTCGGCGCCGGCACCTCGGGCCGGCTGGGCGTGCTCGACAGCGTGGAACTGCATCCCACTTTTTCCTGGCCGCCCGAGCGCGCCGTGGCCATCCTGGCCGGTGGCGCCGGCGCCATGTTCGCGGCGGTCGAAGGGGCGGAAGACGATGTGGACCAAGGCGCAGCGGAGTTGCTGGCCTTGCTGCCTCAGCCCAACGACGTGGTGTTTTTATTGGCCGCGTCCGGCGCCACGCCGTATGTGTTGGGAGCCTTGCGCGCCGCGCGCGGGGCCGGTGCGCTGACGGTCGGCATTGCCAATAATGCCGGTGCGCCGGTGGCCATGCAAGCCGACTGTGGCATCGTGCTCGACACGGGTACCGAAGTGATCTCCGGCAGCACTCGTCTGAAAGCGGGCACGGCGCAGAAGATCACCCTCAATACCATTTCCAGTGCGCTGATGGTCGGTTTGCACAAAACCTATGGAAACTTGATGGTAGACTTGAAGCCGACCAACGCCAAGCTGATCTTGCGGGCCGTCAAACTGACCATGCATGCCACCGGCGCCGAGGAAGCGCAGGCAAGAAGCGTGCTGGAGCAATGCCAGTTTCACGTCAAGGTGGCGATTGTTGCCTTGTTAAAAAAAATTACCACAGACCAGGCACAAGCATTGTTGGCCGGCGCTGGCGGCAGTGTGCGCTCGGCACTGGCCGCCTGAGCCGATGGCGCGGCATTCTTCTGCTTGTTTGACGATGAAGGATGTATGAAGCTTGTGAAACAAACCGCCCCGGCCACCGCACCCGCGCGCGTGAAAAACCCCTGGCTGTGGATCCCCTCGCTGTATTTCGGCCAGGGCATACCGTATGTGGTGGTCATGACGCTGTCGGTCATCATGTACAAGAACTACGGTTTTACCAATACCGATATTGCCCTGTATACCAGCTGGCTGTACCTGCCGTGGGTGATCAAGCCGCTGTGGTCGCCCTTTATCGACATGTACCGCACCAAGCGCTTCTGGATCGTCGGCCTGCAGCTGGTGATTGGCGCCGCGCTGGCGCTGGTGGCCCTGACCACCGCCCTGCCGCACTTTTTCCAGATCAGCCTGGCGATCTTCTGGCTGATGGCTTTCAGTTCCGCCACGCATGACATCGCCGCCGACGGTTTTTACATGCTGGGCCTGGAAGAACACCAGCAGGCGGCGTTTGTCGGCGTGCGCAGCACCTTTTA
The DNA here is from genome assembly GCF_049896105.1 of Janthinobacterium sp. PSPC3-1. Lineage (NCBI taxonomy): Bacteria > Pseudomonadati > Pseudomonadota > Betaproteobacteria > Burkholderiales > Oxalobacteraceae > Janthinobacterium > Janthinobacterium sp. PSPC3-1. Next base: position 7,960 of record NZ_JAFCTQ010000031.1, on the reverse strand, counting down.
CCGCCTGGCAATGATTTCCGGCCAGGGCCTGCTGGTCTATCTGGCCGGCTACCTGACGCACTCGACCGGCAGCGTGCAGCTGGCCTGGTCGGTGGTGTTCGCCATCCTGGCGGGCCTGTTCATCGCCCTGTTCCTGTACCATTACTTCATCCTGCCCAAGCCGGCCCTTGATCGGCCCAGCATCACCGATGCCGGTGTTTCTCCGCTGCAGGAATTCGTCGCCACCTTTGCGGCGTTTTTCAAGAAGAAGGATATTGTCGTCATCCTCGGCTTTCTGCTGCTGTTTCGCCTCGGCGAAGCGCAGCTGCTGAAACTGGCCGCGCCCTTCCTGCTCGACCCCGTCGCCAAGGGCGGCCTGGGCCTGTCCACCGAGCAGGTGGGCTTGGTCTACGGCACCATCGGCGTGATCGCGCTGACACTGGGCGGCTTGCTGGGTGGCTACATCATTTCGCGCTTCGGCTTGAAACGCTGTTTGTGGGTGATGGTGCTGTCGGTGCACCTGCCCGATCTGGTATTTGTCTACCTGGCCACGGCATTACCCAGCAATATCTATCTGATCGCGGGCGGCATCGCGCTGGAACAGTTCGGCTACGGCTTCGGTTTCGCTTCCTACATGCTGTACATGATCATGGTCTCGGACGGCGCCCACAAGACGGCCCATTACGCCATCTGCACCGGTTTCATGGCGCTGGGTATGATGTTGCCCGGCATGGCCAGCGGCTGGATACAGCAGATGCTGGGCTACCAGCACTTCTTTATCTGGGTGTGCATCGCCACCATTCCCGCCTTCATCATGGCGGCCTTGGTCAGGATCGATCCCGAATTCGGCAAGAAGGCCGAGGCCTGAGCTTTTCAAGTGTGCGCGCCGCGGCATGGCCGCGCACAGTAGAATGCCCGCACCGATAGACCTGCGCCCTACCCTTGCAAGGAATTGTTTTGTTGTCTACTTTTAAGAAACGGCTGGCTGCCACCGCCACCATCGTGGCCGCGCTGGCCACCGCCAGCTTGCTCAGCAGCTGCACCAGTTCCCGCATGCCCGTCGATGCGACACCCGGCCCGGCCGCCCTGCCGGCCGTACCGCCCGTGCAACATATTCGTGGTGAAGTGCCGCCGCCGGCGCCGCGCGAGTTCCGCGCCGCCTGGGTCTCGACGGTCGCCAATATCGACTGGCCCAGCCGCAGCAACCTGACGGTGGCCAAGCAGCAGGCCGAGGCGATTGCCATCCTCGACCGCGCCAGGTCGCTCAATTTGAACGCCATCGTGTTGCAGGTGCGCCCCAGCGCCGATGCGATCTACCCGTCGCAGCTGGAGCCGTGGTCGGAATTTTTGACTGGCAAGCAGGGCCAGCCGCCGCTGCCGATGTATGACCCGCTGGCGTTCTGGGTGGCCCAGGCACACGCGCGGGGGCTGGAGCTGCACGCCTGGTTCAATCCCTACCGTGCACGTCATGCGACGGCCAAGTCGCCGCTGGCGCGCGACAGCTTCGCGTCCACCAACCCGGCGTCCGTGAAACAATATGGCCGCTACCTGTGGATGGATCCGGGCGACGCTGCCGCTTCGAAACACACGACCGACGTGGTGCTCGACGTGGTGCGCCGCTACGATATCGACGGCGTGCATATCGACGATTATTTCTATCCGTATCCGATCGATGCGCCGGGCGCCGGCGCCGGCGCAGAAACCGCCGCGCTGGATGCGGGCAGCGGCGCCGCCAAGCGCGAGCTGCCGTTTCCCGACGAGCCATCGTGGCAGCAGTACCTGCTCGGCGGCGGCCAGCTCGATCGCGCCGCCTGGCGCCGCCAGAACGTCAACCAGCTGATCGAAGGCTTGTATACCGGCATCCACCGCGAAAAAAGCTGGGTGCGCTTCGGCATCAGCCCGTTCGGCATCGGCCGCCCCAACCTGCGTCCGCCCGGCATTGTCGGCTTCAGCCAGTACGACAAACTGTATGCGGATGCGGAACTGTGGCTGGCCAAAGGCTGGCTCGACTATCTGTCGCCGCAGCTGTACTGGCCGGTGGCGCAGGCGCCGCAGGCGTTCGGCGTGCTGCTCGACTACTGGCTGGCGCAAAATCCGTATGGCCGCCATGTCTGGCCGGGCCTGTACACCAGCCGCATCGACAATACGCCCAAGTCGTTCACGCCGCAGGAAATCGTCAAGCAGATCGAAGTGACGCGCACGCGCCCCGGCGCCAACGGCCAGGTGCATTTCAGCATGGTGCCCCTGATGCAGAACCGCAAGGGCATCAGCGAACAGCTGAAAGCGGGTGTGTATCAAAGCCCGGCGCTGATACCGGCCACGCCATGGCTGGGGGCGGAGGCACCGGGCGCGCCCCTGGTCGCCATGCGGCGCGATACGGCCAGCATGAACGTGCGCCTGACGGCGGGCGGCGGCAAGCCGACAGCGCAATATGCCGTATGGGCCCGCTATGGCGACGAATGGCGCTTTTCGGTAGTGGCCGGCACACAGACGGAATTCAATCTGATGGACGATGCGATCGGCCGCGTCAATGCGGTGGTAATCAGCGCGGTCGACCGCCTGGGCAATGAAAGCGCACGCATCACCTTGCGCCAGCCCAGCGTGGTGGCCACCAGGTAAGATTTTCTGACCGGCCGCTGATCCATAACCTGCAGGCATGTATTGTGCGCAAGCTTTCATGCCTGCCGGGCTATTCTCGCTTTACACTCACGGCATGACTTCTTTCCACGCAGCCAATCAACGCGCCTTGCTAGGCCTGGGCATCGATGCCGGCGGCACACAGACGCGCTGGGCGCTGGCAACTTTTGACGGCGCCATCGTCGCCAGCGGCGCCGTGGATGGTCTGTCTGCCTTGCAAATGGGCAGTGATGCGGGCCGCGCCACGCTGCACGCCACCTTTGCCTCCCTCAGCCAGGCCGTGCTGGCAGTCGGCCGGCCGACCCATGTGCATGCCGGCCTGACGGGTTTTGGCGGCGATGGGGCCAGCCTGGCGCAGACGCTGGCCTCGCTGCTGGACTTGAACCCGTCCGACGTCACTTTGTGCAATGATATTGAAATCGCCTATCTGGACAGCTTTGCGCCCGGTGCAGGTTATCTGGTGTATGCCGGCACGGGTTCGATTGCCGCCTGGATCGATGGCGACGGCGTGTTTCACCGCGCCGGCGGACGCGGCGTATTATTGGACGATGGCGGTGGCGGCTACTGGATCGCGCGCGAAGCCTTGCGCCAGATCTGGCGCCGCGAGGATGAGGCGCCGGGCAGCTGGACGCAATCGGCGATGGCGCATGCCGTGTTTGAACAGATCGGTGGCAGCGACTGGGACAGTTCGCGCCAGTTCATGTATGGCCAGGACCGCGGCGCCATCGGCCGGCTGGCGCTGGCCGTCGCCGCCAGTGCTGATGCTGATCCGCTGGCGCTGGAGATCCTGCAGCGGGCCGGGCAGGAACTGGCGCGGCTGGCGCTGGCCCTGACGGCGCGCCATGGTGCGCGTCCGGTGGTGCTGGCCGGCCGCGCGGCGCAGTTGCACCCGGCGATCGCGGCAGCCATGCGCGCTGCGTTGCCGGACTCGTTGATGATGGAACAAAAAATGGCGCGTTCGCATGAGGCGGCGGCCCGGCTGGCAGCCAAGGCAGGCGTCCGGCCATGAATTGATTAACCCTGTTATGGATATCGTATGAAAAAAATCGCGCTTGCCCTGCTGGTCGCCCTGCTGTCAGCCTGTACCACCTCCGTGCCCCAGATCGACCGCAGCCTGACGGCGCGCGGCCAGAGTCCGCGCGTGAAATTCATCGTTATCCACTACACGGTCAGCGACCTGCCCCGTTCGATCAAGATCCTGACGGAACAAGTCGTCAGCAGCCATTACCTGCTGACCGATACGGCCCAGCCGAAGTTCTATGCGCTGGTCGACGAGTCGCGCCAGGCGAATCACGCCGGTGTCAGCAACTGGAAGACATATACCCAGCTGAACGTCAGCTCGATCGGCATCGAGATCGTCAACCCGGGCTTTACCGAATCGCCGCAAGGCCGCATCTGGTATCCATTCCCGCAGGCGCAGATCGACCAGCTGATTCCGCTCTTGAAAGACATCCAGGCCCGCTACAATATCGCGCCGGAAAACATCCTTGGCCACAATGAAATCGCGCCGCAGCGCAAGCAGGACCCGGGTCCGCTGTTCCCATGGAAGCAACTGGCCGATGCCGGCCTGATCGTCTGGCCGGACGCCACCCGCGTGGCCACCCAGCGTGCGGTATATGAACAGTCGCTGCCGGACGCCGTCTGGTTCCAGAGCAAACTGGCGGCACATGGCTATGCCACGCCGCAAACGGGTGTGTTCGATGAAGAGACCAAGAACGTGCTGATCGCCTTCCAGATGAAATACCGCAATACCTTGTTTGATGGCACGGCGGATGCGGAAACGGCAGCCTTGCTGCAAGTATTGACGACGCCACTGCCCGTGGTTGCCCCTGCGCCGGCTGTTGCAGCCAAGTAGCATGCCATTCCAGCCCATGACTTTTTCCATTAAGCTGAACCTTTCCGGCCTCAGCGGTCGAATGTAAAGAGCAAAGGAACAAGTCATGCGGCTGCGCCATATCGAAGTCTTCCACGCCATCATGCAGGTCGGCACCATCAGTGGCGCGGCGCAAGTGCTGCATATCTCGCAGCCGGCCGTCACCAAGGTGCTGCAACATTGCGAGCTGCAACTGGGCATGCCCTTGTTCGAGCGCGTGCGCGGCAAGCTGTATCCCAAGCCCGAGGCGCACCGCCTGTTTGTCGAGACCGAAAAACTCAACCGTGACTTGATCGGCATCCGCCGCCTGGCCGCCAGCCTGAAAGGCCATGCGGTGGAAACCATCCGCCTGGTGTCGACGCCGACGATCGCCATCAGCGTCCTGCCGTTTGCCATGACGGCCTGGCGCCGTGACTTTCCCCATACGCGCTGCCAGCTGGCGACCCACCATACCAGCGAGATCGTCAATACCCTGCGCCTCGGTGAAGCGGACCTGGCCCTGTCGCTGCAGGACCCGCGCCATCCCGGCATCGTCGCCGAACCGATCGCCCAGGGCGTGATGACGGTGATCGCGCCGGCCGGTACCTGGCGCGCGGCGGACTGTGGCACGCCCTTGACGGCGCAGGGGCTGACGGGCGAGCTGATCGGCCATGCCGACAACGATCCGCTGGGCGAACTGGTGATTGCCGGCTGCGAAGCGCAGGATATCCACCCCGTGTTTTCCACCGTGGTGCAAACCTACCAGATCGCCCGCTCGCTGGTGGAAGCGGGCGCCGGCATGGCGGTGGTCGACCCGTTCACGGCCGCCTCCGGTTCGCCCGAGCTATTGCAGCGCCGGCCATGGGCGCCGGCGGTGCCGATACAACTGTATTTATTGACGGCCAGCCATTCGCCGTTGTCGCATGGCGCGCGCCGCCTGGCCGACAGCATCGGCGTGGCGGCCCGCAACTGCCTGGAAAGAGGAATGTAATGGCTGGTGCAAGCCTGCAACTGGAAGCGGTCGCCAGCGATCCGCAATTTCGTCACTTGAACAGCATCGCCGGCATTGCCGTCGACTTGCGCTACGCCACCCCCGACAATTTCGTCGGCCGCGACCTGTACAGCCCCATCGATTGCGCCTGGTTGCACCGCGATGCGGCCGCGGCACTGGAAAGCGCCGTGGCCTGGCTGGTGGCGCACCGGCCCGACCATCACCTGCTGGTGCTCGACGCCTTGCGCCCGCAGCGGGTGCAGCAACAATTGTGGGATGCCCTGCAGGGAACGGAATTGGTGGGCTATATCGCCGAACCGTCGCGCGGCTCGATCCACTCGTTCGGCATGGCCTTGGATATCACCATCGTCGGGCCCGATGGCGCCGAACTCGACATGGGGACAGGGTTCGACGATTTGAGCGAGCGCTCGCACCCGGCGCTGGAACTGGCCATGCTGGAACGGGGCGACATCACCGAGCAGCAGGTGGACAATCGGCGTCTGTTGCGCGGCGCCATGTTCCAGGCGGGATTTTTTGGCATCAACAGCGAATGGTGGCATTTCGACTGCGGCGACCGGGTGCTGGTGCGCCAGACCTACACCCGGGTGTTGTAATCAGAAAACGTTCAAGCCCTTCAGCATCACCAGCAGGATCAATACCGGTGATATATAGCGCAGCAGGAACAGCAGCACATTGGCCAGCATGCCATTCTGCAAGCGGCCCTGGTTGCTGATCGCCTGCCTGAAGTTGTCCTTGCCCCAGGCCCAGCCCGTGAACAAGGCAATTGCGATACCGCCGATCGGCAGGAAGATATTCGACGACACGAAGTCGAACAGGTCGAACATGTTCAGATTGAACAGCGTGAAATGCGCCAGGGTACTGTTGCTGAGGGCGCACAGGGAACCGAGCGCGGCCAGCGACAGCATGGTGACCAGGGTTGATTTGCGCCGGCTCCAGCCCAGCCGCTCATGAAAGATCACCACCGGCACTTCCATCAGCGACAGCATCGCACCGGTAGCGGCCACGGCCGCCAGGATAAAGAACACCACCATCAATGCCTGGCCCATCGGTATCTGCGAGAACACGGCCGGGATGGTGATGAACACCAGCGACGGCCCCGCACTGGGCGCAAAGCCGAAGGTGAACACGGCCGGGAAGATGGCGATGCCTGCCAGCATCGATACACCGAGGTCGGCCGCCATCACGCGCAAGGTGGTCAGTGGAATATCCTGGTCATCGCGAAAGTAACTGCCGTAGGTCATCATGGTGCCCATGCCAACGGATAGCTTGAAAAAGGCCAGGCCCATCGCCGTCAGCACCACGGCGGCGGATAGTTTCGAGAAATCGGGACGGAACAGGAAGGCCAGGCCTTCGCCGGCCTTGTCCAGCGACAGGCTGACCGCACACAGCAACAGCAGCAGCAAAAACAGCAGCGGCATCAGCTTCTTGGCGAGCGCCTCGATGCCCTTGGTTACGCCCAGCATCAATATGCCGCCGATAAACATCAGTACACCCCATTGCCACAGCAATGCCTGCAATGGGTTGCTGATCAGCGAGGCAAATGCCGCTTCCGTCACGTGGCGATCGCTGCTGAGGATGGAACCGTCGATGGCCTTGACGATATAGGCAAACACCCAGCCCACCACTTCCGAGTAAAACGCCACGATGAGAAAGGCGGCCACCAGGCCGATCACGCCGACCAGCCACCACGGCCGGCCCTTGGGCGCCAGCTGTTCCATGGTCGAGATGGGATTGACCTTGGCGCGCCGTCCCAGGGTGATTTCCGCAATCATGACGGGCAATCCCACCAGCAAGGTGGCCAGCAGATAGATCAGCAAGAAGCCGGCGCCGCCATTGGCGCCCGTCAGGTAAGGGAACTTCCAGATATTGCCGAGACCGACGGCCGAACCGAGTGTGGCGGCCAGCACGCCAAAGCTGGAACTGAAGCCTGCGCGTTTTTGTTGTTTCATGTGATTCTTCACTATATATAAGCGTCAACCGACGTCGAGGGGGCGAAATTGTAGCAGTGGAGTAAAAATAGCCGGCAAAAGCCTTGCGCCCCTCATGGCGCTTTGCTATAGTTCGCCTCCTCGCAAAACGATGCACACAAAACAGCGTGTCGCACAGTGAAGCGAGAGAAAAAGAAGGTTGACGAAATGGCCGAAACGCTTCATACTCTTCCTTCTTCGCAGCTGACAAACACAACGCTTTGTCGATAGCGCGAAACGTAGCACCGAATACCGTTCTTTAACAATTAACAGTCGATAAGTGTGGGCATTTGATGAAGTGCAGCAGTGATCTTCGGATCGCTGTAAAACTTAAAATATCAAATGTTCACAAGAAATAATGAAATAGGATACTTCTTCGGAAGTAGTCTGTCAGTTTTTTGAGTGAGCAAACACCTCGCAATGCGAGGGGTTTGAGCCGATTAAAAGGTTCGACCATGCCAATAAAATGGCAAAGTAACAGAGATTAAACTGAAGAGTTTGATCCTGGCTCAG
>NZ_JAFCTQ010000030.1:0-70521 GCF_049896105.1 Janthinobacterium sp. PSPC3-1 | reverse complement strand
ATCGTTTCCGCAAGGATCCCGCCCACTATCTGGCGGGACTGGAGAAACTGTGCGATGAGCTAAATGTGCTGACCTAGAAAAAAACGGCGGGCAAACAGCCCGCCGTTTTTACGTCTGCCATCACGACAAATGATGCACCTGCTGCTGCCCGTACACCGGCGTGTCCAGCCCTTCCATCCGCGCCTTCAGCTGCAGCGACAGATACTGCGAATAATGGCGCGACTGGTGCAGGTTGCCGCCATGGAACCACAGCGCCTGCTGCTGCGTCGGCTTCCACATATTGCGCTGTTCGCCTTCCCAGGGGCCGGGGTCCTTGGTGGTGGCTGACCCCAGTCCCCACACTTTGCCCACCTTGTTGGCCACTTCCGGCGAGATCAGGTCGGCCGCCCAGCCGTTCATCGAACCATAGCCGGTGGCATACACCACCAGGTCGGCGGGCAGTTCGGTGCCGTCGCTCAGCACCACCGAGTGCTCCTTCAGCTCCGCCACGCCGACGCCGCTTTTCAGCTTGATCTTGCCTTCGGCCACCAGCTCGGAGGCGCCCACGTCGATGTAGTAGCCGGAGCCGCGCCGCAGGTATTTCATGAACAGGCCCGAGTCGTCGTCGCCGAAATCGAGCATAAAGCCTTTTTCTTCCAGCCGCGCGTAAAAATCCGCATCGCGTTCGCGGATCGCCTTGAACACGGGAATCTGGAAGTCGGCCAGGATTTTATAGGGGATCGAGGCGAAGGTCAGGTCGGCTTTCGCCGTCGTCATGCCGGCCGCCAGCGCCCGTTCGGAGTACAGGTCGCCCAGCGCCAGGTCCATCAGCGAATCGGATTTCACGATATGCGTCGACGAGCGCTGCACCATGGTCACGTCCACCCCCGCTTCCCACAGCGCGGCGCAGATATCGTGCGCGGAATTGTTGGCGCCGATGACCACCACTTTCTTGCCGACATAGGCGTCCGGTCCAGGGTGTTGCGACGAATGCTGCTGCTCGCCCTGGAACACGTCCATGCCCTTGAACTTGGGCATATTGGCCTTGCCCGACATGCCGGTGGCCAGCACCAGCTGCTTCGGCGTCAAGGTGACGTTCTGGCCATCGCGCACGACCTTGACGGTCCACTCGCCTCTGGCTTCATCGAAGCTGGCCGACTCGCAGCTGGTCGAACCCCAGTAGTTCAGTTCCATCACCTTGGTGTACATTTCCAACCAGTCGCCGACCTTGTCCTTCGGCGTGAAGACGGGCCAGTTGTCGGGAAACGGGATATACGGCATATGGTCGTACCAGACCGGGTCGTGCAGGCACAGGGACTTGTAGCGCTTGCGCCAGCTGTCGCCCGGGCGGGCATTTTTTTCGATGATTATCGTCGGCACGTTCAACTGGCGCAGCCGCGCGCCGAGCGCGATGCCGCCCTGGCCGCCGCCGATGATCACGCAATACGGCTGGCGTTCGTAGCCCAGTTCGGCCGCTTCGCGCTCGCGCTGCTCCAGCCAGCTGGTGCGGTTGGTGTGCGCGCCATGTTCCGCGCCCATGGGCCGACGCCCGTTTTTGGCTTCCTCATGGCCCTTCAGTTCGCTCATGGTGGTGAGCAGGGTCCAGATCTTGCCGTCGCGGATGCGGATAAAGCCCACGCCGCGCGCCACCTTGGTGTCCACCGTGATCCAGCACTGCGTGACGCCGCCGGCCTCCGACGCCTGTTCGCCGTCGGCGATGCGGATGGTCACCGGCTGGACAGCGCCCAGTTGGGCATGCAGCATGGCGCCGATCTGCGCCCGGCCTTCCAGGGTTTTCAAATTCCATGTAAACAGCACCAGGTCGCGCCAGTAGCCGTCTTCTTCGAACAGCCGGGCCGCGGCGTCAACGTCCTGGGCGCGCAGGGCGCCTTCGAGCTGCTCCAGCATGGCGGCCACCGTGTGTTGATGGGTATCGTTGCTCATCGTGTCTCCTCATGTCGTGATGATGGAATGCGGTTTTGCAGCTTCCACTGCACCGCTGACGATGTTGTATCACGCACGATTCGAGGCCGCATTGCGCATTGCAGCACGCACGGCCATGAGACAAAAATCTCACCGGCCTGGCGTGTCTACTGCTTGTGTGGCGGCACGATCCGGAAGTGTTTCAGGCGCCGGTACAGGGTGGCGCGCGAGACGCCCAGCATGGCCGCCGCCGTCAATGGCCGCCATTTCGATGCCGTCATCGCCTGCACGATGCGCGTGCGTTCGGCCGCTTCCTCGTTTGTGTAGTCGGGATCCGGTGCTTGCTTAACGCTTTTGAGGCGGCTGCGCAGGGACGCTGTTTTCACCGGCGCGCGTACCCGCGCATGCAGCCATGTACCGGCGCCCACCAGGCGCAACGACATCAGGTTCTGGCCGGCGCGCGCATCGAACAGCCGTTCGGCGCGCACTTCCAGTACTTCGTTCACCGGCCGGGGCAGGGCGCCGAGACCCGCGATGACTTGCCGCGCGCAGCGGTTGGCCGCCACCACGTCGCCGTGTTCGTCGATGGCCAGCAGCATTTCCGGCTGCACTTCGACAAAATGGCGGTTGCGGTGCGCCAGCACGATGCAGCAATGGCTGTACGATTTCAGGAAAAAGCCGTCTTCGATCACGGTCGCGCTTTGCCGCACCAGCTGCTTGACCAGGCGCTGGCTGTCGCGCGCGTCGGGCGAGGCCAGGGCGGACGCGTCGAGCACGCCGATCAACTCGCCGTGCGGTGAAAAGATCGGCGCGGCGCTGCAGGTCAGGCTGGTGAACGCGGCGCGGAAATGGTCGGTCTTGTGCACCGTGATCGCTTCGCGGTCCAGCAGCACCGAGGCGATGCCGCAAGTGCCTTCCTCGTTCTCGGACCAGCACGAGCCCGGATACAGGCCCGCCTTCTTGAAATGCTTGCGCTGTTCCTGGTCGACCACGTAATCGATGGTCACGCCGTGCGCATTGGCCAGGATCACGCAGTAGCCCGCTTCGCGCACCATGGCGTGCAGGCGCGGCAGGCACTGGCCGGTCGAGCGCAAAAAACCTTCTTCGGCTTGCTGGATCGCGCGCAGCTCGCCGCTGGTCAAGATGCGCGGGCCGGTGGTGGAGGCCGGATCGAGCCGGTAGTCGTCGAGCGAGCGGCGGTAGGACGAGGCCAGGCGCGCCACATCATCGCCGGGATTGAGCCGGCGGCCGGCGATCAGGTCGTGCACCCGCTCGAGATGACTGGTCTGGCGCACATAGGGCATGGCGGTCTCCTTTTGGCTTTCTTTTTTATACGCCGGTTGTAGCACGAAGTGGCGTGCGGCGCATTCTGCGGCGCAGCATGGGATGTCAAGATGCGGGTCAAGGGTGCGCTGCTTCTGAGCACTATTGCAATACTATATTCTTGTCGTTACCAACTATTAATCAAGAAGCAAGCTTCGGAAAGACAGGAACACCATGAACGTCGACGACCACGCCGCACCGCCGCCGCCGCCAAGGCTGAGTTTGGGAAAACGCCTGCTCTGGCCCTTCGTGCAAGTGGGCCATGCCTTCAAGCTGACGGGCACGCATTTGCTGCACCATATTATCGGCGCGACCCTGATCGCCTCCGTGATGCTGATGCTGGAAGGTTTTCATGTGCTCGAATGGCTCGACGCCGCCATGCTGCGCGCCAGCGCCGAACACGGACAGATCGTGCGCGAACGCACCGACCAGGGTGCGCAGTACCGGCCCGGCATTATCGAGATCGACCAGCCCGCGTTCGAGCAAGTATTCGACGAGCGCGAACCTTTGGAACGATCGCGCCTGGAGCAGCTGATCGCCAGCGCGGCCGCGCGCGGCAGCAAGGTGCTGGCCATCGACCTGGACCTGGCACCGGCCGTGTATGAGCAGCACAAGGCAGGCGAACGCCCGCTCGACCGCCTGCTCGATCAACTCGCCCAAGGCGGCCAGCAATTGGTGCTGATCCTGCCCGAACAGTCGGACCAGAACGCCAACCTGCCATGGATACGCGAACGCTGCGCCGCCGGCCTGCATTTCGCCAGCGCCCGCATCCGCGAGCGCATGGGCGCCGTCACGCGCATCGAAGTGAAAAGCCCGGTGCTGGCCGCCGTCGCCTTCGAGCTGGCGCACGGCGTCAAGGAGCAGGAACAACAACAGCCGATTCCGGCCGTGCTGTCCGAGCAAAAGGAAGTGGTGGCCCTGGCCGACCGCGTATGCCAGCTGGCCACGCGCACCAGCAGTGAAAAGGAGCTTGCCCGCTGGGCGTTCGAGCCGGTGATCCATGGCGACGCCAAGGATGCCAAGGAACAGAACGCCGTCACCGCGCCCTTCCACCCGACCGCCGTGGCGCCGGAATTCCTCGACCCCACGCGCACGCGCGTCAAACTGATCGATGGCAAGGCCGGCGTGGACGACAAGGCCCTGCGCAAGAACGTGGTGTATATCGGCAGCACCTATGACGTGCGCGACCGCTATACCACGGCCGAAGGCGAACAGGCCAGCCTGCACCTGCATGCGGCGTCGCACACCTCGCTGGGCATCGGCACGGCCGACGTCAACAAATATGCTGTATTTGCTGGCGATATCGTGCTGGGCATCCTGCTTGGTTGCCTGTTCGGCGGCCTGTGGACCTTGTATGGCCGCGCCGAACTGGCGATCGACAAGCGCATGGAAGACCATGACATCGGCAAGCTGCACCAGATGGGTACCCTGGCCGAGTTCTACGGCATCCGCCTGATCCTGGCCGTGGTGTGGGCCTCGCCCGTGCTGATCGGCGTGCTGGCCGTCTACCTGTCGCACGGCTTGCTGGAGCAGGGCTGGTGGGTCAATCCCGGCCCGTTAATTGTTGGCATGTTCCTGCACGCCATGTCGCTGCGCGACGAAGCGCACCACCCGCACGAAGAAGTGCCGGGCCTGAACGTGTGGGCCCAATTGCGCCGCACGCATCCTGGCATCGTGCTGGTGCAGGCGCCGCTGGCGGTGGTGTTGTTTATCATCGCCGTGATCTAGCGCAAGGCGGGAGGCGCCGGCGAGATTACACTGATCGCCCCTGTCCACATCGCCGGAGGATGCCATGCTGAACGGAGGATGTTTGTGCGGAAATATCCGCTACGCAGCGGGCGCCGGCGCCTTTCACCAGAGCGCCTGCCACTGTTCCATCTGCCGCCGCGCTTCGGGCGCGCCGTTTGTCGCCTGGTTCAGCGTGCCGCGCGCCAACTTTCGCTGGCTGCAGGGCCAGCCCGCGACCTATGTTTCGAGCCAGCACGGCCAGCGCAGTTTTTGTGCGCGTTGCGGCACCCAGCTGATGTTCGAAGACGACCGTTATCCGGATGAAGTCGACCTGACCACCTGCAGCCTGGACGAACCGGGGCGGTTTCCGCCGCAGAGCCATATTTATACGGCGACGCAGGTGGAGTGGGTCAGGCTGGGGGATGGGTTGCCGAGGTATGCGGGGTCGCGCGACGAGAGTAGCCCAAAATGAGTCGCTACGATTCATTGATGGAGCAGTGATCGAGGATGGCGTGACCTGAGCGATGCCGCATGGCGGTGCAATACAAATTGCGCTACACTGGTCGCATCATCAAATTGATCAAGGGAGGGCTCAATGAGCGCCAAACCAGATATCAAGCCTGCCTCTGCGGTGACCGTTATCCGGCCACCAGGTACGCCGGAAGACCAGAAGCGATTACGCGCTGAAGCGCTGCGGGCGGCCGAGGGCATGTGGAAAAACCGTAACGATATTCCGCTGGACGGGGTCGCATATCAGGAGCAGATCAGGAGCGAATAGCTTGATTCTCTTCGATACGAATATCTTCATCGATATGCTGGGTGGTTGCCACCAGGCTTCCATCGAGCTTAATTCGTATGACGAACCTGCCATCAGCGCGATTACCTACATTGAGCTGCGGGCCGGAGAAATGGTACGTCCTCAGGATAAGCCAGCGCTTGATGCGGTGCTCAGTACCTTTGCGCTGCTCCCGATTGATTGGGAAATCACCGAGCAGTGCATTGCCATCAGGGGCAAGAGCCTGATCACCCCACCGAAAATCAAGCTGCCCGACGCCATCATAGGCGCGACTGCGGTGCGTTGGAATCTTGCGCTGGTCACTCGCAATCCCATCGATTTCATCTCGCTCGCGATCCCGGTCCATATACCATATGACTATGACAGCAAGGCAGGTGTCGTATCGAACGTGCAGCGGGCATATGGCAGTTCGACGGGGCCACTTTTTACGCTGCTCAAGTAAACCGACGTCACCGGTGAGGCCAACAAAGCTGTCAGATTACGGCCTTTGGCATCAGTTGCCCCACCTCGGCGGTTCCATCTGATTCGGGCTACGTGATATTACACAATCAACTTCAGGCCCGGCGGCAGCCTGGTGCCGGCCTCGTCGAGGTTCGCCACCTCGCGCATCATAATCACCTACGTTTTTTTCAGTTCAGCGTTAGCAACCGGCCCAGTTACTCTGCCGCTGTGTTTGCATCGACAACCTCGTGTGTACTGCAGTGGAAAGGCGGACGCGCGCGCAGTTGATGTTTGAAGATAAGCGGTATTCGGAAGAAGTTGACCTGACTATTTGCTGGCTGTACCTTCTTCTTGAAATTCACATTTCTCAAGAAATTTATTTTCTTATTAGTAATCTATTTTATAATTATAATTTTTATAATTACAGGGTGAAAATTGATGCAATTTCTGAAGAAAATAGCCGGGCTGGCTGGCTTCTGTATTCTGACCGCTTGCGGTGGTGGCGGTGGCAGTGATACACCAGCCCCTGCGGTACCCGTTGCAGCAGCACCACTTATCAATGCCAGGCCAAATGCAAACCCTGGCGCAGACCAGCAGGTTTTCGTGGGGGATTTGGTAAAGCTTGATGGCGGCGCCAGTTCGGATGGGAATGGGGATGTCTTAACGTACAAGTGGAGGCTTGTCTCATGGCCTGTTGCCAGTGTCGCTGCCTTGGCATCCAATAACAAGGTTCAGTCCACATTTACTGCCGATGTCGCTGGCGTTTATACAGTTGAACTGGTTGTGAATGATGGGAAAATTGATGGTTTGCCAGAAAATATTAATATCTTGGCAGAGTCAAGAAATTCAAGTTCAAGTCTTGGCCTGCTTGCGAATGGCGGACCCAATCAGAATGTCTCAGTCGGAGCGTCTGTAAGCCTGGACGGTGGTCTGAGTTCAGATGCTAAAAGGCGTATAATTACTTATAATTGGACTTTAATCGCCAAGCCTGCCAATAGTACGGCACTTCTGATAGATCCGGCGGCAAAAAAAACTAAATTCGTTGCAGATGTGGCAGGATTGTATGGGATATCATTTTTTATAAATGCAGGAAATGAAAAAAGCTTGCCGGTCAATATTTTTGTTACCGCTTCATCCAGCGTAGTTGGAATTAATTTCCCACCGGTTGCAAATGCAGGCTCGGATCAGGCAGCACTGACAGGCACGGTCATCGCACTTGATGGAGGGCTGAGTACGGATGCAAATGGCGATTCCTTGTCTTATTTGTGGAACCTGCAGTCCAAGCCTGTATTGAGTATGACCGTACTTACGACGCCAACAAATAAAACATCAAAATTCACTGCAGATGTTGCAGGTATTTATGAACTTGCGCTCGTTGTTAATGATGGAAAATCAAATAGCAAAATCGATGTCATCAACGTGGTAGTGCGGCCGCGCGGGGTGGTTGATATTGTTGATACAGGTAAGTATAAATGTTCCAATATAAGCAAGGAGCAAGCTTTGTCACTATTCGCGCAAGGACACACCTATCTTGATAGGGATCATGATGGAAGGCCATGCGAAACAAATGATATTTTGAATGAATACGCAATTGCGCCAATTGCGCCGAGTACACCTAATACTGCTGGAAATAAATGCTATGTTTCAGGGTATTTTAGAAAAAATGGAACTTACGTGAAAGGCTATACCCGTAGTTGTTAAGTCATAAGATTGATGCTGGCTAATCGATACCGTGGCTCTTTTATGCTATAAACAGATCCGTTTTTGGTTTTTGGTATCGATGGTATCAGTAACTGAAACAGTGTTGTCAGTCAGTAATCGCCCGCAACCGTGCCAGCGCATCGTCGACCACATACTCAGGCGCGGTTTCGATGCGCTTTGCGCCGCGCGCTTCCAGGTCCAGCATGCGGATCTGGTTGATCAGGGCCACGCCCTGGGTTTGAGTGCCGGAACCGCTCAACGGCGTGGCGAAGCCTGCATGGCGGGCAAAGTCGCCGCCCTGTGTAATCGGCGCGACGAGGACCAGGCCCAGCGCATTGAAGACACTGGTCGACAGCACAATCGCCGGGCGTGCCGTACCGCGTTGCTCGCGGCCTTCGCTTGGCTCAAGATTGACCATGACGATGTCGCCCCGGCCAAATCTGGTTCGCTTTACCACGACTCGCGTCCCACGGGTTTCGGGGCGCTCCATGCCGCCATGTCTGCCGGTTCTGGGGCGGTGCCATCACACTGTGCGACCAGCTCGGCCAGCGAAAATACGGGGCGCTTGGCTTTCAGGAAGACGCCGTCCGGTCGGACATCGACGTCCAGTTTGTCTCCCAGCGATACCTTCAGCATGCCCAATAGTTCGGTGGGCAAGCGTACGGCTGCGCTGTTGCCCCATTTTTGTATCGATAGCTCCATCATGCCTCCCATGTCTCTACATTGTAGATCCACATGGTAGCATCTTCAATGACTTTGCCATGGCTTCACGCCAGCAGCTTCAAGCCCGGCGGCAGCGCTTCGCCCAAGATGCGGCGGGTAGCAGCTTCGTCCAGCTGCACCACTTCGCGCACCATGGCGACCCAGGTCTCCGGCGCACCGATGCCTTTCAGGCGGGCGATAATCGTGGCGCGCTGGGCGTCGCCGATATCGCGCGAGCGGTCGCCCGTCATGCGGGCGATATGGGCGCTGGCAAAGGCGGCCGCTTCGGTTTTTTTCCAGTCCAGCGCCAGCAGCCGGTCCAGCCATTCCGAGGCGGTTTCGGCGTCCACCACTTCATGCGCGCTGCCGTGGAAGGGCTGGCGCGCGCCGACGCGGGCCAGGGCCCACAGGCTGTGGGCGTCGCCCGCGTCGGTCCGGTTTTTCGATTTTTCCAGGCGTTTGAGCAGCCAGGCACCCACTTCGGCCTTGTAGCTGCCGGGGATGCGTTCCAGGGAGGCGCCCAGGCGCAGCATGTCGTCGTCGCTGCCGTTGACCAGGGTGACGGGGCGGCTGCCGCGCTGGCTGGCATCGGCCTGCAGGTTGAAGGCGAAGTCGTCCAGCAATCGCAGTTGCGCGGTAGCGTCCAGGCCACCGGTGACGCGGCGCCACAGGGTCCACCATTCGGCGCAGACCTGGCTGTCCTTGTGGTGCTGCACGCCGCTGTCGAACATGGCCCACAGCTGCTCGATGCGCCAGGGATCGAGCGCGTCGCCGTAGCCGGGGCGCAGACACCAGCCGGCCAGGTTCAGCCACACGCGCTCATGTTCGGCGGAGCGGCGCCGCCCGCGGTTGCGCTGCAGCAGGGCGTCGAACAGCTGGCGCAGCAGGGCGGTATCCCAGCCTTCGCGCCCGCCCAGGCCCTGTTCCAGATGCTGGCGCAGCTGGCGCACTTCCTTCGGCGTCACTTTTTGCGCCTTGCCGCCAAAGATGCGCTCGATCTTGTCGACCGCTTCTTTTACACGCGGCGCGACGCTCGATGCCCCGGCTTCCAGCTCTTCCTCGCCGCGCAGCTGGAACTCCAGCAGCCAGCGCAAGCCGGCCTGTTGCTCGGCCACGCAATGCACTTCCAGGGTGCCCACTTCCGTCATCACGGTGGCCAGCTGCACCGTGATTTCGCGCTTGTCGTTCGGATGGTCCGGATCGTACAGCACGCTGGCCAGCGGCGGCAGGCGCACATAGTCGCCTTCGGCCAGGTCGACGATGTCGCCCAGCTGCGGCGGCGTGCCCGTCTCGCCGGTTGATGAGGCCAGGTGAAAGCGCACCGGCCGGCCCAGGCGCAGCGCGAAGCGGCGCTCAAGCAGGCGGACTTCCTCGCCACTGGCTGCGCCGCGTGGCAGGATGCAGACGGCGCGCTGGTCCTTGCCCTCGCCGAGCACCAGGAAATAGCTGCGCGGCGAGCCGCCGGAAATACTCGGCGCCTGGCCACGGCGGGCCAGCGCATGGGCGACGGCGCCACGCGCGACGGCGACGTCGGGGTTATCGTTGTGCAGCAGGGTAGCTTGGGCGCCCCGCCAGGCGCTCAAGGTGTCCAGCAGGCGCCGCGCCAGCGCGTCGGCGCGGAACACGCCGCCGTTCAGCAGCAGGGTATCGGGCAGTTCACCCGGATGCTGCTGCAAAAAGCTGGCCAGGTGGCGCGTGATGGCCGCGTCCTGCGCATACGGCAGGCCGAATTCGACGATGCCGGCGCGGCCCTTTCTGGCCATGTCGGACGCTGCCACCAGCGGGAAAAAACCGTCGACCACCATGATCGCGACTTCCTCGCGCGTAAGGTCGACCGAGCGCGTGCCACCGATCAATCGCGAGCCTGACCCCAGCAGGGTGACGGTGGCTTTTTCCGGTGCTTCGCTGGACAGCAGCACTTCCTTGGCGGCGCGGCAGCGTTCCATCAGCTGCGACAAGCGCGCCGCCGACAATCGCATGCCGCCTTCGGCGCCGGAAGCCATCCGTGTTTCCACCAGATGCGCCAGCGCCAGGTCCATATTGTCGCCACCGAGGATCAGATGGTTGCCCACGCCGCTGCGCGTAAACTGCGGCTCGCCGCTCTCATCGAAGGCGACGTCGATCAGGCTGAAGTCGGTGGTGCCGCCGCCCACATCGACCACCAGGATGCGGCGCGTGTGGGCCAGTTGCGTCTGCAGCTCGTCGCGGTGGCGGTGCAAAAAATCATGAAAGGCCGCTTGCGGTTCTTCCACCAGCCTGAGCGTGGGCAGGCCGGCCAGTTTCGCCGCTTCCAGGGTCAGCGCGCGGGCGCCTTCGTCGAACGAGGCGGGAATGGTAAGCACCAGTTCCTGGCGTTCCAGCGGCGCGTCGGGAAAGCGCGCATTCCAGGCGGCGCGCACATAGGCCAGGTAGCTGGCGCTGGCCGCCACCGGTGACACCCGGGCGACATCGTCGGCGGCGCCCCACGGCAGGATGGCGGCGTGGCGGTCGACATTCGCATGCGACAGCCAGCTCTTGGCGCTGGCCACCAGCCGGCCCGGCACCTGCCCGCCCAGCACGCGCGCCAGGGTGCCGGTGACGGCGTTCGTTACGCCGGCGACGTCCGCCGTCGACCAGGGCAGGCGCAGTTCGTCCTGCGCCAGTTCGCCGTCGGCCGGGTGGTAGCGCAGCGAGGGCAGCAGGGCGCGCGGCCCCACTTCGCCCGGCGCCAGCAGCTGCTCGATGTCGAACAGCCTGATGCCGGCTGCCGTATCGCTGGCGTCGGCATACGCGACCACCGTATTGGTGGTGCCCAGGTCGATGCCGACCAGATAAGAAGCCGGAGCCTTGGCCTTTGCCATTTACTGTACTGTGCCGCGCACGTCGAACTCCACCTTCCAGCGCTCGGCGCCATCAACGGAGACGGCCAGCAGTTCCAGCGTGCCCGCTTCCGTCACGCGCGCATGCAGTTTCACCTGCACCACGTCGCCGGCCTGGCGGTTTTCCGCCGACAGGGTGGCCTGGATCTCGCTCAGTTCCTGCAGTTCGTCGGGTGCCCAGAAGTCGAGCAGGTCGCCGATCTGGTCGTTGCGGCGGGTGGACGAGGCAAAGAAGCGGAAGTGCACCGGTTCGCCGACCACCAGGCCGAATTGCTGGCCCGGCAGTTCGAGCTCGCTGCCTTCCTCCATGCCGAACGGCGCCACGCACAGGGCCTGGATCGGCGGTTCCATGCCGGGGATGGCCGGCATGGCCGACTCGATCGCCACGTAAAAGGCGCTGGCCGTGCCGCCGCGTATGCGCACGCCATGGCCGCGCCGCACATAGCTGTAGTAGGCCGCGCCGCGCGCCACCGCCAGGTCCAGGTCGGCGCCGGCCAGCATGCGTGCCGGTTCCGCGCCTTCCAGGTACAGCCAGTCGTTGACGGCGCCCATGATGCGCTGCACCAGCAAGTCGGACTTGAACACGCCGCCGTTGAACAGCACGGCGGTCGGGTGCAGGAAGCTGGCCTCGCTCGACTGGCGGCCGGCAAAACCTTCCAGCTCGGCGGTGGCCGCCACTTGCCGGCCCAGAAACGCCGCCAGGTGGCGCGTGATGGCCGCGTCCTGCGCATAAGGCAGGCCCAGTTGCGTCAGGCCGGCGCGCGTGCGCACGGCAGGGCGGCTCGACGCTTCCACCTGCGGGAAGAAACCATCGAGGATAAAGGTCGACACTTCCTCGCGCGTGAGTTCCGTGCGGATCGAGCCGCCGATCAGTTTCGAGCCGCGGCTCGGCACCACGATCGCTGCGCTGTCCATGCCGCTGTCGGCCAGCAGGCTTTCCTTGGCGCTGCGGCAGCCGTAGGTCAGCGCGCGCATCTGCCAGGCATCCAATTGGGTGCCGTTGGCGGCCAGCTTGCGCGCCACCAGATGCGCCAGCGCCAGGTCCATATTGTCGCCGCCGAGCAGGATATGCTCGCCGACGGCGACCCTGTGCGGTTCCAGCACGCCGTCGCGCTCGAGCACGGCGATCAGCGAAAAGTCGCTGGTGCCGCCGCCGACGTCGACCACCAGGATGATGTCGCCCGGTTTCACGTCCTTGCGCCAGCGGCCTTCGCTGGTCTGGATCCAGCTGTACAGGGCCGCCTGCGGCTCTTCCAGCAAGGTCAGGTTGCCGTAGCCGGCCGCCTGCGCCGCTTCCATGGTCAGCTCGCGCGCGGACGGATCGAACGAGGCGGGAATGGTGACGGTGATTTCCTGCTGCGCAAACGGCGCTTCAGGGTGGGCGTTGTCCCAGGCCTGGCGCAAGTGCGTCAGGTAGCGCGTGGCGGCGGTGATCGGCGAGATGCGCGCCACTTCCGGCGGCGCGTCGTTCGGCAGAATCGCCGCCCGGCGATCCACACCCGGGTGGCACAGCCAGCTTTTTGCGCTCGACACCAGGCGGATCGGCGTGGTGGCGCCACGGCTGCGCGCCATCTCGCCGACCACGAACGGC
This sequence comes from Janthinobacterium sp. PSPC3-1, assembly GCF_049896105.1. Classification (NCBI taxonomy): domain Bacteria; kingdom Pseudomonadati; phylum Pseudomonadota; class Betaproteobacteria; order Burkholderiales; family Oxalobacteraceae; genus Janthinobacterium; species Janthinobacterium sp. PSPC3-1. Next base: position 57,479 of record NZ_JAFCTQ010000030.1, on the reverse strand, counting down.
GCCTCGGCTTCTTCCGTTACCCAGGGCAGGGCCAGGTCGCCGGGCGCCAGTTCATCGGCGTGCGGCAGGTAGACAAACGACGGCAGCAGCGGCAGCTCTTCCAGGGTGCCCGGGCTTGATAACTGCGATACCTGCAGCACGCCGTGGACGGATTTTTCGCCGTCGCTCTGGCCCAGGTTCACATACGACAGGGCGCTGTGGGTGGTGCCCAGGTCGATGCCGATGGCGTAGAGCGCGCTCACAGTTCCACCTCGGCCGGCGCCAGGATGGCTGCGTCGTGTTTGTCGTTCAGTTTCGGCAGGCGCACGGAAGCCGCGCGCCAGCCGCGGTGGCTCAAGGTACCCTTGAACGGAGCCGAGCCGACCACATTGCCGGTCAGGCGCACGCTGGCGGGATCAAAACCTTCCTGCAGCACGATGCGGCTGCCTTCGTTTTCCGCGCGCACGGGTTCGATGCTGAAGTACTCGCGCAGCACCTTGGCGCAGCCTTCGTGCACCACGCGGGCGGCCGCGCCGATATCGGCGTCGGCATGGCTGGCCAGGTTTTCCTGGGTAAAGTCGATCAGGCGCGCTTCGCGTTGCAGCAGGGCCAGCAGTTGCAGGGCAGCGTCCGGCGTGGCTTCCTTCAGGATCACGGGAGCGGCGGCGGGCGTTGGCACCGGTGCAGGCGCCGGTGCCGGAGCGACGGGCGCCATCTCGGGCAGGTTCAGCTTTTCCACGCGGGCGGCATAAGCGCCATCGGACAGGGTGCTGAAAAAGGCGCCAAAGGCCAGAGGGATGCGGCGCCAGAACGACGGATGATTGGGTGTGCTCATGATGGATGGTTTCTCTTATAGTATGGCGTCGGCGGCGCGCACGTGCGCGGGATCGCTTCGCGGTGTGTTGCAGGGCTGGGGCCGCCTGAGCGGCCAGCGTTTGCCCGCATGATACCAGTTAGCGGCGCTGGGCCAAAGCGGGCAGGTTCGTCGGCTTCTCCGCCGCGTTGGCGATAATTTACGTTTGACAATAAAATGCAAGCAATAACATATTAATAAAAAGGAAATCATGCAATTTTCTAACAAGCTGGTCAAGACAATGGCCGTCGCGGCGCTGCTCGCGCTGGCCGCTTGCAGCAGCAAGGGCGAGCTCGATGGCGGTGGCCAGTCGAGCGCCGCGCGCCTGCAAGGCAAGGAGAAGGGCGCCGAATTTCTCGCCTATGAACATTCGGTCGGCGTCGATACGGGCGAGGCGCGGGTGCGCCCTCTGTACGAAAAGGTGGTGGCCGCCTGCAAGGCCGATACAGCCAATGGCTGCATGCTGCTCGATTCCAGCCTGGACAGTGGCCGCTACATGCATGCGCGCATCAGCCTGCGCGCCAAGCCGGCCGGCGTGCAGAAGATCGTCGCACTGGTCGCGGCCGAAGGCGAGCTGACCAGCCAGGGGACCAAGGCGGAAGACCTGGGCCGTCCCGTCATGGACAGCCGCAAACGCCTGGAAATGCTCAGGCAATACCAGGCGCAGCTGCAGGCATTGGAAAAGAAATCGGGCAACAATGTCGACGCACTGATCAAGGTCACCAAGGAACTGGCGACAGTGCAGACCGAACTGGAAGAGGCGACGGCTGCCAATTCCCTGCTGATGCAGCGCATCGACACCGATTTGCTCAAGATATCGATCAGTGCGCAGGGCAAGCATTCGTTCTGGTCGCCGGTCAAGCGCTCGCTGGGCAATTTTACGGAGAACCTGTCCGAGGGCACGGCCAACGCCATCACGGCGCTGGCCTACATCCTGCCGTGGCTGGTCGGCTTCGGCATCCTGTTCCCGCTGTTGCGCAAAGGCTGGCGCCGCTTGCGTGCACCACGCAAGGGCGTTCAGAAGTAAAGCACCATCGCATTGCATGAATCAAACCCGGTTGCACAGTCCTTGTGCAGCCGGGTTTTTTTTCGTGCAACAAAACCACCTGCGCACCACATCGTGGCGCTTTTACTCCTGTCGCGTCATGGCCAATGCTGGCATGCATTCTGCTTTAACAACATTCGTATGCCCCTCTCGACTATCCATCCACACTCAGGAGTCCACATGTCACGACGCATCATCTTGAAAGCGGCAGCAGCAGGCGCATTGGCCATGGTTGCCTCGGCCTACACGCAGTCGGCCTTTGCCGCCGACACCATCAAGGTAGGGATACTGCATTCCCTGTCCGGCACCATGGCCATTTCCGAAACGTCGCTGAAAGACGTGGCGCTGATGACGATCGCCGAGATCAATGCCAAGGGTGGCGTGCTGGGCAAGAAGCTGGAACCGGTGGTGGTCGACCCGGCCTCGAACTGGCCGCTGTTCGCGGAAAAAGCGCGCCAGCTGGTGGCGCAGGACAAGGTGTCGGTGGTGTTCGGCTGCTGGACCTCGGTGTCGCGCAAGTCCGTGCTGCCGGTCTTCAAGGAACTCAACAGCCTGCTGTTCTACCCGGTGCAGTACGAGGGCGAGGAACTGGAAAAGAATGTGTTCTACACGGGCGCCGCGCCAAACCAGCAGGCGATTCCCGCCGTCGAATACCTGATGAGCGCCGATGGCGGCGGAGCGAAACGCTTCGTGCTGCTGGGTACCGATTATGTGTATCCGCGCACCACCAACAAGATCCTGCGCGCCTTCCTGAAAAGCAAGGGCGTCAAGGACAGCGATATCAGCGAGGTCTACACGCCGTTCGGCCATGCCGACTACCAGACCATCGTTGCCAATATCAAGAAGTTCTCGGCCGGCGGCAAGACGGCCGTTATCTCGACCATCAATGGTGATTCGAACGTGCCGTTCTACAAGGAACTGGGCAATGCGGGCCTGAAAGCGACCGATGTGCCGGTGGTGGCGTTCTCGGTCGGCGAGGAAGAGCTGCGCGGCATCGACACCAAGCCTTTGCTGGGCCACCTGGCGGCATGGAATTATTTCGAGTCCGTCAAGAACCCGGTGAATACCGACTTCATCAAGAAGTGGAAAGCCTATGCGGTGAAACAGAAGCTGCCGAACGCCGGTTCGGTGGTCACCAACGATCCGATGGAAGCGACCTATGTCGGCATCCACATGTGGGCGCAGGCCGTGGAAAAGGCCAAGTCGACCGATACCGACAAGGTGATCGCCGCCATGGGTGGCCAGACCTTCAAGGCGCCGTCCGGCTTCACCCTGACCATGGATGCCACCAACCACCACCTGCACAAGCCGGTGATGATCGGCGAGATCAAGGCCGACGGCCAGTTCAATGTGGTGTGGAAAACCAAGGAGCCGATCCGCGCCCAGCCATGGAGCCCGTTTATCAAGGGTAATGAGGCGAAGCAGAAACTGTAAGTTAGCTGTTGAAAGGCCGGGGTCAGACCCGACGGAACTCGGCGTTCCCGTCTGACCCCGGATTTTCGCTTGGGCTGAAGTAAAAATGAGAGGTCTACCCGCATGCGTCTGCTTAGCCGTATTTTGCTGTTACTCTGCCTGCTACCGTTGTATGCCCAGGCCGCCATCGATCCCGCACTATTGAAACCGCTGGCCGGCGACGACTCCGAAGCCCGGATCGCGGCCGTCGGCCAGATCGCCGCGCTGGCCACGCCCGAGGCGGCCCGCGTGTTGCAGGCCTTGCAGGCCGAAACCCTGTATGCCACCCCAGGCGGCGCTGTGCTGATCGTCGACGGCGATGGCGGGCAAGCCTACGATCCGTCCACCGGCAAGACCGCAGCAACGCCGGATGGCATCGATGGCGTGATGGTCAACAACCGCCTGCGCGGCGTGGTCGAGGGCGCGCTGTCGGGCCTGAAACTGCTGGCGCCGGAACGCGCCGCGCGTCTTGCCGCAGCCCAGGAATTGCAAAAAGCCGTCAGCCCGGCGCAGCTCCCGCTGATCCGCAAGGCGCTGGCGCAGGAGAGCGATGGCGAAATCAAACAGATGCTGCAGGTGCTGATCGCCAGCGCCAACCTGCATGCGCCGGACGCGGCCACGCGCAGGCAGGCGGTGCAGGACCTGGCCATCAGCAGCGACGCGCGCCTGCTGGCGCCGCTGCAGGCAATGATAGACAAGGGCGCGGACGGCAAGTCCGGCGAGCCGGACGAAGCCGTGCGCATCGCCGCCGTTGATACGATAGGCCAGATCAAGGGCCGGGTGCAGCGCACCGAATTCATCGGCAATATCTTCTATGGCCTGTCGCTGGGCAGCGTGCTGCTGCTGGCCGCGCTGGGCCTGGCCATCACCTTTGGCTTGATGGGCATTATCAATATGGCGCACGGCGAGCTGCTGATGATAGGCGCCTACACCACCTATCTGTGCCAGCTGTTCTTCCGCGCGTATTTGCCCGGCATGCAGGACTGGTATCTGCTGGCGGCGCTGCCGGCGGCGTTTTTTGTCGCCGGTTCGGTGGGCGTGGTGCTGGAACGCACGGTGATCCGCTGGCTGTACGGCCGGCCGCTGGAAACCCTGCTGGCCACCTGGGGCATCAGCCTGATTTTGATGCAGCTTGTCCGCACCATCTTTGGCGCGCAGAACGTGGAAGTGGCCAATCCGGCCTGGATGTCGGGCGGTGTCACCGTGCTCGGTTCCCTGGTGCTGCCGTACAACCGCATCGCCATCATCGTGTTCGCCATGCTGGTGGTGGTGGCCGTGTGGCTGATCCTGAATAAAACCCGGCTCGGCCTGTTCGTGCGCGCCGTTACGCAAAACCGCCGCATGGCCGATTGCGTGGGCGTGGCCACCGGCAAGGTCGACATGCTGACCTTCGGCCTCGGTTCCGGGATTGCGGGCCTGGGTGGCGTGGCGCTGTCGCAGCTGGGCAACGTGGGGCCGGACCTTGGCCAAAGCTATATCGTCGACTCCTTCATGGTGGTGGTGCTGGGTGGCGTGGGCCAGCTGGCCGGCACCGTGATCGCGGCGATTGGCCTGGGCGAAGTCAACAAATTCCTGGAACCGGTGGCGGGCGCGGTGCTGGCCAAGATCGCCATCCTGGTGTTCATCATCATCTTTATCCAGCGCCGGCCGCAGGGCCTGTTTGCCATGAAGGGACGCAGCGTCGAATGATTACCTCACTTCGTGTCAACCAGGGCCTGTTTTCGCGGCCCGTCTGGGCGGCGATTGCCGCCTTCACCATCGTGGCGGCCTTGCTGCCCATTTTTAACCTGCTGTTTGCCGAAGGCCATCCGCTGCATGTGTCGGCCTATACCGTGGGTCTCGTTGGCAAGTTCATGTGCTATGCGCTGGCCGCGCTGGCGCTGGACCTGGTATGGGGCTACACGGGCATATTGTCGCTGGGCCACGGCGTATTCTTTGCGCTGGGTGCGTATGCGCATGGCATGTATCTGATGCGCGCGATCGGTGCCGAGGGCCAGTATCAAAGCGCCTTGCCCGACTTTATGGTGTTCCTCGACTGGAAGACCTATCCCTGGTACTGGGCGTTTACGGAACATTTCTGGTACTGCATGGCGCTGGTTGTCCTTGTACCGGGCGTGCTGGCGTTCGTGTTCGGTTATTTCGCCTTTCGTTCGCGCATCAAGGGCGTGTATTTTTCCATTATCACGCAAGCGATGACGTATGCCTTCATGCTGCTGTTCTTCCGCAACGATACCGGCTTTGGCGGCAACAACGGTTTTACGGACTTCAAGACCATCCTCGGCCATAGCGTGACGGCGCCCGCCACCAAGGCCGTGCTGTTTCTCCTGACCCTGGCGTTCCTGGTCACCGCGCTGATCGGCGCGCGCGCCATCGTCAGCTCGAAACTGGGGCGGGTGCTGCAGGGCGTGCGCGACGGCGAGGCGCGGCTGATGTTTTTGGGTTACAACCCGCTGTGGTTCAAGCTCTTCGTGTGGACCCTGTCCGCCGTGCTGTGCGGCATCGCTGGTGCACTCTACGTGCCGCAGGTGGGCATTATCAATCCGTCCGAAATGTCGCCCGCCAATTCCATCGAGATGGTGGTGTGGGTGGCGGTCGGCGGGCGCGGCACCCTGATCGGCCCGATCCTGGGCGCATTTACCGTCAATGGCCTGAAAAGCTGGTTTACGGCCGCCTTGCCCGAGCTGTGGCTGTTCGCGCTGGGCCTGCTGTTTATCGTCGTCACTTTGTTCATGCAGCAGGGCATCCTCGGAGTGCTGGCCAAACTGAAACGCAAGAAAGCCGCCGTGGCGGCAGAGGAGGCCGCATGAGCATCCGCATGGTTCCCGGCATGGCTGGTTCGGAAGCGGGCTCCGGCTCGTCGTATGCGCGCGTGAAAGGCGAGGGTCTCGATACCACCCATGGCGCGATTTTGTACCTGGAAGACATCACGGTGTCGTTCGACGGTTTCAAGGCCATCAACAAGCTGAGCCTCGATATTTCGGTCGGCGAGTTGCGCTGCATTATCGGCCCTAACGGCGCCGGCAAGACCACCATGATGGACGTGATCACCGGCAAGACGCGGCCCACCTCCGGCACGGCCTGGTTCGGCCAGACCATGGACTTGTCGACCATGACCGAATATGCGATCGCCCATGCCGGCATCGGCCGCAAGTTCCAGCGCCCCACCGTGTTCGAGCAGCACACGGTGTTCGACAACCTGGAACTGGCGATGAAGATGAACAAGCGAGTGGCGCCGACCCTGTTTGCGCGCCTGAACTCCGAGCAGGAAGGCAAGATCGAAGCCATCCTGCGCCTGATCCGCCTGCACGGCCAGGAAGCGCGACTGGCCGGGCTGCTGTCGCACGGCCAGAAGCAGTGGCTGGAAATCGGCATGCTGCTGATGCAGGAGCCGCAATTGATCTTGCTCGACGAACCCGTGGCCGGCATGTCGGACGCGGAAACGGCGCGCACGGCGGAATTGCTCAACGAGTTGCGCGGCAAGCACTCCATCATGGTGGTCGAGCATGACATGGGCTTTGTCACGGAAATCGCCCAGCAGGGCATCGTGACCGTGCTGCATGAAGGCTCGGTGCTGGCGCAGGGCCGCATGGACGAAGTGCAAGCCGACGAACGCGTCATCGAAGTCTACCTGGGAAGATAACATGCTGGAAGTGACGCAACTGAACCAATATTATGGCTCCTCGCACACCTTGCGCGGCGTGTCCCTGACGGCAAAAAAAGGCGAATGCCTGGCCTTGTTGGGCCGCAATGGCGTCGGCAAGACCACCTTGCTCAAGTGCCTGATGGGCGTGCTGCCCGTGGCGCAGGGCAAGGTGGTGTTCAATGGCCGCGACATCACGAAGTTGTCGCCGCATGCGCGGGCAAAATTGGGCATCGCCTATGTGCCGCAGGGGCGCGATATCTTCGCCCGCCTGACGGTCGAGGAAAACCTGCTGATGGGCATGGCCGTTAAAAGCGGCCGGCAGGCCTCGCGCATCGACGACATGGTGTATGACCTGTTTCCGGTGCTGAAGGAAATGCTGCAGCGGCGCGGCGGCGATTTGTCCGGCGGCCAGCAGCAGCAGCTGGCGATCGCGCGCGCCTTGCTGGCCAGCCCGGAACTGATCATCTTCGATGAGCCGACGGAGGGTATCCAGCCGTCCGTGATCAAGGATATCGGCCGCGTGATCCGGCTGCTGAAACAGCGCGGCGATATCGCCATCGTGCTGTGCGAACAGTATTTCGATTTCGCACGCGAACTGGCCGACCAGTTCATCGTGCTGTCACGCGGCAGCGTGGTGGCCAGCGGTGGGGCGGACTTGATGGATGGCGAGGATGTGAAACGGCATCTGGCCGTGTGATTCAGATCAGCTGAAACCAGCCCAGCACGGCGCCTGTCGCCAGCAGCCACAGCAGATGTATTTTGGTGCGCCAGATGATCAGGCCGGCCACGATGGATAAACTCCAGATCGGCCAGTCGGTGGTGACGTTGTGGTTGGCGCCGCCGAGGATCATGCCGGTGGAGATCAGGAGCGCGACGACGATGGGCGCCATGCCCTGCTTGAAGGCGCGCACGCCGCGCAGGTGGCGGTTGCGGTGGCCCCAGCGCGCAGCCATATAGGTCAGGGTGGTGCTGGGCAGCATGATGCCCACCATGGTGACCAGCACGCCCAGGCAGGCGGCGGCCGTGCTGCCGGCGTTCATCCCCACGTTCCAGCCCATCAGGGCGACAAACAGCACGTTGGGTCCGGGGGCGGCCTGGGCGATGGCGATCGATTCATTGAATTGCGCCTGCGTCAGCCAGCCATGCTGTTCTACCAGGAAGCGGTGCATTTCGGCGGTGGTGGAAATGGCGCCGCCGACCGACATCAGGGACAGCATCAGGTAGTGGCCGAACAGGCTGAGCCAGTCGGAGGTGCTCAGCACCAGTTGCAGGGGCGGGCTCATGGCGACAGCCTGCGCCAGGTTAGCGTGCAGCCCAGGCCGCCCAGCACCAGCAGCACATACACCAGGGGCAGGCGCAGCACGGCCACGGCCAGCACGCCCAGCGCCACCAGGCTCAAGCTCAGCCATAGCGGCAGCGGGTGCCTGGCCAGGGCGGCGGCCAGCTTGATGCCGGTGGCGGCGATCATGCCGGCCGACACCGCCGCCATGCCACGCAAGGCGCCTGCCAGTTGCGGGTCGGTGCCGAAGCGCGTGTACAGCACGCCCAGTACCAGCACGATCAGCAGCGGCACGGCCAGCATGCCGGCCAGCGCCGCCAGGGCGCCGGGCAAGCCGAAATAGCGGCCGCCCACCATCAGCGCCAGGTTCACCACATTCGGGCCTGGCATGATCTGCGCCACCGCCCAGTCTTCCAGGAACTGTTCCTGCGTCAGCCAGCGCTTGCGCTCGACCATTTCGCGCTGTATCACGGCCAGCACGCCGCCAAAGCCCTGCAGGGCCAGCCAGGTAAACGAGAAGAACAGGTCGGACAGCGAGGCAGGCCGGGGCTGGCTGCCCTCGGGCGGGTCGGCGGCGGGCGGGGCGAAGGAGGGGGTGGTCATGTCAGATTATCACCGCGCCTGCGCGCCCTTGTCCATGGCTTTTGCCGCTACCTGAATTCAAGCGGCGGCGCCGCCGCAGTCCGCCTCGGCTACCCTTGCCAAGTTATTTGCAAATTGCAAATGTTATTGCAGAAAGCGTAGCACCAGGCTTGCCGAAATGATCATTGCGGCGCAGTTATGCACAAATGATGAGATCGCGAAATCCTGGAAATTATTTTCGGCTGTCGATAGATGGTTTTGTAACTGTTTGATTTTGTTAGGTTTTATTTTTGCTGCTTGATTGAGCAGTTTATTGAAAGCCGCACGGGCTGTGGCTTTGAGGGCTGTCAAGAGGCGCTTATCCACAAAGATATCCACAATCTGTGTGGATATCTGAAAAAGCGCTTAACAATCCGCCACTTAGCGCTTGTTCGGCAAAATACAGTGTTTTTTTTGGTTCCGGAGCCAGGGCCAGGCGGCAGGCTGGAAGTGCTGTATGCCCATCCAGTGCTGTTGTTTACCGAGCAAAAGTCACACGTGCCGGCATCAGCGTGCAGGGTGAGGCGGCAGCTCGATGCAGTGCTCGAGCGCCGCCGCCAGGTCGCTGACCTGCCGCTCGGCGTCGCGCAGGCTGGCGTAGGTGCGCAGCGAGGAAATCACGGTGGTAAACAGTTTGCGCGTGGTGAGATCGGTCTTGCACCAGAAATCGTTGATGTCGTAGTCGATGATGATGCGGTGCTCGAGCGCCTGGCCCGGCTGGCCGGTGCGCAGGATGATGCGCACGGCACTGTTGTGCAGGTCTTCGCGGATCTGGCGCGCCACGTGCAGGCCAGCATCCTGGGTTTCCATGATAACGTCGAGCAGCACCACCGCGATGTCTTGTGTACTGCGCAGCAAGGTCAGTGCTTCCTCGCCCGTATAGGCGTGCAGAAAGCTCAGCCTGCGGCCTTCGAAGCTGGCCTGGCTGAGAGCGAATTTGGTGACCACGTGGACGTCGACGTCATCATCGACGATCAGCACCCGCCACGGTTGCGCGATGGCCTGGGCGGCGTCTTCGTCATCGCCGTGCTGCGGATCGTCGACCAGCCAGTCGGGTTCATCATCCGCGTTGGCGGCTTTTACAGTATCGGTATTCATGCATTTCCCAGCGTTGAGCGTGCGCGCCGCATCTACCTTAGGCCAGTGCGCGCGCTTTGTCAAAGGGCAGGGCGGTTTTACGCCCCGCGCTTATGCACAGAAAAAATATTTTTCCTCATGGACAAAACATTGCTGCGCCAGCGCAAGGGTGGTGTTGCAAGTCATTGATTATATTCAGGAAAAAAATTGCCTGCGAATTCAGCAAATTATTGAAACCCGCATCAATACTGGCGTTGCGGCTTGTCAAGAGGGGTTTATCAACAACTTTATCCACAGTTGCTGTGGATATCTGAAAAAGCCGTGCAAAAACCGGGGCTTAGCGTGCCAGCACGCAATCAGCCCGCGGCCTCAAGCGCCGCGCAATGCATGGAAACGCTGCAGGAAGCATTGCTTCGCTTCGCCAGGATCCATGGCAACAATTATACCGGGCAAGGGGGCGATGCCGTCAAGGTAGGCCCAGCGCTCGGCGGAATGGGGCATCAGGTCGCGCTTTTCCGTGGCCAGCGCGATCAGGTCGGCCCGCTTGATGGGCGCGTAGTCGGAAAAGTCGATGCCGTAGGTGGCGGCGATAATCGCCGTCACCTGGTCTTCCAGCGCGGCAAATTCCGGCATCAGCACTTTCAAGGGCTTCACCATGTCGCCCAGGTAGGCTTCGGCCGCGTCATGCAGCAGGGCGGCCAGGCGCAGCGGCGGCGGCACCAGGCCGGCGACGATCAGGCTGTGCTGGGCAATCGAATAAAAGGTTTTCGTCTGGCCATTGAAGCGGCACTGGTAGGCCAGGCCGTGGGCGATGTCCTCGATGGCGACCCGGTCGATATGCGGCCGCAGCGGATAGAAGCGATTGCCGGAAAAGGTGGAAACGTAATCGGTGGTCACGGTAGCGGCTTGCATGTCGATAGTCTGGTTGGCGGGTGCGAGTGGCATGCCGCCATCGTACACCGCGCGGCGCGCCGGGGTGGGTTCGCCTTGGCGAGCCCGGCAATTAATTTCATATCGTTAATCTTTCATTTTCACCTAGACTATATGCAACATTTTTTCTTCAGCTGCGGGGGCAAGGCGATGATGGCAAGACCTTCTTATATCTACCAGGGCGGCTCGGTGATGATGCACTCGCCGCTGCAACTGAAACAGTCCGAAATGTACGGCTACTTCGTCAAGGGCGACCTGGCGAAGCTGCAGGCCACCGTCAACGCCTGCCTGAACCAGGTGGCAGGCAAGCGCATGACGTTCAAGGCACTGTCGCCGTACGTGATGCTCACTTTTACCAGGGTCAACCATGCCGATTCGGCCAACCCGGTCGACCAGGCCAAGGGCTGGATCACAGAAGTCGATATCGTCACCTGGATCATGGTCGGCGAGATGGACCAGCACGGCAAGCTGGCGCATATCTACTGGTATCCCTGCCATATCTTTGTCGATGACGCGATGGCCCTGATTAACGGGCGCGAATTGTTCGGCTACCCGAAATACCTGTGCGAGTACGAGATCCCCGAAGCCGGCAGCGAGCCGCTGCGCTGTTCGGTGGCCGCCAAGGGCTTCCACCCTTTTTCGCCCGAGACGAAAATCGCGCTGCACCCGCTGCTGGAAGTGAACGCCACCGTGCAGACGGGGCTGCACAAACCCGTCAACAGCTTCCTGGAGCTGATCGAGCAGGCCTTCAAGATTTTCCTGTCGATCCCCGACTTTTTCGACCTCGATGCGGCCGGCTGGCAGGATATCCTGTCGCTGCTGCGCAATCCGCGCATCGACCAGATTTTTCTCAAGCAGTTCCCCGACAGCGCGGGCGTGAAAGCCGTCTACCAGGCGCTGGTGGCGGCGCCGGCCGAAATCAACCGCCTGCACAGCGGCCGTTTGCTCGGCCATGAATACGAGTGCACCTTGCACGCCTTCGACAGCTTCCCGCTGGACCAGACCCTGGGACTGAAGCTGGGCACGCAATCGGCGATCCTGCCCTTCAATATCAATTTCGACTTTACCGCCATGCCGGGCGAGGAACTGGTCGACAACTCGGCCATCGCGCCCGAGAAAATCGCTATTCTCGGCGGCGGCGTCGGCGCGCTGACTGCGGCGTATTACCTGAGCGACCAGCCGGGCTGGCAAAACCAGCATGAGATCACCGTCTACCAACTGGGCTGGCGCCTGGGCGGCAAGGGCGCCAGCGGGCGCAATGCGCAACTGGGCCAGCGCATCGAGGAACACGGCCTGCATATCTGGTTCGGCTTCTATGCCAATGCCTTCAGGATGATCAAGGAGGCGTATGCCAGCCTGGATCGCCCGCCCGGCGCGCCGCTGGCCACCTGGCGCGACGCCTTCAAACAGCAGGATTACGTGGCGCTGTCGGAAGACGTGCGCGGCGAATGGCGCAACTGGTCGATCGTGTTTCCCACCTTGCCGGGCGAACCGGGCGAGGGCGGCGAAGACGTCACCCTGTGGCAGATGGCGGTGGCGATGGTGGGCTGGATCGAGCAGTGGATACGCCAGATCCGGCAGGTGGCCGAGGCCGACGCGCGCATCGCTCGCGCCGCGGCCGACCTGGGCCAGGGTGGCGAAGGCAAGTGGCCGGGCTGGCTGCGCCGGCTGGCCGATGAAGTGGTGGAGCAGGCCGACGAGCTGGGGCTGGACGTGGGGCTGTCGGTAGGCGCGCTGGTGGCGCTGGTGGCCGACCTGGCGCCCGACTCCACGCGCCACGATGCGGCCCGCCACCAGCTGCTGGCCGGTACGCTTGCCGGCATCCGCGCCTGGCTGCGGCTGCGCTACCGGGCGCTGATCGACGCCGACGATGAATTGCGCCGGCTGTTTACCTGCCTGGACCTGGGCATCACGGTGCTGAAGGGCTGTTTCGAGGACGGCGTGTTCAAGAACGGGTTTGACGTCATCAACGATATCGACTTCCGCGACTGGCTGCGCAAGCATGGCGGCGACGAGCGTTTCAGCGTCGATTCGGCTCCCGTGCGCGGCTTTTACGACCTGGTGTTCGCCTACGAAGGCGGCGATTTTTCGAAGCCGAACATCGAGGCCGGCACCTTGCTGCGTTCGATGGCGCGCATCGGCCTGGCCTACAAGGGCGGCATCATGTTCAAGATGCAGGCCGGCATGGGCGACACCATTTTCACGCCGCTGTATGAAGTGCTGAAAAAGCGCGGCGTGCGGTTCAAATTCTTCCAGCGGGTGGAAGAACTGGTGCCTGGTAACGGAACCGGCGAGATCGACAGCATCCGCATTACCGAACAGGTGGCGCTGCGCGACCCGGCCGATGGCTACGCGCCGCTGGTCGACGTGAAAGGCCTGGCCTGCTGGCCCAGCGCGCCCGATTACGCCCAGTTCGAGCCGGCCCAGGCGGCGCTGTTGCAACAGGCCGGCATCAACCTGGAATCGTACTGGAGCGACTGGCCGCAGCAGTACCGGCAGGCCTTCGGCCAGCCGCTGCCCGTCACGGTATTGAAGAAGGGCGTCGACTTCGACAAGGTGGTGTTCGGTATTTCCATCGGCTCGCTGCCGGCCCTGTGCCCGCAGTTGCTGGCGGCCAGCCCCGCGCTGGCGCAGACGGTCGACAAGGTGAAAACCGTGGCCACGCAAGCCTACCAGGTGTGGCTGAACAAGGACCTGGCGCAGATGGGCTGGACCAGGCAGCCGGGTGGCCAGCAGCCGGTGCTGTCGGCGTTTACGGAACCCTACGATACCTGGGCGCCGATGGACCAGCTGCTGGCGCACGAAGACTGGCCGGCGGGTCATGAACCCAAAAACGTCTCGTACTTTTGCAGCGCGTTTCCGGTCGCCAGCTATCCGCCCGTCACCGATACGGGGTTTCCGGCCCGCTGCGCCGCGCAGGCGAAACAGGGCGCCGTCAATCAGCTGGAAAACCAGATCGCCGCGCTGTGGCCCGAAGCGGGGCCGGCCGGCGCATTTCCCTGGCAATGGCTGGTCGATGCGAAAGAGGCCAGCGGGCCGGCGCGTTTCGACAGCCAGTACTGGCGCGCCAATGTCGACCCGTCCGAGCGCTATGTGATGTCGGTGGTCGGCAGCACCCAATACCGGCTGGCCACGGACGGCTCGGGGTTCGGCAATCTGTTCCTGACCGGCGACTGGATCAAAACCGGCTTGAACGCCGGCTGCGTCGAGGCGGCCGTGATGGCCGGCATGCAGACCTCGCGCGCCATGACGGGGCACCCGGCCGTGATCAAGGGCGAGACGGATTTTTAGACTTGCTATCATGGTGCATCCTGTTTTTCGGAGCGCCCATGAAACGCCTGCCTGGTCTATGTCTTGTGTTTGCCAGCCTGCACGCGCTGGCCATGCCGCCCGGCGCGATCGCCCTGTGGCCCGGCGCGCCGCCCGGTGGCGCGGCTGGCGGGCCGCAGCAGGCGAGCGGCAAGGGCTCGATCACGCAGGTGGCGCAGCCCTACCTGATCGCCCACCTGCCGGCGCGGAGCACTGGCATGGCCATGCTGGTGATCAGCGGCGGCGGCTATGCGCATATCGAGGCGGGCAAGGAAAGCGGACCGGCGGCAGCGTGGCTGCAGGCGCAGGGCATTGCCGCCTTTGAACTGGTCTACCGCCTGCCGCGGGAGGGTGGCGGCACGCAGGCGCCGTTCCAGGATGCGCAGCGCGCCATGCGGCTGCTGCGCTTCCACGCGGCGCAGTGGCAGATCGATCCGGCGCGCATCGGCGTCCTCGGTTTTTCCGCCGGCGCGCATCTGGCCGGCATGACGGCGGTGCGGCCCGATGCGCCACTCACCACCGCCATCGACAAGGTCGATGCGGTGTCGGCGCGGCCCGACTTTGCCGTGCTGTTATACCCCGTGTTGACCATGCAGGCGCCGTTCGACACCACGCATGCGAAAAAAATCCTGCTGGGCGCGGCGCCCTCGCACAGTGCGCGCGATGCGCTGTCGGTGGAATTGCAAGTCGATGGCCGCACGCCGCCGGTGTTCCTGGCACAGGCGCTGGATGATCCGATAGCTCCGGTCGACAACAGCCTGCTGATGTTCGCGGCCCTGCGCCGCGCACAAGTGCCGGCGGAACTGCATGTGTTCCAGCGCGGCGGCCATGGATGGGGCATGGGCAAGCCCGGCAGCGAGCCGGCCGCCTGGCCGCTGCTGCTGCAGGCCTGGCTCAAGGCCCGTTCAGATTGACGCGCCCAGGTCGCGCCGCGCCTCTTCCAGCGCGGCCTCGATCTGCGGCAGATGGTCTTCCACTTCGTCGAGCTTGCCTTCCGACGCCAGCGTTTCCATCTGGTGGCACAGGGCGTGCAGTGTGGGACGGCTCAGGTAGCCCGCGCTGCCTTTGAGCGCATGGAAGGCGGCCGCCACCGCGCTGGCGTTGCCGTCGCGTACGGCGTGGCGGGCCAGGTCGAAGCGGCGCGGCGCCTCGCCAAGAAACGCCTGCGCGATGCGCTGCAAATGCTGCTCCGACAGGCCGGCCAGCGGCAGGATGTGCACGGGCGCCGTCATCGGGTCGAGCGCGGCCGGCGCGCTGGCTTCCTCGCGGACGGGTTTGCCCAGGCCAAACTGGCGTGCCAGCGCATCTTCGTGCATTTGAGGCGGCGGCAGGGGCGCGGTGGATGGCAGCGCATGGCCGCGCGCCAGCAGCAGGTCGATCAGCGCGTCGATCTTCTGGAACAGCAGCGCTTCGTCAACAGGCTTGCTGAGGAAGTCGTCCATGCCGGCGTTCAGGTAGCGCTGGCGGTCATGTTCGCTGGCGTTGGCCGTCAGCGCGATAATGGGGATCTGCGGGTCCGGAATCGGGAAAGCCTGGTTGCCGCCGGCGCGTATCAGGCGCGCCGCCTGTTCGCCATCCATCAGCGGCATGCGCCCGTCCATCAGTACCGCGTCGTAGGCGCTGCCGGCCAGCGCGCGCAGCACTTCCTCGCCGTTTTCGACGATGGTCACGGTGTGGCCCATGCCTTCCAGCAGGGTGCCGATAATGATCTGGTTGGTGCGCACGTCTTCCGCGCACAGGATATGCAGGCGGCACTCGTGGCGCGCATTGCGCGGCACGTGGCGTGCGTCGGCCAGCGGCGCGCTGCCTGCGGGCAGGGGCAGGGTGAAATGAAAGCGCGAGCCGATGCCGACCCGGCTTTCCACGCCGATGCTGCCCTTCATCAGTTCGACCAGCTGCTTGCAGATGGCCAGGCCCAGGCCCGTGCCGCCGTAGCGGCGCGTGGTGGAGTGGTCGGCCTGCTCGAATTTCTGGAACAGGCGGGGCAGGGTGTCGGCGTCGATGCCGGCGCCGGTGTCGCTGATGACAAAATCGATCTGGTGGCAATCCTTGTGGTGCGACGGCGTGCTGCTGCAGCGGACTTCCAGCAGCACTTCGCCGTTGGCGGTGAATTTGATGGCGTTGCCCAGCAGGTTGATCAGGATCTGGCGCAGGCGCGTGGGGTCGGCCCGCACATAGCGCGGCAGGTCCAGCGCCAGTTCGCGCCGCAGCAGCAGGCTCTTGGCGTCGGCCTGGCCCTGCACGATGCCGGCCGCGTCGCCGATCAGGGCCAGCAGGTCGAAGTCCACCGTTTCCAGGGTCAGCTTGCCGGCGTCGATCTTGGAAAAATCGAGGATGTCGTTCAATATCGTCAGCAAGGATACGCCGTTGTGCAGGCCGATGCGCAGGTATTCCTGGGTGCGCCCGCGCACGGTCTGGTCGCGCAGGGCGAATTTCAGCATGCCGATCACGCCGGCCAGCGGCGTGCGGATATCGTGGCTCATGGCCGACAGAAAATCGATGCGGTGGCGGCTGACCACCTCGGCCTGGGTCTTGGCCGCCAGCAGCGCTTCATTGCTATGGGTGAGGGCCTGCGTGCGTTCCTGCACCCGCTGTTCCAGGTGGTTGCGCAGCAGCCGGATCTGTTCGGCCAGCGCAAACGCCAGCAGCAGGCCGTCGAGCGTGCCGCCCAGCAGCGTCAATAGTTGCGCGTTGCTGACCACGGCCGGTATCAGGCCCAGGTTGGCCGGCAGGATCACGAAGCCTGGCAGCATCAGGGCGACAAAGCCCAGCACGAAAAAGCGCGCCGGCTGGTAGCCGCCGCGCCACACGACGATGCCGCAGACCAGGGCCAGCACCATCCAGATGGTGATGGCGATGGTGGCCAGCGCATGCGCATACTGCGGATAAAAAAAGCAGCTGGGCATCAGCAGCAGCGGCAGCACCAGGTTGATGCTGCTCCACCGGTGGAGCCGGGGCGCCAGCTCGCGCAGGCGCAGGAAGTGCGTGTAGAACAGGGTGCTCAGTAACGGCAGCAGGAAGAACGGCACGTAATGGAACTGCAGCCAGCGCCAGTCGAACAGGTCGGAAAACACGTGGAAGGTGATGGCCCACGCCAGGCCATAGGTCAGCACATACAGCGCGTAATAGAACGAGGCTTTTTCGCGCGTCAGGGAAAAAATGAAGAAATTGAACAGGCCCAGCGCCAGCAGGGCGCCGAGCGAGGCGATGATCTGGAAGTTTTCCCTGCCCACCAGCTTGCGGTATTCCAGCTGGGTCTTGACGGCAAACAGCGGCGGACGCGCGTAATAGGGACTGGAAAAGTGAATCAGGATGTCATACGTGGCGCCCGGCGCCAGGCTGATGTTCTTGCCATAGTGCAGCAAGTATTCGTGCGGCCGCTGGTAGCCGGACAGCAGGGTGACGGGCGCGCCTGCCTGGCCGGGGCCATACACGTGAATGTCGACGGTGTCGATCAGGGTGTCGTTCGGGTCGATCACCCAGGCTGTCTGACTGGAGTCGTTGCGTACGCGCGCATGCAGCCAGTAGGCGCCGCCGAACAGGTCGACCTCCAGCGCCGGCCGCTGGCGCGCCAGCCAGGCGGGCAGGGCGCTGGCGTCCAGCGGCGCCGCGTCATTGCTGGCGCTGTAGAGTTTTCCTTGCGTGCCCAGGTGATGAATGCCCTGCAACGGCAAGGCGATGCTGGCCGTTGCCGCCTGCCCTTGCGCGCGCGCGCCGCCGGCCAGGCAGACCAGCATCAGCACGGCCAGCCACGCCACCAGGCAGCGGCGTGTCAGGCAAAGACGGCGGTGGAAAGGGAAGGAAAGGGCTGGCATCGTTAGGCATGGTGGCCCTGGGCTGGGATCTCTCATTCTAATCGACAAGTACAGGGCGGATGCAAGTACTTGCATTTAAGGCATTAAAGCTGATGCAGCCGCAACAGTTTCTGTATCATGGCAGTTTTTCCCTGCGAACCGAAAATCATGCTCAGTCCCGAACAATTGATGGCCTTCCTGGCCGCCGCCATGCTGGTCACGGCCAGTCCCGGTCCCGACAACCTGATGGTGCTGGGCGTGGGCATGTCGCGCGGACGGCGCCAGGGCATGGCCTTCGGCCTGGGCTGTGCGCTGGGCTGCCTCACCCATACTCTGCTGGCGAGCATAGGCGTGTCGGCCCTGCTGGCGGCCTCGCCGACGGCGTTTACGGTGCTGAAAGTGGCCGGCGGCCTGTACCTGGTGTGGCTGGGCATCGGCGCTATTCGCAGCCGCGGCGGCGCCAAAGTCGATGGCGCGGCAGCCTTGCCCGACGAATCGCTGGGGCGCCTGTTTGCCAAGGGATTGTTCGCCAACAGTATCAATCCGAAAGTCGTGCTGTTCTTTTTGTCGTTCCTGCCGCAATTCGTGGTGGCTTCACAAGGCAATGCCAGCTGGCAAACAGCGCAGCTTGGCCTGGTCTTCACGGCCCAGGCTTGCGTGCTGTTCGGCCTGCTCGGCTACTTTTCTGGCGCCGTCGGCAAGTGGCTCAACCGCCGCCCGCGCGCCGGCCTGTGGCTGGACCGCGTGGCCGGCACCATCTTCATTGCGCTGGGGCTGAGGCTGATCCTGGCGCGCTAGCCGGGGCAGTGGCGGTGATATCGAAAGCCAGCTCCATCGGGTCCTGCACCGCCATGGCGCCACCGAGGATGGCGAACGGCACGATGTCGAAGTCGCTCTGTTTCAGCACCAGGGCGCCGCTGGCGCGCAAGCGGCTGCCATCGGGCGCCTGCGCCAGCGTGACGGGCACCACCACCTGGCGCGTCACGCCGTGCAGGGTGATGGCGGCGTCGACGGCGTTGCCGCTGGCCTGCAATGTCGCCCGCACCCTGACCTCCGGATAGCGTTCGGCATCCAGCACGCGCACCAGCATATTGTGGCGCGTGCCGGCAATCGCCTCGGCCGATGGCGTGGTTTCCAGCCCGGCCCTGGTACGCAGCGCGCTTTCATCGACGCTCATGGCGTCGAGCCGGAACTGGAAGTCGGCCTGTTTCAAGTCCGGCGCCACCCAGCCCGTGACCGTGCGGCTGGCCACCACATGATCGTGCCCCAGCCGCGCCAGCGCGCCGCCGCGCCGTACGGTAATCGTCAGCAAGGTGGCTTGGGTATCGATGGTCAACAGCTTTTCCCCCCTGGCAGGCGGCGCCAGCGGCACGCTGGCCGCCGCCGGGCTGGCGGGGACCGGTGGCGTGACGGCCAGCGGGGTGCAGGCGGCCAGCAGCAAGCAGGTCATTAATAAAGGCAGGCCAAGATGGCGCATGGTGGTTCCCAGGCAAAGATAATGTGCTGATGGTAAGCGATTGCGGCATGGACAGAAAGCACACAGTTGGCGCACGTCATACTGGCGTCATATCGCGCTGTTATTCTCTTTTTGTTGGCACAGCATGTGTGGCGCAGATCACTACGCTCCGGGAGCGATAGGATGCCCATATGACTCAACAGCTTAGCCGGTGAGCTCAACCATCGGCACCAATTCAGCAGGGAAATAATAACGGGGTGGAAAATCAGGCGGGCTTAATGAAGTCCTAAGCCTGATCAAAGGCAGGACTGGCATAGTACGTACATGGCGCACGGACATCACCGGGCGCAAGGTTGCCGGACACCTCAATGACCGGCACGAATATGTTGTACGTACCGTACCGCGGTGTATTGCCTGAATCACTGCCCCCTGTTTATCCCTGCGCTCTGAACAAGCGTTTCAACCGGCTGCCGCTTAGTGCGAAGCCGGTTTTTTTTTGCTGATTGTTAACCCTTGAATGACTGGGGTTTAACTCTGCGTAGCCAGCCACTTGTCGATCGCCGGCAGCCGTTGCGCCCGCACCTTGATGCGGTACTGGATATCGGCAATCGAGGTGTCGGCGTCGCCGCGCGCGGTGGCGGCCAGGTGGGCCTTGGCGTAGGCGTCCAGCTTGCCCAGCATGGCTGCTTCGCCGGAAGCGGCGGCCAGGCGCGGGAAGTAGCGGCTGCGCGAGCTGGCGTCGATGCGCTGGTTCACCTGGTCGATATGGGCCAGCGCAAAGTCAAACGCCAGGTCCGGGTGGGCACGCGCCACGCGGCTGATCATGGCCGGGCTGTTGGTGAGGCCCGGTTCGTCCGTCAGCGCCAGCGCCAGGGCGCGCTGGGCCAGGGCCGTGTCGTCGCTCGAGGCCAGCAGGTCGTACAGCTGGTTGCGGATCAGCGGCGTTTTCTCGGCCTGCGCCTCGGCGTGCAACTGGTCCCAGGTGGCGCTGTCGGCGTGCTGGGCCACCACGCCCAGGATGGTGCGGCGCAGCGCGGCCGGCATGGCGGCTGGGTCGCTGACGCGCACGGCATGGCGGCGGCGGGCTTCGGCGATCACGGCGGGGTCGCCCAGGTCGCTCAGGGTGCCGATCAGCTGGCTGCGCAAGGTGGCCACCGTGGCCGCCTCGCCTTCGCGCGCCTGCCAGCCGGTCTGCGCCATCACCGGGGCCAGACGGGCGATGGCCCAGGTATCGAAGCGGCGCTGGCGCGCCTGGTCGCCCGCATATTGGTCGTGCAAGCCATTCAAGGCGCTGGCCACCTTGCCCCACACTTGCGGGTCGGCGGCCAACGGCGTGGCTTTCACCAGCTCCAGGAAGTCGGCCGGGTTTTGCAGGCCGGCCAGGCCCAGCGACTGGCTGTCCGACAGCAGGCCCAGCTGGTCGATGGCGGGCAGCCGGGCAAAGCTTGCCGCCAGCGCACCGGCCTGTTTCGGCGCATACAGAGTGCGGTAGTAGCCGCTCTGGCCGGCGTTCACCAGCAGCGGGCCGCAGCCGGGCACGCTCAATGTCGCCTTGCCGTTCTGTACCAGCACTCTTGCCTGTTTTGCATTGCCGACGGTTTGCGCGATCACCGGCACGCGCCAGGACAGCGGTTTTTTCTGTTCGCGGTCCTTGGTAAATTCGCCTTGCGTCAGGGTGACGCTGGTATTGCCGGCCTTGCAGACGGCCTCGCCCACGCGTATCAATGGCACGCCAGGCTGCAGGGTGAAATCGTGCGCGATCGCGCTGACCGGCTTGCCGGCGGCGGCGTCGACTTCGCGCCACAGGTCGTTCGACACGGTATTGCCGTAGGCGTGCTTGCGCATATAGTTGCGCACGGCCGTGCGCCAGGTGTCGGCGCCCACATAGGCTTCCAGCATGCGGATCACCGACTCGCCTTTTTGATAGGTGATGGTATCGAAGGCCTGGCTGGCCTGTTCGACGGTGGCGATGCGCTGCACCACCGGGTGCGTGGTGGCCAGCGCGTCGCGGCTCATCGCGCCTTCGCGCACGCGCACGCTGGACAAGGCCGTATTCCATTCCGGGTGCATGCGTTCGGTGGTGCGGCTTTCCATCCACGAGGCAAAGCCTTCGTTCAGCCACAGGTCGTCCCACCAGCGCATGGTGACCAGGTCGCCGAACCACTGGTGCGCCATTTCGTGCGACAAGGTGGTGTAGATGTTTTCCTTGTCCGACTGGGTGGAAATGGCCGGGTCCAGCAACAGGCTGTATTCGAAGGTGAACACGGCGCCCCAGTTTTCCATGGCGCCGAAGAACTGGCTGCGGCCCGGCGCGGCGATATTGTCCAGCTTCGGCAGCGGGTAGCGCACGCCGAAATAGTCGTTGTATTCGCGCAGCAGGGCGGCTGACTCGTCGAGCGCGAAGCGGCTTTGCGCCAGCGCGCCTTTCTTGGTGATCACGCCCACTTCGGTGCCGTCGGCCATGGCCGTGGCGCGCTCGAAGTCGCCCAGGCCGAAGAACAGCAGATAGGTCGACATGCGCGGCGTGACGGCAAACGTCACGCGTTTCTTGCCATTGCCCAGCTCCGTGCTGCTGGCAATCGGCATGTTGCCGACCGCCATCTGGGTGCTTGGCACCGTCACGTCGAGCGCGAAGGTGGCCTTGTAGTCGGGTTCATCCCAGGAAGGGATCACGCTGCGCGCGTCCGAATTTTCAAACTGCGTGTACAGCGCGCGCTGGCGGCCGGCCGGCGTATCGTAGTCGAGCGAGAACAGGCCCGTGGCCTGGGTGCCGATCTTGCCGCTGTAGCTGATCGCCAGCGTATGCTTGCCCTTGGCCAGCGGCTGGGCAAAATGCAGGGTGGCCGTCTGCGTGGCCGCATCGACATCGATCTTGCTGGCCTGCTGCGTGCCGCCCGCGCCTTCGGCGGTGGCACCGACAAAGGCCAGTTCCAGCGCATTGAGGGTAACTGCGTTGGTCGGCGCGGCGACGTCCACCGTGATCACCACATTGGCCGTAAACGTGGCCGCCTGCGCATCGGGCGTCAGTGACAGCGCGTAGTGGCTGGGCGTGACGCCGCGCGGCAATTGCGTGGTGGTGGAAAGGGCGTGGCTGGCCGACGCCTGAGGCGCCGTTGCATGCGCGGCATGGCTGGTCAAGGACGCCAGCGCGAGGATGACGGCGGCGGCGATACGGTTGCGTGAAAGATTGCGGTGCATGAAAACCCTGTTGATAAAGAGTGTGGCGCCAGCCGGCCTTGTAAGCGGATGGCGCAATGGAAGAGGGGTGGGTGCGCTGGCGTCGGCATGGCGTGGCCAGCATTCCCGTCCAGCAATCTAGTTGTAAACCGGGGCAAAGTCAAACGCCGGCGCCTGCGGCGGCTGATAAGATACAAGCTGTAATAAACAAGACGACAACCCGGAGACCCCCATGAAACTGTATGTCAGCCCCCGCACGCCCAATCCACGCCGCGTCACCATGTTCATCGCCGAAAAAGGCATCGCCGGCATCGCGGAAGTCTCGCTCGACCTGATGGCGGGCCAGCACCGCGATCCGGGATTTTTGGAAAAAAATCCGATGGGCAGGGTGCCGGCGCTGGAGCTGCCGGACGGGCGCGTGCTGGCCGAAACGCGCGCCATCTGTACCTATCTGGAAGGGCTGCAGCCGGAACCGAACCTGATGGGCGAAGGGTTCGAGGAGCGCGCCTTTATCGAAATGGCCGACCGCCGGGTGGAACTGCATCTGTTCCTGGGCGTGGCCAACTGCGTGCGCCACAGCCATCCGGCGCTGGCGGTGCTGGAAAATCCGCAGTTCCCCGACTTTGGCGCGGCGCAGGGCGCCAAGATGCGCGAGACGGCGCAGTGGCTGGATCAATTGCTGGCGCGCCAGCCGTATGTGGCCGGCGCGCGGTTTACCATCGCCGACATCACCGCGTTCTGCGCGCTGGAATTCGCGCGCGGCCTGATGAAATACCGGCCGGGCGCGGAAGGGTTGGAACATCTGCAAGCCTGGCGCGACCGGATTGCCGAGCGGCCAAGCGCGCAAGCCAGGTAATTATTTCAACTGCCCCTGCAGGAAGGTATACGTCAGCGCCCACATCAGCGCCTGCTGGTCGTTATTGGCGGCGCCCGCATGGCCGCCTTCCGTATTTTCCCAGTACAGCACGTCGTGGCCTTGCTCTTCCATCTTGGCCACCATCTTGCGCGCGTGGCCGGGGTGGACCCGGTCGTCGCGGGTCGAGGTGGTAAAGAACACGCGCGGATATTTTTTATCCTTGAAGACGTTCTGGTAGGGCGAGTATTTGCTGATGTAGGCCCATTGTTCCGGCACATCCGGGTCGCCATATTCGCCCATCCAGGAGGCACCGGCCAGCAGCTTGTTATAGCGGCGCATGTCGAGCAGCGGCACCTGGCTGACCACGGCGTTGAACAGGTCCGGCCGCTGCGTCAGCACGGCGCCCACCAGCAGGCCGCCATTGCTGCCGCCCATGATGCCCAGGTGGCGCGGGCTGGTCAGCTTGCGCTTGATCAGGTCCTGCGCCACCGAGATGAAATCGTCATAGGCGCGCTGGCGGTTTTCCTTCAGCGCCGCCTGGTGCCAGCGCGGGCCGAATTCGCCGCCGCCGCGGATATTGGCCAGCACGTACACGCCGCCCTGGCTCAGCCAGGCAGTGCCGGTAATGCTGCTGTAGCTGGGCTTGAGCGAGACTTCGAAGCCGCCATAGCCGTACAGCACCGTGGGGTTCTTGCCGTCGTACTTGGTCTTCTTGTTCATGATGACGAAATACGGCACTTTGGTGCCGTCCTTCGAGGTCGATTCGAACTGTTCCACCTTGTACGGACTGGCGTCGAAATAGGCGGGCAGCGACTTGATCTTCGTGCGCTGGTCGCTGCCGGCGGTGGCCAGGTACAGCGTGGTGGGGGTCAGGAAATCGGTCACGGTCAAAAAGTACTGGTCCGAGTCGACCGCATCGAGCGGGCTGGCCGCCAGGGTGCCCAGCTTGGGCGCGTCGACCACGCGGCGCTGCCATTTGCCATTCACATGGCGCAGTTCCGTCAGGCGGTTTTTTACCTTGTCCAGCGTGGTCAGCAAGATGGCCGATTTGGTCACCGACATATTGTCGAGCGAGGAGGTGGCGGTGGGCGCAAACAGCACCTCGAATTCCTGCTTGCCCTGCATGAAGGACTTGAAGTCGGTCACCAGCACGGCGCCTTGCGGGTAGGTCGTGCCGTTGACTTTCCAGTCCGAGCGCAGGTTGATCACCAGCTGGTCGCGCATGGTAGCGGCCGTGGCGTCGTCCGGTTTCGGTACCTTGTTCAGGCTGTCGCCTTCGCGCAGGAACATCTCGCCGCTGTAGAAGTCGATCTGGCGCTCGACGAACTGATATTCATGGCCGGGCGTGAAATCCTTGTAGGCGCCGGCGCTCATGTCGTCCGGCCTGGCTTCGTACAGCGTTTTGGCCTGCTCCAATGGCGTGCCGCGCTTCCACTCCTTGATGATGCGCGGATAGCCCGAGCTGGTCATCGAACCGGGGCCGAAATCGGTGGACACGAACAGGGTGTCGTCATTGATCCAGCTGGCGTTGCTTTTCGCCTCAGGCAAGGTGAAACCGTCCGCCACGAAAGCGCGTTTGGCGACATCGTATTCGCGCACCACCTTGGCGTCGCCGCCGCCGCGCGACAGCGAAATGAGGCAGCGTTCGCCTTTCGGATACAGACAGGACGCGCCGCCCCAGACCCAGTTCTCGTTCTCGCCGGCGGCCAGCTGGTCGAGGTCGATCACGGTTTCCCATGCCGGCTCGGGCAGCTGGAACTGCGCCAGCGTGGTGCGGCGCCAGATGCCGCGCACATGCTGGGCGTCGCGCCAGAAATTATAGTAATACTCGCCTTCCTTGCTCACATACGGAATGCGCTCTTTCGAATTGAGGATGGTCTTCAGCCGCGCCTGCAAGGCCGGGAATGTTGGCTTGCCTTCCAGTTCCTTGGTGCTGACGGCATTATGCTGGTGCACCCAGGCCATCGGTTTTTCGCCGGCGACTTCTTCCAGCCATTGCAGCGGATCGGTGGGGGGCGTGGAAGCGGCGGCGGTAGACGGCGCTTGCGCATGGGCGGCGCCCGCTGCGGCCATGCCGAGCAGCATGCTGCCGGCAAACTTGCGATAAAAAGACATGGACAGGGTTCCTTGACTATGGTCGGTTGTTGCGCGTTGCTTGTCAGAACGGCGCAGCCATGTTGCCATGGATTCCAGACTGGAACCAGAGGCCAAGGACGCCTGGCAAGGAAAAACCATGCTTTTCCAATATTGTTTGCTGGAATGGACGATGGCCGCAGAATCTGCGGCCTTCTTCCCGTCCGCTCAGCCGTTCGGCAGCCTGGCCACCACCTTGATCTCGAAGTCAAATCCATACAACCACGTCACGCCCACGGCCGTCACTGTCGGATGCGGCGCCGCGCCCCAGTAGTCGGCCTGCACGATATCCCAGATGCGCTGAAAGTTCGCTTCGGGATTGACGATAAAGATGGTGACGTCCTGCACGTCGTCGAAGGTGCAGCCGGCGGCGGCAAGGATGGCGTTCAGGTTGTCGAAGGCGCGCCGCACTTGCGCTTCGAGCTCGGGTTCGGGCGAGCCGTCTTCGCGGCTGCCGACCTGGCCCGAGACGAACAGCATGCCGTTGGCGCGTACGGCCGGCGAATAGCGGTTCTTTTCATACAGGGCCTGGCGGCCGGGTGGAAAAATTACGTCTCGTTTGCTCATCATTCACTCCTGTCGTCATGCAGCGCGAGGCTGCGGAAGACTTCACTGTAAGCGCCTGCGGCCTGCCGATAAACAGGCAACGGTGCGCTAGACTGTTTGTATAATCCAAACAATCAGAGCAAGGAGCGTACATGGACAGGTTTGACGCAATGAGCGCTTTTGCGCGGGTGGTCGAGACGGGCAGCTTTACCAAGGCGGCGCAGACGCTGCACATGAGCCGCACTACGGTGACGCAGCTGGTGCAGCAGCTCGAAGCCCGCTTGCGCCTGAAGCTGCTCAACCGCACCACGCGCAAGGTCAATGTCACGGCCGATGGCGCCGTGTATTACGAGCGTATCGTCGAGGTGCTGGCGGCGCTGGAAGACGTGGAAACCAGCCTGCCGAATGCGTCGGCATTGCCGCGCGGCCAGCTGCGGGTGGACGTGCCCAGTCCGCTTGCGGCCATGCTGCTTGTGCCGGCGCTGCCGCAGTTCCATGTCTTGTATCCCGATATCGTGCTCGACATGGGCGCCAGCGACCGCATGGTCGATGTGATCGGCGACAATGTCGATTGCGTGATACGCGGCGGTGAAATGAGCGACCAGTCGCTGATGGCGCGCAAGCTGGCCGACTTGCAGTTGGGCGTGTATGCGGCGCCCAGCTATCTGGAACGGGCGGGCACGCCGGTGCATCCCGGTGAGCTGGAAGACGAGCGGCACAGCATCGTGCGTTTTCGTTGGTCGAGGCGTGGCAACGGGTTTCCGCACGTGATGCAGCGCGGCGGCGAGACCGTCAGGATACAGGGGCGATACATATTGTCGATTGACGATGGCAACGCCTATCTGGCGGCGGGGGTAGCGGGCTTGGGGGTCTTGTGGCTGCCGGACTATATGGCGAAAAAGCATGTGGCGGCGGGCGAGCTGGTAGCGCTGTTTGCGGCGTGGACCATCGAGCCGATGCCCTTGTATCTGGCCTATCCACCCAACCGTCATGTCAGCAAGAAGCTGCGCGTGTTTATCGATTGGGTAGTGGCACTGATGGACCGGCATGCGCCGGTCGGCAAAATCAATTCCCCAGAATAATCTGCGCGATCAGGCCGGTGGCGGCCGCCATCAGCACATAGTCGTTATCGACCTTTACCCACTGGTGGCCACGTGGCGGCGCGCTCAGGCGGCGGGCGCGCCAGTCGTTGACGACATGTTTCCGGTTGCGGTACTCGGGCGGCAAGCGATTGCCCTTGTACAGATTGTGGCGCGGACCGACGCCGCGGTTGCTGGCACGCGGGTTGCCGTTGTTCGGACGCGCATGGTCGTTGCCGCGCTCATCGTGGCGCTCGCCACGCTGGTCATGCTGGTCTTGCTGTTGTGGCCGGTGGTCATTCCGGTCATGGCGGTCCTGGGCAAAGGCCGAGGTGCTGCAAACCATGAAGGCTGCGATCAGGGAGGAGACGAGGATTTTCTTATTCATGTGGTGTTCCTTTTTTGACAGGACCGAGCAGGGCAGCTGGCCAATAGTTGCAGTAGACCACCCTTGCTGCACGGCTTCAGTCTGCTAGCGCACGTAGTCTTCAAGGCAGCTGGTTGACCCACACGGGCGCCGACCACAGCAAGTTGCCGTCGTCCTGCGTCACGCGCGCATAGTAGAAGTGGGGGCCGGGCGAGGGCGTCAGGCTCAGGCTGGCCTGGTCCGACAGCGCGGTGACGCTGCCGTTGCCGCCCGGTACGCCCTGGAACACGGTGATGGCGGCCACCCGGCGCCCGCGCGTATTGCTGAAACCGACGGCCAGTTGCAAGGGGCCGCGATTGTCGAAGCGTTCGCCCATCATCCTGCCGTTGGCCGTGAAGATCAGTCGCGCATGCTTGTCCATGGTGGCAAACACGCGCCGCGCGCGCAGGGCTTCGAACAGGCTCTCGCGCGACAGGGCGGCGTCGCGATCGATCAAGATGGCGGTGCGGTTGCCGTAGGCGGCGCCCCAGTTGGCGCAGTGATTGTCCTGGTTGCTGCTGAAGGCCAGGTGGTAGCCGGCCGCCAGGGCCTTGTTGCAGGCCGCCTCGAAATTGCTGCGCCGGGTTTCCGTTTCCTGCTCGTTGGTGGAAAAAGCCGAGGTGTTCATCACTTCGCACAACACCATGGCGGCATCGCCATCGGGCGTAAAGCCGAGCGGCTCGCCACCCACCAGGAACTGGCCCGAACGGGCCGGGTGGTTGAACTGGCCCAGCCAGCCGCGCTCGCGCATCAGGGTGTACAGGCCGGCATAATCGCCTTTCGGCGTGTTGATTTCCGCCAGCAATTGTCCACGGCCATTTTTTTCCCAGCCCAGCAACTGCTCGCTGTTGAAGATGTTCAGGTGGCCGCCCTTGTTGATCACGCCCCATTCCATGCCGTACAGGGCCAGGAAGCCGGGGTGGGCCGTGGTGTAGGCGGCCGCTTCGGCCAGGCCGGCGTGGTACAGGGCGATCGCATCGAACGGCTCGGCCGCCGCATTGGTGCCGTCCGAACCGTCATACATATGGTTGTGCTCGGAAGTGAGCAGCACGTCCAGCCCATGCTGTTGCGCATAGCGGTAGGCGTCGAGCGGGCCATAGGGCGCCGATTGCGGCTCCTGCGCGCCCTTGCAGGCACCCGTCGCGGCGCCGCCGTCGCTGTGGCGGGTCTGGCTGTGCAGGTTGGCGTAGACGACGCGATAGGGGAAGGTGTTGTCGACCTTTGGTGTGGACATGGACGCCATGGCGGCCATGCGCGACGAGGCCGGCGCGCCACGGTCGACGGCGATCTGCCATTGCTGCTCCACAATATCGTCGCCGCTGCCCGCCACCAGGCGCAGCTCGTACAGGCCTGCCGGCGCGCGGCGGCCATCGCTGCCGCGGCCGTCCCAGTGCAGGCGCAAGGTGGCGCTGCCGCCATCCAGAACTTGCCGCCCCGACCAGCTGCGGCGCAGCAACCCCTGCGGGCCTGGACCGGACAAGGTCAAGTTCCAGTCGATGCCATGCGTGCTTGCGCCATCGGGATGGTCCAGCTGCACGACAAACGTGCGCGCCTGCGTGCGGCGCTGTGCCGCTGCCGCGTGGAACGGCGCGGCCACGGTCGCTTCCAGTTCGCTGTGTTCCTTCGGTTCGGCCGCCTGCGCGGGCCAGGACATCACCGAAAAGGCCAGCGCACACGCGGCACCGGCCACCATTTGCCGCCATCGTCCAGGCATGATCGCCTCCATCGGGATGACTCCAGTAGTATTTAGACAAGCTCTGCCATGTTTCGGTTCCCCTCATGCACCACGAAGTGGCAATGCTGCACCGCGATATGCCATGACAGGGCGCAAACGGGCTGCATTTGATACGCCAGCCCCTGGGAAAACCTGGCACGGCGCTTGCTAAAGAATAGAAACGGATCAACGGCGATCCCCTGAACAAACAACGGTCCAACGACGGACCACCATGGACAACGGCGTCCGCTCAAACTGATTTCATGATCGGTGGGAGCGGGCGCCGTTTTTGTTTTTCTAACGGGATACTTCGGGAACCATCATGGCCAGCAAAGCTACCAGCATCACCCTCTTTTCCCTCGCCACGCCACCCATGCGCGCCTTCCACCTGACCTGGATGGCGTTCTTCGTCTGCTTTTTCGCCTGGTTCGCCTGCGCGCCGCTGATGCCCATCATCAAGGGCGAGTTCGGCCTGTCGCTGGCGCAGGTGGCCAATATCAATATCGCCGCCGTCGCCATCACCATCCTGGTGCGCCTGATCGTCGGCCCCATGTGCGACCGCTACGGTCCGCGCAAGACCTATACCGGCCTGCTGCTGCTGGGCGCGATTCCCGTGCTGGGCGTGGCCGCTTCGCAAAGTTATGAAAGCTTCCTGTTCTTCCGCCTCGGCATCGGCGCGGTCGGTGCGAGTTTTGTCATCACCCAGTACCACACCTCGGTGATGTTCGCGCCGCGCGTGGTCGGCACGGCCAATGCGGCCGCCGCCGGCTGGGGCAATGCGGGCGGCGGTGCGGCGCAGGCGCTGATGCCGCTGATGCTGGGCGCACTGGTGATGTTGGGCGTGTCCGAATCGCTGGGCTGGCGCGTGGCGCTGCTGGTGCCGGGCGTGCTGATGCTGGTGATGGCCGCCCTGTACTGGCGCTTTACGCAGGACTGCCCGGAAGGCAATTACTCGGACCTGCGCAAGGCCGGCATCGCCATCGAAGGCGGCAAAAAGGGCGGCTGGGCCAGCTTCAAGGCCGCCAGCGCCAACTACCGCGTGTGGCTGCTGTTCGTTACCTACGGCGCCTGCTTCGGCATCGAAATCTTTATCCACAATATCGCCGCCGTCTACTACGTCGACCATTTCGGCCTGTCCCTGAAATCGGCTGGCCTGGCCGCCGGCAGCTTTGGCCTGCTGGCCCTGTTTGCCCGCGCCCTGGGTGGCTGGATGTCCGACAAGCTGGCGCTGCGCGGCAACCTGAACAGCCGCGTCACCCTGCTGTTCATGCTGATGATCGGCGAAGGCGTGGGCCTGCTGTGGTTCGCCAAGGTCGACAGCGTCACCTGGGCCGTGATCGCCATGCTGGTGTTTGGCCTGTTCACCCATATGGCTTGCGGCGCCACCTATGCGCTGGTGCCGTTTATCGACAGCAAGGCGCTGGGCGGCGTGGCCGGCATTATCGGCGCCGGCGGCAATGTCGGTGCGGTGGCGGCCGGTTTCCTGATGAAGGGCACCGGCGATATCCGCCAGACCCTGATCATTTTGAGCGTGCTGGTGGTGGTGTCGGCGCTGTGTGCCATTGCCGTGCGTTTTACCAGTAGCACAGCCGAATCGAAGATGGCTGCGGCCTGAGGAGAAGAAGATGAGCAACCCCCTGAAAATCGTCGTCCTGGGCCATGGCATGGTCGGGCATAAATTCCTCGAACGCCTGGCGCTGGAAAACAATACGCGTTTGTCGGTGACGGTACTGTGCGAAGAGCCGCGCCCGGCCTACGACCGTGTGCACCTGTCCGAGTTTTTCAGTGGCAAATCGGCGGACGACCTGTCGCTGGTGGCGCCCGGCTTTTTCGACCGGGGCAATGTGGCGTTGAAGTTGAATGCGCGTGCCATCGCGGTCGATCGGGCGGCGAAAACCGTCACCGTCAGCACCGGCGAGCTCCTCGCCTACGACAAGCTGGTCTTCGCCACCGGCTCGACCCCGTTCGTGCCGCCGCTGCCGGGCAAGGACCGCGACGGCTGCTTCGTCTACCGCACCATCGAAGACCTGGAAGCGATGCTGGCCTGGGGCGACAAATCCAGGACCGGCGTGGTGATCGGCGGGGGGCTGCTGGGCCTGGAATGCGCAAAAGCGCTGCGCGACCTGAAACTCGAGACCCACGTGGTGGAATTCGCGCCGCGCCTGATGGCGGTGCAGGTCGATGAAGGCGGCGCGCGCGTGCTGCGCCGCAAGATCGAGGAACTTGGCGTCACCGTCCACACGCAAAAGAACACGCTGGCCATCGTCGACGGCGAGGCGGCCACGCACCGCATGCAGTTTGCCGACGGCAGCCACCTGGAAGCGGACATGATCGTCTTCTCGGCCGGCATTCGCCCGCGTGACGAGCTGGCGCGCGCCTGCGGCCTGGAAGTGGGCCCGCGCGGCGGCATCGCCATCGACGACAGCTGCGTCACCTCCGACCCGGACATCTACGCCATCGGCGAATGCGCGCTGTGGGGCGGGCTGATCTTCGGCCTGGTGGCGCCTGGCTACGAAATGGCCCGCATCGCGGCGCGCCATGTGCTGCAGGAGGAGGGCGAGGCGTCGTTCAAGGGCGCCGACATGAGCACCAAGTTGAAGCTGATGGGCGTGGACGTGGCCAGCCTGGGCGACCCGCACGGCAACGCGCCGGGCAGCCGCTCCTACCAGTTCATGGACGAGCGCAAGCAGATCTACAAGAAGATCGTCGTCTCCGACTGCGGCAAATACCTGCTCGGCGGCGTGATGGTGGGCGACGCCAGCGAATACGGCACCCTGTTGCAGATGATGCTCAACAAGATCGAACTGCCCGAGTCGCCAGAATTCCTGATCCTGCCGCAGGCGGACGGCCAGCAGAAGGTGGGCCTGGGCGTGGACGCCTTGCCCGATGGCGCGCAGATCTGCTCGTGCAATGACGTCTCGAAGGGAGCGCTGTGCGCGGCGGTGGCCGATGGCGCCACCACCATCGGCGCTTTGAAGTCCTGCACGAAAGCCGGCACCGCCTGCGGCGGCTGCGTGCCGCTGGTGACGCAGATCATGAAGGCGGAAATGAAGAAGCAGGGCATGGCTGTCAACAACCATGTCTGCGAACACTTTGCCTACACGCGCCAGGAGCTGCACCACCTGGTCCGGGTCGGCAAGATCCGCAGTTTCAATGCGCTGCTGGCCGCGCACGGCCACGGTCTCGGTTGCGACGTGTGCAAGCCTTTGGCGGCCAATATCCTGGCCTCTTGCTGGAACGATTTCGTGCTCACGCCCGTGCATGCCAGCCTGCAGGACAGCAACGATTATTTTCTCGGCAATATCCAGAAGGACGGCACGTATTCGGTGGTGCCGCGCATGGCCGGCGGCGAAGTGACGGCCGATGGCCTGATCGCGGTCGGCACGGTGGCGAAAAAATACGGCCTGTACACCAAGATCACGGGCGGCCAGCGGGTCGACCTGTTCGGCGCGCGCGTGGATCAGCTGCCGGCGATCTGGGAAGAACTGATCGCGGCCGGTTTCGAGTCGGGCCACGCCTACGGCAAGTCGCTGCGCACGGTGAAATCGTGCGTCGGCTCGACCTGGTGCCGTTACGGTGTGGCCGACAGCGTGGGCTTTGCAATCGAACTGGAAAACCGCTACAAGGGCTTGCGCACGCCGCACAAGATCAAGTTCGGCGTGTCCGGCTGCACCCGCGAATGCGCCGAAGCGCAAGGCAAGGATATCGGCCTGATCGCCACCGAAAAAGGCTGGAATCTGTACGTGTGCGGCAATGGCGGCATGAAGCCGCGCCATGCCGAACTGATCGCATCCGATCTTGATGAAGCCACCCTGGTGCGCTATGTCGACCGCTTTCTGATGTTCTATGTGCGCACGGCCGACCGCCTGCAGCGCACCAGCGTGTGGCGCGACAATCTCGAAGGCGGCCTCGATTACCTGAAGCGCGTGATCATCGACGACAGCCTGGGCCTGGGCGCCGAACTCGAAGCGGACATGCAGCACGTGGTCGACACCTATGCGTGCGAGTGGAAGATGGCCGTCAACGACCCGGCCGTGCGCCAGCGTTTCCGCCATTTCGTCAACAGCGACAAGAACGATGAAAACGTGGTGTTTGTCGAAGAGCGCGGCCAGATCCGTCCCGCCACCGAACTTGAACGCCGCAGTACCGTGATCCCCATCCTTGCCGTGGAGGCTTGATTCATGAACGCGATTAACGAACTTTCCGGCGTCACCGCCGACAACTGGATGGCCATCTGCCAGCTCGACGATATCGTGCCCGACACGGGCGTGTGCGCGCTGCTGAAGGGCCGCCATGTGGCCGTCTTCCGCATCGGCGACAGCAGCCCGAAGATCTTCGCCATCGATAATGTCGACCCGAACGCGGGCGCCTCGGTGCTGTCGCGCGGCCTGGTGGGCAGTTTAGGGGAGCGCATCGTGGTCGCCTCGCCTATCTACAAGCAGCATTTCGACCTGCACACGGGCGAGTGCATCGAAGCGCCCGAGCATTCGGTGGCCGCCTGGCCAACGCGCGTGTTCGGCGGCATGGTGTGGGTGGCGCTGTGAATGCCGCAGTCAATGCCAACGCCCGGCCATCCTTGGTGGTGGTCGGCAACGGCATGGCCGGCATGCGCACGGTGGAGGAATTGCTGAAACTGGCCCCGGACCTGTACGACATCACCGTCTTCGGCGCCGAGCCGCACGGCAATTACAACCGCATTTTGCTGTCGCCGGTGCTGGCTGGCGAAAAGACGGTGGATGACATCATGCTGCACACGCGCGAGTGGTATGCGCAGAACGGCATCACCCTGCATGCGGGCGACCCGGTGGTGCGCATCGACCGCAAGGCGCGCACCGTGCAATCGCTGTCGGGCATCAAGGTGAGCTATGACCGCCTGCTGCTGGCGACCGGCTCCACGCCATTCATCGTGCCGGTGCCGGGCCATGAACTGCCAGGCGTGATCGGCTTTCGCGATATCGACGACGTCGACACCATGCTGCGCGCGGCGCGCGAGCACCGCCACGCGGTGGTGATCGGCGGTGGCCTGCTGGGACTGGAAGCGGCCAACGGCCTGCAGCGCCAGGGCATGGACGTCACCGTGGTCCACATGAGCGGCAGCCTGATGAACCAGCAGCTCGATGCCCCGGCCTCGATGTTGTTGAAAACGGCACTGGAAGCGCGAGGCCTGCGTTTTCT
This sequence comes from Janthinobacterium sp. PSPC3-1, assembly GCF_049896105.1. Classification (NCBI taxonomy): domain Bacteria; kingdom Pseudomonadati; phylum Pseudomonadota; class Betaproteobacteria; order Burkholderiales; family Oxalobacteraceae; genus Janthinobacterium; species Janthinobacterium sp. PSPC3-1. The sequence continues at coordinate 22,955 of NZ_JAFCTQ010000030.1, read as the reverse complement.
GATGCAGGCGCAGACGGCCGAAATCCTCGGCACCGGGCGCGTGCAGGGCGTGCGTTTTGCTGACGGCAGCAGCATCCCGGCCGACCTGGTGGTGATGACGGCCGGCGTGCGGCCCAATATCATGCTGGCCAGGGAAGCCGGCCTGCACTGCGAGCGCGCCATCGTCGTCGACGACTGCCTGCAAACTTACGATCCGCGCGTGTATGCCGTCGGCGAATGCGTGCAGCACCGGCGCGCCACGTTCGGCCTGGTGGCACCGATCTGGGAACAGGCGCGCGTCTGCGGCGCGCATCTTGCCGGCGCCGGGCACCGCCGCTATGTGCAGCAGGCCAGCGCGACGAAACTGAAAGTGACCGGCATCGACCTGTATTCGGCCGGCGACATTATCGGCGGCGAGGGCAGCGAAGACCTGGTGCTGCGCGATCCGCGCCGCGGCGTTTACAAGCGCCTGGTGGTGCAGGGCAACCGCCTGGCTGGCGCCGTGCTGTATGGCGAGGTGCAGGACGGCCCGTGGTATTTCGACCTGATACAGAAGCGCAGCGACATCAGCCGCCTGCGCTCGCACCTTTTGTTTGGCCAGGCCTTGTGCGACCTGGCTGCCTGACTGGAAAACTCCCATGACGACCTGCACGCCCGTGAAAACCACTTGCCCTTATTGCGGCGTCGGCTGCGGCGTCGAAGCGACGCGCCTGCCCGATGGGGCGATCCGCATCGCCGGCGACGCCAGCCATCCGGCCAACCTGGGCCGGCTGTGCGTGAAGGGCTCGGCCCTGGGCGATACCGTCGATCTCGATCAGCGATTGCTTTACCCGCAGGTACGCGACAACGGAGTATTGGCGCGGGTTTCCTGGGATAACGCGCTTGACAAGGTCGCCGGCGGCCTGCGCGCGATTATCGATGAACACGGTCCCGATGCGGTGGCGTTGTATGTCTCGGGCCAGCTGCTGACGGAAGATTATTATGTCGCCAACAAGCTGATGAAAGGCTATGTCGGCAGCGCCAATATCGACACCAATTCGCGCCTGTGCATGTCGTCGGCGGTGGCCGGCCACAAGCGCGCGTTCGGCGAAGACATCGTGCCGGGCTGCTACGAGGACCTGGAACTGGCCGACATGGTGGTGCTGGTGGGCTCGAACACGGCCTGGTGTCACCCCATCCTGTTCCAGCGCATCGCGCGCATCAAGGAAAGCCGGCCACAGATGAAACTGGTGGTGATCGACCCGCGCCGCACCGCCACCTGCGAGCTGGCCGACCTGCACCTGCCCGTCAAACCCGGCACCGATGTGTGGCTGTTCAACGGCCTGCTGTGCCATCTGGCGAAAGAGGGCGTGATCGCCGACGATTTCGTCACGCGGCACAGCAGCGGTCTCGATGAAGCCCTGGCGGCCGCCCATGTCGACTGTGCCGACCCCTTGCAGGTGGCGAAAATCTGCAAGGTCGACCCGCAGGCGCTGCTGGCGTTCTACCGCGATTTTGCGGCCACGCGCAAGGTCGTCACCGCCTATTCGCAGGGGGTGAACCAGTCGTCGAGCGGCACCGACAAGGTCAACAGCATCATCAACTGTCACCTGGCGACGGGGCGCATCGGCCAGCCCGGCATGGGGCCGTTCTCGCTGACGGGCCAGCCGAACGCCATGGGCGGGCGCGAAGTGGGCGGCCTGGCAAACATGCTGGCGGCCCACCTGGACCTGGACAAGCCACGGCACCGCGAAGCCGTGCAGACCTTCTGGGATTCGCCCGCCATCGCCGGCAAGCCGGGCCTGAAAGCGGTCGAGCTGTTCCAGGCCATCGAGGCGGGCACCGTCAAAGCCGTGTGGATCATCGCCACCAATCCGCTGGTCAGCATGCCGGACGCCGATCAGGTGCGCCGCGCGCTGGACCAATGCGAACTGGTGGTGGTGTCCGACATCAGCGCGCAGTCCGATACCAATGCTTACGCGGACGTGCTGCTACCGGCTTTGGGCTGGGGTGAAAAAGACGGCACGGTGACCAATTCCGAGCGCCGCATCTCGCGCCAGCGCGCCTTTCTGCCGGCGCCGGGCGAAGCGCGCGCCGACTGGTGGGCAATATGCCAGGTGGCCACGTGCATGGGCTACGACGGTTTTGATTTCACCTCGCCGCAAGCGATTTTCGACGAGCATGCGCGCCTGTCCACCTTCCGCAACGAGGGCGAGCTGGCGCGCCTGTTCAATCTGTCGCACCTGGTGGCGCTGGACGCGGCGCAGTACGAGGAGCTGGCGCCGCAGCAATGGCCACAACACCAGCCACGATTGTTCGGCGACGGCCGCTACGCCCATCCTGACGGGCGCGCGCGCTTTATTGCCACCGCGCCGCGTGCGCCGCACCACCTGCCGGACGAGGATTTTCCGCTGGTGCTCAATACCGGCAGGGTGCGCGACCAGTGGCACACCATGACGCGCACCGGCAAGGCGGCCCGATTGTCCGGCCATATCGCCGAATCGTTCATCGACATCCACCCGCAGGACGCGCTGCTGTACAGCGTGCGCGAAGGCGAGCTGGCGCGCATCTCCAGCCGCTGGGGCGCGATGGTGGCGCGCGTGGTGCATGGCGGCGGCATCGCGCGCGGCCAGGTCTTCGTGCCGATCCACTGGAGCGACGCCAATGCGTCCGACGCGCGCGTGGGCGCCGTCGTCAACCCGGTGGTCGATCCGGTCTCGGGCGAACCGGAATTCAAGCATACGCCGGTTCGCATCGAACAGTTCCGCGTGCACTGGCATGCGTTTGTATTGAGCCGCGCGCCCTTGAAGCTGGACGGCGTGGCGCACTGGACGCGGGTGCAGGGCGAGCAATTCCTGCGCTACGAGCTGGCCGGGCGCACCCGTCTCGACGACCTGGCCGGCTGGGCGCGCGATTTGCTGGGCGTGACGGATCTTGATGCCGACTGGCTCGATTATGCCGACGCCAGCGCGGGCGTTTACCGCGCGGTGCACCTGGAAGAGGGGCGCATTGCGCAATGCGTGTATGTGTCGCCACGCCCGGACCTGCCGTCGCGCGCCTGGCTGGCCGGCCTGTTCGCGCACGCGCAGCTCGACGCGGCGGACCGTGCCGGCGTGCTGCTGGGCCAGCCGATTACAAAGGGCGCCGATGCCGGCCCCACCGTGTGCTCGTGTTTTGGCGTGGGCCGCAACACGATCTGCGACGCCATCCGCAAGGATCATCTGACGACGACGGCGCAGGTGACGGCCTGCGTCAAGGCGGGCGGCAATTGCGGTTCCTGCGTGCCAGAGATACGCCAGCTGATCGCGGTGGTGGCGGCCGAAGCGCTGGCCGAGCGCGCGGCATAGGCTGTAATGCCGTTCAGTTAAGCTGTCAGACGCATGTCAATGCGTAAGAATTAGAAACGTAAAAATGGCGTGCCGGAGACGCGCGCCTGAGAAAATGCCGATGGCGGCGTTGCAGCTCCTCGCCGTACATGCGTACTGTCTTCGTCGCTGCGCCTTGCCCTCGACATTTTTCAGGCTCGCTTGGCCCGGTGTGTCTGTGCGGGCGACCGGGTTTTTAATCCGTTTTGCAGGTTTGCCGGGAGCGTAGGGACGCTAACTGAACGGCACTACGGCATAAGCTGTCTTTTTTGTTCCTGCTTTGTTATATTTCCTGTCACGACAGGAGAGCAGATGAAGCAAGCACAAAGCAGGGCGGCCACGGTCTGGCTGACGGGATTGAGCGGCGCCGGCAAGACCAGCATTGCCGGGGCGCTGGCGGGGCGCCTGAAGGCCGATGGGCGGGCCGTCACGGTGCTCGATGGCGACCTGCTGCGCCATGGCCTGAACCGCGACCTGGGCTTCACGCCGCAGGACCGGCATGAAAACATCCGCCGCACGGCCGAAGTGGCGCGCCTGATGAACGAGGCGGGGCTGGTGGTGATCGCTGCCCTGATTTCGCCCAACCGCGCCGACCGCGCCATGGCCGCCGCCATCATTGGCGCCGCCCACTTCATCGAAGTGCATGTCAGCACGCCGGTGCAGGTGTGCGAAGCGCGCGATCCCAAGGGCCTGTATGCGCGCGCCCGCGCCGGCCAGATTCCGCAATTCACGGGCGTCTCCGCCCCCTATGAAGCGCCGCTGTCGCCGGCACTGACGCTCGATACCCAGCAACAGGCGCTGGAGGACTCGGCCGGCCAGTTGTACCGCCATCTGCTGGCGCATGCGACCCTGTTGTAAGTCTGCCCGTGTCGCCCATGGGTATGGACAATTTGGTATCATATCGTAAAGCAATATTATTTTTTGCCTGCTGGCGCACGCGCCAGGACTGGCGACGACGATAGCAGGGGCGCAGCGCCAGGAAGTCCCGGACCCCTGATTCCATGAAAACGAGACTACGCAAGAGCATCGGCAAAACCCTGCCCGCCAGCCTGAAGGCGCGCATGAGCGTGGTTGTCTTCCTGCTGGTGCTGGGCGCCGTCGCGCTGCTGGCGCTGGCGACCCTGGCCGTGGCCGAACGCGACATGCGCGGCGTGACGGGCCAGCAGCAATATGCCTCGCTGGCCAGCGCCGCCGTGTTCATCGATGAAGAGCTGGCGACCAAGCGCGATGTGCTGCGCGTGATGGCCGACAGCCTGGCCGCGCAGGACGTGCATGACCCGGCCGGCCTGCAGCGCTTCCTGTCTGCCCAGACGGTGCTGGGCAAGGAGTTTTTCACGGCCGGCCTGGTCGGTCTCGACGGCAGCGTGCTGGCAAGCCTGGGCCCGGTCAAGCCGCGCGCCGGCACGACGGTCAAGGACCGCCCGTATTTCACGCAGACCTTGCAACAGAAGCGCTCGGTCATTTCCGAGCCGCTGCAAGGCAGCATCTCCGGCATGCCCATCGTCGTCGTCACGCAACCCGTGTTCGATGCGCGCGGCCAGGTGCGCCTGGTGCTGGCGGCCAGCGTCAACTTGCGCCAGCCCGATTTCCTGGGCCGGCTCGACGCGCTCAAGCCGGGACCGGGCGGCCATCTGTACATCATGACGGAACAGGGCATCGTCATCGAGCATCCCGACAAGTCGCTGATCATGCGCCATATCGGCGCGCTGTGCCCGCCCAGCGTGCCGACCCGCAGCGCCATGCAAGGCTTCCAAGGGGCGATGGCGGGCAAGACCAGCCATGGCGACGACGCCCTGTTTGCCTACCATCGCATCGCCAGCACCGGCTGGATACTGGCCTCGGTCTACCCCACGCGCGATGCCTTCGCGCCGCTGCGCGCCATCCGCAGCAAGATCTTGCTGGCGGCGCTGGTGCTGGCGGCGCTGGCGGGCCTGGCCGGCTGGCGCGTGGTATTGCGCCTGCTGCGTCCGCTCGAACGCCTGCGCAGCCAGGTGCACCAGATCCGCCGCCACCGGCTCGGCATCGAGGCGCTGCAGATCGAGCGGCGCGACGAGATCGGCGACTTGAGCCGCGATTTCTATACCCTGGTGGCCGAACGCGAACTGGCCGAGACACAGACGCGCGACAGCGAACGGCGCTTGAAACTGCTGACCGATCACGTGCCGGTGGTGATCGTGTATATCGACCGCGAACACCGCTACCAGTTCATCAACGCCACGTTTGAAAAATGGTTCGGCATCTCGGCCAAGGAGGGCATGATGCGCTCGATCAGCGAGGTGCTGGGCGAAGCGGCCTATCAGCTGCGCGAGCAGTACCTGCGGCGCGCGTTTGCCGGCGAGGAGGTGGAATATGAATTCACGGTCGATGACGGCGCACCCGAGCGCGCCGGCAACGGCCGCGCCTTCCAGACCAGCTACGTGCCCGACGTCGACGAGCGTGGCGTGGTGATCGGCGTGTATGGCCTGATCCATGAAATCACCAAGGTCAAGGCGGTGCAGTCGGCGCTGCGCTTCGCCGCCGGCACCGATACCCTGACGGGCATCGCCAACCGGCGCCGTTTCGACGAACACCTGGCGCAAACCATGGCGCGCGCGCAAGCGGCGGATGCGTCGATGGCGCTGGCCTATCTCGATATCGACCGCTTCAAGGCGATCAACGACAGCCTGGGCCACCAGGCCGGCGACGAAGTGCTCAAGTAATTTGCCCAGCGCTTGCTGCGCAGCGTGCGCGCCAGCGACCTGGTGGCGCGCCTGGCCGGCGACGAGTTCGTGATCGTGTTCGAGGGCGTCAGGAGTGCGGCGGAAGTGCGCCAGATCGGCGCCAAGATCGTCGACGCCATCCGTGTGCCGTTCGCGCTGGACAGCGGCCCTTTGAGCGTGACCACCAGCATCGGCATCGCCATCTACCACGAAGGCGAGCTGACGCCGGAACAACTGCTGAACCTGGCGGACCAGGCGCTGTACCAGGCCAAGGGCCAGGGCCGCGATGGCGTGGCCTTGATGGACGGCAGCGTCTAGTTCAGCGGCTCGCTCTTGAGCTGGTGCGTGCGCGCCACTTCCTTCATCGCCACCAGCAGGTTCTCGCGCAATTCCGGCGGCAACTGGCCGAAGAATTCCTCGTCGTTCTGGTCGGCCATGCCAGCCAGCACCGGCACCAGCGCTTCGCCTTCGCTGGTCAGCTCGATCGAGTGCTGGCGGCGGTCGGCCAGCAGGATCGATTTGCTGACCATGCCCTTGCCTTCCAGGCGGTCGATCAGTTTCGAGACGGCGCCCTTGCTCATGCCGGCCACTTGCGCCAGCACGGTGGGCGAGGTGCAGCCGAGGCGGAACATTTCGCGCAGCACCACCCATTCGGACACCGTCACGCCATTGGCTTCGGCTTTTTTCTGGAAGCTGTGCGACACATGGTTGGAAACAAAACGCAGCCAGTAGCCCAGGTGGGCTTCCAGCTCGCTGACGCTGGCCGCATTGGCCGCGTTGGTGGCACTGGCGGGGGCCGGCATGGTGGCCGATTCAATATTGTGGTTCATCTGTTTTCCTTCACTGGGCAGCATCGGGCAGGGTCGGGGCGCTTGCGGTCGAGTGCATGGTTGTCGGTATGCGTGCGGGAGGCGGCGTTCCCGCCGTTGCCGGGAGAGCGCTGCGCCACAAGTTTTTCTTCCTTCCGCTACCGTCGCGACCAGTCATGGCAAGCATGCAATAGTGTTGCCAGAGAGGAAGATTAAAAAACCAACTCTTGTTGCCTCAATGGTAACAGGATTTTTGGGTTTTGCTAACTATTTCATTGCGTTAAGTGAGATTGTCCACACATGGCGGCATTGCACCGCCATTTTCCTGCCCGGAAAGGACCTCAGAACCTCAGCCGGCCACCACCAGCTTGACGGCGGCGTCGCGCAAGACCTGGGCAAACAGCGCCGGCGGCGGGGCGTCGGTAAACAACATGTCGACCTGGGCCAGGTCGGCCAGGCGCACCAGGGCCTTGCGGCCGAACTTGTGCTGGTCGGCCACCAGCCACACTTCGCGCGACTGCTCGATGATGGCTTGCGCCACCTTCACTTCGCGCGCGTCGAAGTCGCGCAGGCTGCCGTCCTCGTCGATGCTGGAAATGCCGATGATGCCGATATCGACCTTGAACTGGCGGATGAAGTCGATGGTGGCTTCGCCGACGATGCCGCGGTCGCGTCCGCGCACCACGCCGCCGGCGACGATCACTTCGCAGCCGGGATTGTCGGCCAGGATGGCGGCCACGTTGAGGTTGTTGGTCACCACGTGCAAGCCCGTGTGCTGGCCCAGCGCGCGCGCCACTTCCTCGGTGGTGGTGCCGATATTGATCAGCAGCGAACAGCCATGCGGCACCTGCAGCGCGACGGCGGCGGCGATGCGGCGCTTCGCTTCGCTGTTGAGTACCTGGCGCTGGCTGTAATCGATGTTTTCCACCGACGAGGGCAGGCCGACGCCGCCATGGTAGCGGGCCAGCAGCCGCGCTTCCTCCATCTGCTTGACGTCGCGGCGCACGGTCTGCGGCGTCACTTTCAATTGCTGGGCCAGTTCTTCGACCGACACGGTCAGGTGCTGGCGCACGGCGTCGAGCAGGCTGCGCTGGCGGGGATTGAGGATCATGGTGCATTCTTTCTTTATAAACGAACAGAAACGAACAGGTAATGATGAAAATATGTTGCCATGAGTTCGTATTCTGGCGTAATCTTATTCATCTGGCATATGAATTATATCTTTATTGATTACAACGACATGGAGTTTTGATGGTGGCAGCACAGGCGAGCACGAGGATGGAATGCGATCTGCTGGTGGTCGGCGGCGGCATCAATGGCGCCGGGATCGCGCGCGATGCGGCGGGGCGCGGCCTGTCGGTGGTGCTGTGCGAAAAGGATGACCTGGCGTCGCATACCTCGTCCGCTTCGACCAAGCTGATCCACGGCGGCCTGCGCTACCTCGAATATTATGAATTCGGTCTGGTGCGCAAGGCCCTGATCGAGCGCGAAGTGCTGCTGCGCTCGGCGCCCCACATCATGTGGCCGCTGCGTTTCGTGATGCCGCATGCCCAGGGCCAGCGCCCGGCCTGGCTGATCCGTGCCGGCCTGTTTCTGTACGATATGCTGGCGAAACGTGAACTGCTGCCGGCCTCCAGCAGCATCACCCTGAACCGCCATGCGGCCGGCCAGCCCTTGAAGCCGCAGTTCAAGCGCGGTTTTGTCTACTCCGACGGCTGGGTCGACGACGCCCGCCTGGTGCTGCTCAACGCCCTTGATGCGAAGGAGAAGGGCGCCACGGTCCTGACGCGCACGCGCTGCGCCAAGCTGGTGCGCGAGGCCGATCACTGGCAGGCCAGCCTGCAGCAAGGCGATGGCGGCACGGTGCAGGTGCGCGCGCGCAGCGTGGTCAACGCCACCGGCCCGTGGACGGCCGACTTCCTGAAGCAGGCGGCGCCCACCGCCCAGGGCCGCCATTTGCGCCTGATCAAGGGCAGCCATATCGTCGTCAAGCGCCTGTTCGAGCATGATCACGCTTATATCTTTCAGCACCCGGACGGGCGCATCGTGTTTGCGATTCCTTACGAGAACGATTTCACCCTGATCGGCACCACCGATCTCGATTACCAGGGCGACAGCGGGAAAGTTACGATCGACGAGGCGGAAATTAGTTACTTATGCCAACTTTCCAGTTACTATTTCAGCAAGCCCATCGTGCCTGCCGACGTGGTCTGGACGTATTCCGGCGTGCGGCCGCTGGTCGAAGATGCGTCGGCGCAAGCCAAAGCCGTGACGCGCGATTACCGCTTCGAGCTGGACCGTGATGGCGCGCCGCTGCTGAGCATTTTCGGCGGCAAGATCACCACCTTCCGCAAGCTGGCGGAAGAAGCGGTCGACCTGCTGGCGCCCTTGCTCGAAAACAAGCGAGGGTCTTGGACGGCGCAAGCCTGCCTGCCCGGTGGCGACGTGTTCGGCAAGGTGCCCGACAACCGCGCGGTGCGCGAGTTTGGCGCCTTTGTCGACGGCTTGCAGCGCCAGTATGGCTGGCTGCCGGCCAAACTGGTGGCGCGTTACGCGCGCGCCTATGGCACGCGCATCCATGCGCTGCTCGACGGGCGCGCCAGCGTGGCGCAGATGGGCGAGGAGGTGGCCAGCGGGCTGTACGCGGCCGAGGTCGATTATTTGCGGCGCCATGAATGGGCCGTCAGCGCCGCCGACATCTTGTGGCGGCGCTCCAAGCTGGGCTTGCATTTGCCGGCCGGTACGGAGCAGCTGCTCGATGCCTGGCTGGCGGCGCATCCCCTGTAGCAATACGTAGCAGTAGCAAGCGGCAAGCGACCATGCCCCGACAGAGGGCGCGGCGACCATACCTGGAGGAGACGACGTGCAACTTGACTTGAGCGAGATCAGCAAGCAGCAGGGTGCTGACACTTATCTGTATCCGATGTCGCTGGCGCTGGTGCCGGGCGCCATCAATGTGCTGCTGGGCACTACGCGTGCCGGCAAGACCACCCTGATGCGCGTGATGGCGGGGCTGGACAAGCCCACCTCCGGCAAGGTGGTGGCCGATGGCGTCGACGTGACGGGCATGCCCGTCAGCCGGCGCAACCTGGCCATGGTCTACCAGCAATTCATCAATTACCCCGCTTTTTCCGTCTACGACAATATGGCGTCGCCCCTGCGCCTGCGCAAGGAGCCGGAAGCGCAGATCCGCGGCAAGGTGCTGGCGCTGGCCGAGCGCCTGCATATCACGCCCTACCTGGAACGCCGGCCAGGCGAGTTGTCGGGCGGCCAGCAGCAGCGCACGGCGCTGGGCCGCGCCCTGATCAAGGATGCCTCCCTGCTGCTGCTCGACGAACCACTGGTCAATCTCGACTACAAGCTGCGCGAGGAATTGCGCCGCGAACTGACGGAACTGTTTTCCAGCGGCAGCACCACCGTGGTCTACGCCACCACCGAGCCGCTCGAAGCGCTGCAGCTGGGCGGCCATGTGGCGGTGCTGCACGAAGGCCGCTTGCTGCAGCAGGGCCGCACGCTCGACGTCTTCAATGCGCCCAACAGCATCGCCGTGGCGCGCACCTTCAGCGATCCGCCGATCAACCTGATCGACGCCCGGCTCGACGCGCAAGGCGTGGCACAGGCCGCCGATGGCCTGTCGATTCCCTTGAGCCAACAGCAACTGGCGGCACTGGTTGGCCAGCGGCAAATCACTCTCGGCGTGCGCGCCCACAGCCTGCACCTGGCGCCGCAGTCACCGAACGACCTGGCGATCGCGGCGCAGGTGGACCTGGCCGAAATCAGCGGCTCGGAAACCTATGTCCACGCGCGGCGCGGCGCCCTGGCGCTGGTGGCGCAACTGGGCGGCGTGCACAACCTCGACATCGGCAGCGCCTGCACTGTGTATTGCCAGCCGCAATCGCTGTTCATCTTTGGCGCCGATGGCGGCCTGCTGTTTGCGCCACAAGGAGGGGCTTGAGATGGCGCGCATTGAACTGGTGGACCTGGCGCACGCCTACAAGCCGAACCCTTCCGCACCGGCCGACTACGCGCTGCGGCCGATGAGCATGAGCTGGCAGGACGGCGGCGCCTATGCCTTGCTGGGGCCGTCCGGCTGCGGCAAGACGACCTTGCTCAATATTATTTCCGGCCTGGTGAAACCGTCGCATGGCAAGGTGCTGTTCGACGGCAAGGACGTGACGCAACTGCCGACCGAGGCGCGCAATATCGCGCAGGTGTTCCAGTTTCCCGTCATCTACGACACCATGACCGTGCACGACAACCTGGCTTTTCCGCTGCGCAATCGCGGCTGGAAAGAGGCGGAAGTCAAAAAACGCGTGCAGCAGGTGGCCGAGATGCTGGAACTGTCCGGCGACCTGAAAATGCGCGCCAGCGGCCTGTCGGTGGACGCCAAGCAAAAAATCTCGCTGGGCCGTGGCCTGGTGCGGCCCGACGTGGCGGCCGTGCTGTTCGACGAACCGCTGACGGTGATCGATCCGCACCTGAAGTGGTTATTGCGCCGCAAACTCAAGGAAATCCATCACGAACTGAAGCTTTCCCTGATCTACGTCACGCACGACCAGGTCGAAGCGCTGACCTTTGCCGACCAGGTGGTGGTGATGACGCAGGGCGAAGTCGTGCAGACCGGCAGCGCGCAAGCGCTGTTCGAGGCGCCCGAGCATACTTTTGTGGGCTACTTTATCGGCAACCCCGGCATGAATTTGCTGGAATGCACGGTCGAAGATGGCCAGGCGCGCGTCGCTGGCCAGTCCCTGGCCTTGTCCGAACCGGCGCGCGCGGCGCTCTCTGGAGCGCAGGGCAAGATCACCCTGGGCGTGCGGCCCGAGTTTGTCGAGTGCGTGAGCGCTGGCCAGGCTGGCGGCGATACCCTGGCCGCCACCGTGCTGGCCGTGCGCAATATGGGCACGCACTACCTGGCCGAGTTCCAGCTGGGCAGCGTGACGGTGGCGGCCAAACTGCGCGCCATCGACGCGGTGGCGGGCCAGTCCGTGCGCTTGCGCTTTCCGCGGGAACGCACCTTGTACTACCTTAACGACAAACGGGTGGCTTGATGAAGACCGATAACAACCGTGCCTGGTTTCTGATTTTACCCGTGCTGTTGTGCGTGGCGTTTTCCGCGATTTTGCCGCTGATGACGGTGGTGAATTATTCCGTGCAGGATATTTTGAGTCCCACGCAAAAAGTGTTTGTGGGCACCGAATGGTTCCGCATGGTGATGCTGGACGGCGACCTGCACAGCGCCTTGCTGCGCCAGCTGCTGTTCTCCGCTTCGGTACTGGCGATCCAGATTCCGCTGGGCATATTGATCGCCCTGTGCATGCCGGCCGATGGCTGGAAGGCGTCGCTGGCGCTGGTGCTGATCGCGCTGCCGCTGCTGATCCCCTGGAACGTGGTTGGCACCATCTGGCAGATCTTTGGCCGCGGCGATATCGGCTTGATGGGCTACACGCTCAATGCGCTGGGCATCGCCTATAACTACAACGGCAATTCGCTCGACGCCTGGCTGACCGTGATGGTGATGGATATCTGGCACTGGACGCCGCTGGTGGCCCTGCTGTGCTATGCGGGCCTGCGCGCGATTCCCGACGCCTATTACCAGGCGGCGCGCATCGACGGCGCCTCGCGGCTGGCCGTGTTCCGCTATATCCAGCTGCCGAAATTGCGCAATGTGCTGATGATCGCCGTGCTGCTGCGCTTTATGGACAGCTTCATGATCTACACGGAACCGTTCGTGCTGACCGGTGGCGGACCGGGCAATGCCACCACCTTTTTGTCGCAATACCTGACGCAAAAGGCGGTGGGGCAGTTCGACCTGGGACCGGCCTCGGCCTTCTCGCTGATTTACTTCCTGATCATCCTGCTGTTCTGCTTCGTGCTGTACACCTGGATGCAACGCGTGGGTACGGGAGACCAAAAATGATGAACAAGAAAATCAGCGGCGCCATCCTGCTTGCCTTCCTGGTCGCGTCCATGTTGCCGATCTACTGGATGTTGAACATGTCCTTGAAAACCAACGAGGAGATCGTCGGCGTGTTGAGCCTGTGGCCGCAGCAACTGACGTTCGCCAACTACCACACCATCTTTACCGATCCATCCTGGTACAGCGGCTATATCAACTCGATGATCTATGTGGCGCTGAACATGGTGCTGTCGGTCACCGTCGCCTTGCCGGCCGCGTATGCGTTCTCGCGCTATAACTTTGTCGGCGACAAGCACCTGTTCTTCTGGCTGCTGACCAACCGCATGACGCCGCCGGCCGTGTTCCTGGTGCCGTTCTTCCAGCTGTATTCGACCGTCGGCCTGATGGACACCCACCTGGCCGTGGCGCTGGCGCACATGGTGTTCAACGTGCCGCTGGCCGTGTGGATACTGGAAGGCTTCATGTCGGGCGTGCCGAAGGAAATCGACGAGACGGCATATATCGACGGCTACAGTTTTCCGCGCTTTTTCGTGCAGATTTTCCTGCCGATGATCAAGTCGGGCGTGGGTGTGACGGCCTTTTTCTGCTTCATGTTCAGCTGGGTTGAACTGCTGCTGGCGCGCACCTTGACGTCGGTCAACGCCAAGCCGATCGCCGCCACCATGACGCGCACCGTGTCGGCGGCCGGCATGGACTGGGGCGTGCTGGCGGCGGCCGGTGTGCTGACCATCGTGCCCGGCGCGCTGGTGATCTGGTTCGTGCGGCATTACATCGCCAAGGGTTTTGCCATGGGGAGGGTGTGAGATGGAACCAAATGTAGACAGCACGGCCAGCCTGTTCGGCTGGATGGCGTGGACGCCGGAAGTGGCGATCTTTTTTTGCTGCATCGGCCTGATGCTGGCCGGCATGACGATCTGGCAGATCCGCTCGCCCAGCATCGAACGGAAAGGTTTCCTGCCGATGCCGACCACGCGCGGCGACCGCCTGTTCGTGGGCCTGCTGGCGGCGGCGTATGTCAACCTGGCCTGGGCCGGTTTTACCGAATTTCAACAAACCATAGGAGCGGCGATCAGTTTTGTACTGTTATTGGTAGTGATGCGTTGGGGATGAAGTCGTAGATGCGAACACCGTGCCGCTTTCGGCAGCGCGGATGACAACTATAAAGGAGAATCACGATGAAATTGCAGTGTACGGTCATTGCGGCGGCAGCCGCGCTGCTGGTGTCGGGTGCGGCCCTGGCCGACGTCAAGCAGGCGCAAACCTGGATCGACAAGGAATTCCAGCCTTCCAGCCTGAGCAAGCAGCAGCAACTCGATGAGATGAAATGGTTTATCGACGCCGCCGCCAAGCTGAAAGCCAAGGGCATCAAGGAAATCAGTGTTGTGTCGGAAACCATCGACACCCACGTCTACGAATCGAAGACCCTGGCCAAGGCCTTCGAGGAAATCACTGGCATCAAGGTGCGCCACGACATCATCCAGGAAGGCGACGTGGTGGAAAAGCTGCAGACCTCCATGCAGTCGGGCAAAAGCATCTATGACGGCTGGATCTCGGACTCCGACCTGATCGGCACCCACTACCGCTACGGCGCCGTCGAGCCGCTGTCCGACTATATGGCGGCCAAGGGCAAGGAGTTCACCAATCCCGGCCTGGACCTGAAGGATTTTATCGGCATCAGCTTTACCACCGCGCCGGATGGCAAGGTGTATCAGCTGCCCGATCAGCAGTTCGCCAATCTGTACTGGTTCCGCGCCGACTGGTTCGCGCGCAAGGACTTGCAGGCCAAGTTCAAGGCCAAGTATGGCTACGAGCTGGGCGTGCCGCAGAACTGGTCCGCCTATGAAGACATCGCCGACTTCTTTACCAATGACGTGAAAGAAATCGATGGCAAGAAGGTGTACGGCCACATGGATTACGGCAAGAAAGATCCATCGCTGGGCTGGCGCTTTACCGATGCCTGGCTGTCGATGGCCGGCGCGGCCGACAAGGGCATTCCGAACGGCATGCCGATCGACGAGTGGGGCATCAAGGTGGCCCCCGACAAGTGCACACCGGTGGGCGCCTCGATGTCGCGCGGCGGCGCCACCAATTCGCCGGCGGCCGTGTTTGCGCTGACCAAATATATCGACTGGATGAAGAAATACGCGCCGCCGCAAGCGAACGGCATGAATTTCTCCGAGTCCGGCCCGGTACCGGCCCAGGGCGAAATTGCCCAGCAGATTTTCTGGTACACGGCCTTTACGGCCGGCATGGTGAAGCCGGGCTTGCCGGTGGTGAACAAGGACGGCACGCCGAAATGGCGCATGGCGCCGTCACCGCACGGCCCGTACTGGAAGGATGGCATGCAGAACGGCTACCAGGACGTCGGTTCCTGGTTCCTGTTCAAGTCGACGCCGGACGACCGCAAGGCCGCCGCCTGGCTGTACGCGCAATTCGTGACCTCGAAAACCGTGTCGCTGAAAAAATCCATCGTCGGCGTGACGTTCATCCGCGATTCCGATATCCGCCACGAGTATTTCACGAAGCACGCCAATGAATACGGCGGCCTGATCGAGTTCTACCGCAGCCCGGCCCGCGTGGCCTGGACGCCGACCGGCAACAATGTGCCCGATTATCCGAAGCTGGCGCAGCTGTGGTGGAAGAACGTGGCCACCGCGATCACCGGCGAAAAATCGCCGCAGGCCGCGATGGACAACCTGGCCGAGGAAATGGACCAGGTCATGGCGCGCCTGCAGCGGGCCGGCATGAAGGCGTGTGCACCGAAACTGAATGCCAAGGGCGACCCTAACCAGTATCTGTCGGACCAGCACGCACCATGGAAAAAGCTGGCCAATGAAAAACCAAAAGGAGAGACCATCGCCTACGATAAATTGCTGCAAGCTTGGAAAGAAGGCAAGGTAAGATAAACTGCCGCGCTGTCATGAGGGCGCAAGCACCCAGTCGCTTGCGCCTGTTTTTACCGGTTTTTTTGTAGTAGCAGACAATGACTAAATACATACTCGCTTTAGACCAGGGCACCACCAGTTCGCGCGCCATCCTGTTTGACCATGCCGGCCACCTGCACGCCTGCGCCCAGGGCGAATTTCGCCAGATCTTTCCGCAGCCGGGTTGGGTCGAACACGACGCGAACGAGATCTGGGACTCGCAGCTGGGCGTGCTGCGCCAGGTCATGCGCGACAGCGGCGTGGCTGCAGCGGACGTGGCAGCCATCGGCGTCGCCAACCAGCGCGAAACCACGGTGCTGTGGGACCGCGCCACGGGCCAGCCGGTGGCCAACGCCATCGTCTGGCAAGACCGCCGCAACGCCGCCTTCTGCGAGCAATTGCAGGCGGAAGGCAAGGCCGAACTGATCCAGCAAAAAACCGGGCTGGTGCTGGACGCGTATTTTTCCGCCACCAAACTCAAATGGCTGCTCGACAACGTGCCCGGCGCCCGCGCGCGGGCCGAACGGGGCGAGCTGGCCTTCGGCACCATCGACAGCTGGCTGATCTGGAAGCTGAGCGGCGCCCATCTTACCGACACCAGCAATGCCTCGCGCACCATGCTGTTCAATATTCATGCCCAGCAATGGGATGGCGACCTGCTGGCGCTGCTCGATATTCCCGCCTCCTTGCTGCCGCAAGTGGTGCCGTCGAGCGGCCTGGCCGCGCACACCCATGCCGAGTTGCTGGGCGTGTCCTTGCCGATCGCCGGCATCGCGGGTGACCAGCAGGCCGCCACCTTCGGCCAGGCCTGCCTGAAGCCTGGCATGGCGAAAAATACCTATGGCACCGGCTGCTTCATGCTGATGAATGTCGGCAAGAAGCCGCTGCCGTCGAAAAACCGTTTGCTGAGCACGGTCGGCTGGCGCCTGGGCGACGGCCCCGACAGCACCGATTACCTGCTCGAAGGCAGCGCCTTTGTCGCCGGCGCCGCCGTGCAATGGATGCGCGACGGCCTGGGCATCATCCAGCACTCGTCCGAAGTCGAAGCGCTGGCCACCAGCGTGCCCGACACGGGCGGCCTGGTCTTCGTGCCAGCGTTTGCCGGCCTGGGCGCGCCGTACTGGGACCCGTATGCGCGCGGCACCCTGATCGGCATCACGCGCGGCACCGGCAAGGCGCATATCGCGCGCGCGGCGCTGGAGGGCGTGGCCTACCAGAACGTCGACGTCCTGTCGGCGATGCAGGATGACGCGGGCATTGCGCTATCCGAACTGCGCGTCGACGGCGGCGCGGCCCGCAACGACATGCTGATGCAGTTCCAGTCCGATATCCTGAACGTGCCGGTGGTGCGCCCCGAAGTCACGGAAACGACGGCGCTGGGCGCGGCCTACCTGGCCGGCCTGGCCGTGGGCTTCTGGAGTTCGCTCGATGAAATCGCCTCACAATGGCGGGTGGCGCGCCGTTTCGAGCCCAAAATGGCCGACGACGAGCGGCTGACGCGCCTGCACAAATGGCAACGGGCGGTGGAACGGTCGCGCGACTGGAGCGAATGAGGTTTTATTTCTTCAGGTAATACACCGCGTAGCCGACGGCTTCGCGCGGTGTCGAGTACAGGTCGCGCAGCTCGGCATAAGGCGCGTGCACCTGGGCGCTGACGGTGACGCCGGCGCGTTCCAATGCCAGGCGGAAGCGTGGCACATGGAAGTATTGCGTGGCCACCATGGCGGTCGTCAATCCATGCGCTTGCAGATAGGTGGCGGCGTTCCTTGCCGTCGCTTCCGTGGTCCAGCCCTGGTTGTCTTCGATAATCGCCGCCTCCGGCACGCCCTGGCGTTTCAGATAAGCGGCCATGGCGGCCGCTTCGTCAAAGCCTTCCTTGCCGGTGCCGCCGCTGACAAACATGCGCGGCGCCTGCCTGTTCCTGAATTGTTGTAGCGCCACGTCGAGCCGCGCCTGCAAGCGCGGGCTGGGCGTGCCGTCCGGCGCCACCGTATTGCCGGGCACCACGATCATGTCGGCCGGCGCGATCTGGTCATCGAGGCCGGCGGCGACGATGGCCGCCGACGCCAGCAGCAGGGTAGCGGGAAAAATCAGCAGGTATTTGAGCATGGCGCATCATACCTGCCGGCAGCTTTTCAAGCCTGGCGCGCGCGCTGGCTGGACAGATAAATATTGTCCTTGGCCAAAGGCTGGCCTTCCTGCACCGCCTTGAGCCAGTCGGCCGTGCTGGCCACGGCGGCAAAGTTCGAATGGATCACGGTGCTGTAGATGCGGTGGATTTCCTCGGCACTGGCTTTGCCGGCCGCGTTTTCATACGGCAGGGAACCGGTGGCGTCGACCAGGAACTCCACCTGCAAGCCGTCGTGCGATGCCTGGTAGATGGTGGCCGCGTCGCAATTATGCGTCATGTAGCCGACGACGGTCAGCGTATCGACGCCACGGCTGGCCAGCCATGCGCGCAGATCCGTGCCGGCAAAGGCACTGCCCATGGTCTTGTGGAGATGGTGGTCGGCTTCGATGGCGGCCACTTGCGGGTGCAGCTGCCAGCTGGCGCTGCCCTTGGCAAAAATCGGCGAGGTTTCCGGCGCGTCATGCTGCACCACGATCACCGGTACGCCGGCCGCGCGGGCGGCGTGCATGGCGGCCGTGATATTCGGCAAGGAAAGTTCGACGGGCGGGTATTCGATCCGCATCTGGCCCGTGAAATATTCGTTTTGCACGTCGATGACCAGCAGGGCGCGGCGCGGTGCGGGAGTCGTATTGGACATGGTAGTTCCTTTCAAGGTGGACAGTATGATGATTCTGGCCTGCGCCGCCGTGCCCGGACAGTGGCCTGAAGGCCTGTCTGCGATACAATCGGGCCATGCTCACACTCTCCGCTCGTCGTCCCTTGCAAGTTGCCGTGATCGCCTATGACGGCATCACGCCGTTTCACCTGTCCGTGCCCTGCCTGGTGTTTGGCGCGCAGATGGGCGAACCCGGCGCAGCGCTGTTTGCGGTCAAGGTCTGCGCCGCCGATGCTGCGCCCTTGTCCACGGCGGCCGGTTTTGCCATCGTGCCCGGGCATGACCTGTCGCTGCTGGAGACGGCCGATATCGTCATCATGCCGTCCTGGCATGACGATTGCCGCGCGGCGCCGGAGGCCCTGGTCACGGCGTTGCAGGGCGCCCACCGGCGTGGCGCGCTCATGGTGGGCCTGTGCCTGGGTGCCTTTCCGCTGGCGCAGGCGGGGGTGCTCGATGGCAAGCGGGCCGCCACCCACTGGGGCATGGCGGCGATGCTGGCGGCGCGCCATCCGCGGGTGTCGGTCGAGCAGGAAATGCTGTATGTCGACGATGGCGATGTGCTGACGTCCGCCGGCGTGGCCGCCGGCCTCGATTGCTGTTTGTATCTGCTGCGCCAGCTGGCCGGCGCCGAACTGGCCAACCGCGTGGCGCGCCGGCTGCTGGTGGCGCCGCACCGGCAGGGTGGCCAGGCGCAATTTATCGAGCGGCCTTTGCCGGTGTCCGGCAGCGAAGGACGCTTTGCCGAGGTGTTGGCCCATGTGAGCGCGCACCTGGGCGCCGTGCACAGCATCGATGCGCTGGCCGAACGGGCCGCCATGAGCCGGCGCAACTTTACCCGGCATTTTCGCCAGGCGACCGGGACCTCGTTCAAGCAATGGCTGCAGGCCCAGCGCCTGGCGCACGCACAGGGCATGCTGGAAAAAAGTGCCGTCTCGATCGATATGGTGGCGCAAGCGGCCGGCTTTGGCACGGCCCTGTCGCTGCGCCAGCACTTTCGCGCCAGCCTGCATACCTCGCCGTCGGCCTACCGCAAGCTGTTCCGCCAGCAAGCTCCGCGCACGGTTCAGGCAGACTGAGCTGCCCACAGCCTGGCCGGGTCGCGCCCGCTGTCGGCCAGCAGCGCGCTGACGGCGATCTGGCGGGCAATGTAAGTTAGGACGCTTTGGCGATAGCGGAAAATATCGTGCAGGGTGGTAGCCAAGTCAAATTCCCGGCTGTTCTTGTAACGCTCCCAATAATCAGGCGGGCTTTTATGATTTTAATAATTTTTCGATATCAACATTGGAAAATGGAATTTCTGGCTTAGCCAGTTGCCGCAGAATGGTCAAATGAACATCCAAATCAAGCTTCACGATATTTTCTATCGTTATTTTTCCACCCAGCACGATGGCAGGTTCAAAGCCGTACACTTCGTCAGCAGCCAGTGCACCTGATTTTGCAACTGTCCGATCAAAAAAGTTGCACGCCAGACTCGTCCTTGAGGTCACACTCGTTGCGACTTAATCCTAAAAATGATCGAACTGACCAATCCTGGTCTTTTTTGCTTTTTGATTTCAGCTCTTTTGGCAATGCAAATATTGCGTTAAGCGGACAATTAATTGTCACACTTACGCCGGTACGTTCACCGCAAACATAGAGTTTCCCAAACGCGGTTCTACCGATAACGTGAAATGCATCGATCTGTTCGAGGCTCGTATCTTCAAGCCACTCATCAACAAGGTCTTCATAATCATCTGGATTGACAATCCAAAAAAGACCATTTGCGTAGCCACACCAACCTTCTTCCTGCCAGTATGTCAGCAGTTGATCAGGCAGCTTTCCGCGCCATTTTTTTATAGATTCTGACGGAACATCGACATGCTCCGTCGCCTCTCCAAATTTACTAATAAAATACGCGAAGTCATCATCTCTCATCTTCTCCTCTTGCATGGGCAAGATTCCTGTCTTTATGTAATTTCAAAGGTAATATGATCTGGCTTAATAATAATATTTTTATGGATACATCAGTTTGTCGATATCGATATGGTCGAACGGTAAACTCGGTGTTGCAAGTTGTCTAAGAATGGTCAAATGCACCTCCAATTTTACCCTGGCTAAATTCTCAAGAAGCATCTTTCCGCCAAGAACTATAGCGGGTTCAAATCCGTACATTTCGTCTGACGCAAGTGAACCCAGCGCAACCATCGCGCGCTCGAAAAGTGGTTGGCCACTTTCGTCCAAAGGATTGAAATCTTTTGGCTCGATAAAAGAAAAAAAAGAGCGTATGGATAAATCCAAATTTTTTTTATCCTTTGTCTTTAACTCCTTTGGCAGGGCGAATATTTTATTGATTTGAGATGCTATAGTTATGCTTTCCCCTGTTTTTTCACCACAAACATAGAGATTTCCAAATGCAGACCTTGCGATGACATGGAATGCGTCGAGCTGTTCCAATTGGGTGTTTTCCAGCCATTCATCGAGCAGGTCTTCATACTCATCCGGGTCGACGGTCCAAAAAAGTCCGTTGGCATATGCGCACCATCCTTCTTGCTGCCAGTACTTTAATAGCTGATCAGGCAATTTTCCGCGCCACTTTTCAATGCTCGATGTCGGCACCTCGACGCGTTGTGTTGCCTCTCCAAATGTATCTATGAATATTTCAAAATCCTCATCTCTCATCGCATAATCCTTCCACGGCAAGGTTCCAGTTTGACGTTATTTTTTGTGAGTATTTAGCAGCTATGGCAGCAGTAAAAATTGTAAACAGTTGCGGATAAGTTCATCATGCTGGCTATGGCAAAAACGCACCTTTCCCGACCTCTCCATCCTGACGCGCGGTGATGTGTCTTGATGGTTCATGAACTGTAGGGCTTGCCGTGAGAGCTGCGGTAATGTTTTTTGCTCTGGAAATGCAGCGGCTATCTCATCGCTGAGGTTAATTCGTCAAATCTCATAAATGCTTAAGGATTGATTAGCTTATCGATGTCGATATGTGAGAATGGCAAGGTCGGCGTAGCAAGTTGGCGAAGAATGGTCAGATGGACATCTAGGGAACCGCTTATATGGACGCCTCCCGGAGGTCAAGTAACTTCACACGATAGGTTCAGTTGAGGTCGCAGTCTTATATCCGGCCTGTTGGTGCAGGTCGATTGCCTGCTGGCCCTGATGGAATTCGCTGACGAGGTCCTTATCTGATTTGCGAGTTCAAGGGCTCCAATTCCCTATCAGGTTATCCTCGTCCCGGTCCTACCTGTTCGCCATCATGTGTTGGTCGCTTGCGCTCCTGAAGTGAAATGGTGTTGGCCTGTGCTACGGCGTGCTTTTCATATTGATGGCCCCGAGCTATGCTCGGGGTCAAATGGGGTATGGTGAAATAACACCGCCCAAATGGTGCGCGCCAGCTTGTTTGCCAGCGCCGCTACCGCAACGCTGTATGGCCGGCGCTTGAGGAGTTCCTCAATCCAAGGCGAGTGCTTGCTGCGCGCAATAATCGCCCTGGCGCCGTGCATGAGCAGTGTCCGCATATAGACGTCGCCACGCTTGCTTAAACCAAGTTGCCGTACGCGTCCGCCGGTTCCTGTCTGTCGCGGCACCAAGCCGAGCCATGCGGCAAATTGACGACCGGAACTAAAGGTGGCGGGATCGCCGATCGTGGCAACCGCTGCGGTCGCCGTGAGCAGGCCGACGCCTGGAATCTTGATCAGCTTTTTGCACTGCTCCGTTCGCCGCAACGAGTCTGCCAGGCGACGTTCAAGCACGGCAATGTCCTTGTCGAGCGACTGGACGCGGGCCCATTGCTCTTGCAAGCTCACGATCAGGATGGCGGAAAGCCGTTGCGCCGCCGACGCGATGGCGTCCGCCCAAGCTTTTGCCAGCGCGGGATAGCCGGATGGCAGCACAATGCCAAATTCGTAGAGTATGCCGCGCAACGCATTGGTCTGCATGATGCGAAATTTCATCAACTGTTCGCGCATCCTGTGCAATGCCAGAACAGTTTGTTGCTGCTCCGTTTTGACGGCAACGAAATGCGCTTCCGGCTGTTGAACGGCAGTCCAGATGGCCCTTGCATCGGCGGCATCGCTCTTGTTGCGCAATACGAACGGCCGCACCGATTTGGGCGCGAGCAGCCTGACTTCATGCCCGAGCGAGCAAAGTTGCCGGCCCCATTCGTGCGCACCGCCGCAAGCCTCGAGCGCAACCAGCGCCGGCGCACGCTTCACAAAAAATGGCAACACTTCGTCGCGACGTAATTTAATGCGATAGATCTCGCCTGTCTCAGGATCGACGGTATGTAATTGAAACACGTTCTTGGCGATGTCCATGCCGATGATAGTGGATTTCATTTGGGTTCTCCTGTTCAAGTGGATCTATCACTTTGACAATTCGCCACGGCCATCGTTTTGCTTCATCGACGAAGTCGGGAGGGAGGCGTCCATACCATCTGATTTATTCATTTGGCACCGTTCCCTGCTGAGGTCCGACCTGAGACAATAACGGCATCCCCACTGTCCCCCATCG
>NZ_JAFCTQ010000029.1:0-74739 GCF_049896105.1 Janthinobacterium sp. PSPC3-1 | reverse complement strand
CGTGACGCGCTGAGGAAAGAACAAAATCGACGCATTCTAAAACCGGAATTATGCGACAACTATCTTGACACGTACCGGTTCAAGAAATACTCCTTAAGCATAGCACTAGAAAAATATAAAACCATTTCCCACAACAAACTTTCAGGACAACTAGAAATGGATTTTATAAATTCCATAATTTTAGGAAAGCATATTAAAACAAAGAATGAATATCGAAAAAAACTTAGTATATTATTCAATGCACTTGATCATCGTTTGAAATCTGATGTTCCAAACTTCGCTATCAAGCTCAAAGCATCTTTGGATTAGTCACTTCAATATTGCTGATATTCATCTGTATTCATGATGTTAATTGACGCCGCTAAAAATGGCGCGGGGTCAGGTCCGCCATTCCGACACAGCCTCAGCTGTGCAGAAACCGAAAAGGCTGAGATCACATATAAATAGCGGATCTGACAACGGCCTTAGAAATGGCCAAGGCTAGATCGTGTACGAATGACGGACCTGAACCCAACTTCCCTATTGATAGATTTATTCTTGCGCTTGGAATTGATCACTGAAGCAAGCCCTCTGATAGTCGAAAACCGGAACAGGGAGAGATGTTTCGCACAAATAAAAAGTTGACAAATTACCACCATATCCGTAAACTGACTGCGCGATTAGGTCTATTAAGGGACATGCATGCACATTACAAATCAAAAAGAACTCTTTAACGTTGCATATGTCCACGCAATGGCTGCGCAAGCGGGGTTGAATCACGGCTCATTGACTGTCGACGATGACAGCCTTGATTTAATCATCGCAGGGAAGGGGTTCGGGAAAGCTGGCGGGATACGGAACCCGCAGCTGCACCTACAACTAAAGTGCACCTCGCAGAATCTCATTTCGGGTGAGGAAATTAAATTTCCCCTGTCAATGAAGAACTATAACGACTTGCGTGCCACCAATGTCGTTGCGCCCAGCTATTTGGTGGTGATGATCGTACCTGAAGATGTGAATGCTTGGACTTCACATGATAACAACAACATGATACTCAATCATTGCTGCTACTGGGTTTCACTGAAAGGTTTGCCGGCCTCCAGCAACAAAGACAAGGTTTTAGTCAATGTCCCGTTGTCGCAACGTTTAACGCCAAATGCTTTGCATCAACTGATGACACTCGCAAGCGAAAGGGGTGTCGTATGAACGCGGTGCAATTACAACAGAAATTGGCGCATATTCCACTTAACAATATTCGTTCCTACCTAACGACGGCTGGCTGGATTCACCAAGCCACAATAAAAAATGTCGCATCCATTTGGCACAGGGGCGAGCCAGACCATGCCGAGGCTGAAATACTATTGCCAGAACATCACGATCTGCGCGATTACTGGCAACGGCTGATGGATGTGATTTCGAACCTTGCCAAATTCGAGCGAAAATCTCCAGATCGCATGTTGATGGAGTTGAAGCTCTATTTATGTGATTTAGTCAGCATTCGAGTAGTGCACAACGACGTAGAAGACGGAAGTATACCGTTACTTGATGGAATTATGTTGCATGAGCGCGGTCGTGATCTGATGATCGCTGCAGCCGTAACCACGGTTTCCAAACGCCGTAATTTCTCAGGTAGCCGCCCGTCGGAAGCCAACGAGTATCTGTCGACGCTGCGTCTAGGGCAGACTTCCGTGGGCAGTTACATTGTGAACATTATCGCGCCAGTAGTCAGGCCATCTAGTTCCCAGAGTGACATAATCGACAGCCCATTTAGCAGGGTTGTGACGACAAACTTGGTCGAAGGACTAAACGCACTATTAACGGTCGTTCAGGAAATAGACGGGGATAAACCGTACAGCATTTGGGATGCTGCAATTTCAAAAGGCGCGAGTGCAAATATGTGTGAAGCACTTATCGGCCTGAGCGGACAGCGACGTAATCGAGAGGTCAACGTGTCGGTCGAATTGTCGAAAGACGTCCAGTATGGCAATGATCGAACTCTGAAATTTACTTTTTCGCCACATCACGTGCAAATACTCCGAGAAGTTGCTGAATACTATAGAGATAAGTACGTCAGAAATGGTTACATCCTCCGTGGCTACGTTAAGAAATTGAATCGAGATCGTGACAGTGACCAAGGAATGATCACTGTTATGGCGAGTGTGGCTGGAGTCGACAAAAATATTGAATTTGAACTAAGCGGGGCCGATTATAAAGAAGCCATCCATGCACATGACAACAGGGAACTTGTAGCTTGTATGGGTGATCTTAACGTTAGGCCGCGCAAAGTAAAGTTGCTGAATCCAGTGAACTTCAAGATTGTAGGGAGTGGCAAGCTGTTTCCGAGATAACGCCGAAGCGAAGGTCAGGTCCGCCATTCCGACACAGCCTCAGCTGCGCAAAGACCGGAAAAGGCTGAGATCACATGTAAATGGCGGATCTAACACCGGCGTTGGAGATGACCAAGGCTGAGATCGTGTACGAATGACGGATCTGACCCCGGCTTCAGTGATGCATCCAATTCAATCCATGCTTAATTTCAACAAATCGATTGGTGGTGGAACGTGTTACTATTGCCCACAGGGCAAACATGAGCAGAACATATACGCTGTTATGATCAATGGCGTTCCGTGTACAGCTTAACGTGTTCGACAAGTAAGTCTCCCAGAACTTTACCAAGGGTCACCGGTACTGCATTACCTATAAGTCTTCCTACTTTGGCAAAACTTACCGCTTCCTCATCCGGAATGAATGAATAGGACCGAGGAAAACCCTGCAACATAGCAGCCTCCCTCAAACTAATTGCCCTATCTTGCTCGGGGTGCCCAAATCGACCATTTCCATACCCAAAACACTGAGTAGTTATGGTCGGCCCCGGAGCATCCCACTTCATTCGTCCGTAAACGGACGGATATGTAGCTCCAGACTCCTTAACGTGACAAGATGAACGCAAGTCATCTGGCCAATCTCGCCAAGTCCCACCAGGTAGAGAATGCTGAATTCTCTTCAAATTAGTCGAACTCAATTTGCTCGCCCTATGAAGTCGATCATAGGGATCATGTGCACCAGCGGCAATAGCTGGTAGGTTTCCGATTACAGACTTAGTAGTCTTTTTCGGAAGAGCAAACTCAGGAATCGATATTGGACCAAGTTTTGATGCGATAAGAACCAAGCGCTTGCGAGTCTGAGGAAGTCCGATATTGCTGCACTCTACAATTTTCCAATCTACAAAATACCCTTCGAGCCCATCAAGAAATTCTTTGAAAACGGGCTGCAATGCAAGTGGAGGAACATTTTCCATTGTTATCAAGTCTGGTTGTGTACTCCGAATTAACTTCCCGAAATATTCTACTAAACGCCATTCTTCGCTACGCGCCTCACCGGCACCAATTCCGTGCTTTTGTTTAGCAGCACGCGAATAAGTGGAAAAGGGCTGGCAAGGAGCACAACCAGCCAGCAGCGTAAACTTTGCACCGGCGAATACGTTTTCAACAACTGAACCATCCAAAGTTGCCACATCGGCTTGAAGAAATTTTGCTTTAGAATTTTTCTCGATTGGATGAGCGCACGCTGGATCAATATCTATGCCTAACTTAACATTAATACCAGCACGTTCTAGCCCGTACGTCAGGCCACCTGCGCCGCAAAAAAGGTCAACCGCGACAATTCTTTCAGATTTCAGCATTAGTTTACAACCGCCATATAATGTTTCTCATCTACAAATTTTTGAAATGCAGTAACAGCAAATTCCATATAATCCAGTGTCACGTTTGCAAGCTCTTCAATACCAGACAAACTCATATCATTTGCACCATCCTCAAATGATCGGCGGCCATGAGCAATTGCATTCCTCCGGTCCGCCAAGAATTCCAGCGGAGATTTATCACGATAAATAGGACTCTTTTGTATTTTAATAGCCATTTCTGGCGTAAGATCGAAACTAACGTTTAAACGCTTAGAAAACTGAAATATCAACTTATCCGACCAAGTTCCTGATGGCTTCTTAAACTGCAGGTTTCCTAAAGGTTCTGCCTTCAAAAGCTTAAGGGCGGCGCTATGGACCACACCAAGTCGAGTCTCTTCGGTGCCTTCCAAACTAAGTGCTGCACTAAAGCGAAGCCATTCCTTTAAGGTAGTAGCAGACCACTTCTCAGGCGGCGCGCTTTTCACGGCACTACCGACCTCATCAAGTGTTCTACTCATCAGAGCTTCAACAACATTATACAAATGAACAATGAGTCCGGACTTCATAGTCAACAAATGGCGAGCAGTGAGCGCGGTCTCCCCAATAGATACAGGCTCGCCAGCCAAAATACGACCTTCCATTGATTGCGCCAGTGCGAGATGAAAATTGAAGTCATCTTTTCGCTCCGATAATGTTGTCAGAAGTGTAGTCATGCGTCTGTCAGGATAGAAATTACTAAGTCGATTCGACCTTCCAATTTGGAGCGGACATTTGCGCCATCTGAAACCACTAACTCATCAAAATCCAACTGCTCCATACGGGCGGAAACATATCTTGCCTCTACCTGTAATTCTGGATGATCTCGCAGAACAAGTGCTGAACCTACTGCTATTGCTTCAAACCGAACACGAGGAATTGTATTGGCAGTTGCCGACTTGCGAAAACCAAATTCAAAAGTATTCCGGACGAACGAGAGCATACGAAGAAACTCCTCGCGCATTGCATCAATAATTTCAGGTGCTTGCCCAGCATCAGCATTCGCGCCTTTGAGATAATCGTATAGAAACTTCTTTGGTCGATCCCGATAATCAGGAAATCTGCCATCTGGTGTATTATTCTTATTAAGATACGCAAAAAATCTGGTTATTAGTTCTTCACGTTCTCGCTGGCTAATTGCCTTGCTACTTAGCGGGGCCATTTCTATGAAAAACGGGTCTTCTGCCAATTGGGTTATTAACTCAGTCACAGGACCGGGTAGTGATCCTCGCCGAATTTCGGCTTCATTTGCCGTCGTCCCCATACGGTTGATACGAGCAAACATCTCGGCGCGAGTTGCTGGGTCAGTGTTCGTATCAAGGATAATCGTTCGAATTGTTATATCTTCAAGCTTATTTTTCCTGTCATTTTGGAGATCATCAAACGTGAATCCATTCAGTTCTGGTATTAGTACTAAATCTTGTAAGCATAAATTTTCTTTTATGAATGACCGCATAGCACGCATACGTTGCGAACCGTCAACAATTTCCATTCGACCATCTTCGGTTTGGTAAAAAAACATGAAGGGAATAGGGAGCCCTACAATTAAAGACTCTATGAATTGCGCTTTTTGGGTATCGCTCCACGCAAGGTTGCGCTGATATTCTGGCACAAAATAGCGGTCATTCGTATCATTGGAAAAACGTCCCACATACATAGACACCGGATATTCTGCAATGGTAAATTTAACTTGGCGAGCCACCATAGATACTGCCGATTCGGCGTCCCTTTTTTGTTGGTCGCTTGGTGCAACTCTACGCGCTCTTGCCATAATATATTTCCCTGAATTAGATCGCTACAAATTAAAAATCAATACGATATGTTGATGCAACAGATGTTTTTAAAGCACCTTAAACTAACCAAAAATCTAAGAATTATACAGTATTTGCCTTGACAACAAGCATGGCCGCCGGGCGTATCGCATTCTTTAATGCTATCGACTTCGCACCTTCATAGCTCTAACAAGATGGTGGTGAATTAATAACACTAACCGAAGCGGGGGTCAGGTCCGCCATTCAGACACGAACTGATGCGAAGGACGCCGTAGAAGCAAGCTCAGTCGAAACCTGATTAGAACCACAAACGCGCGCCCATGGCGCGCGGGGCTGCCGCGCAGCGGCAGCAGGTGGAGGATTCGGGGCGGGCTGGGCAGATACGCCCAGCCCTTCGAATCTCACACGCAGGGCGCGCAGGCGCCCTGCTCGCTTCCGCCAGGAAATAAAAAAAGCCACCCGAGGGTGGCTAGTTTTTTATTTCCTGGCGGAAGCGGTGAGATTCGAACTCACGAACAGTTTAACCCGTCGCTAGTTTTCAAGACTAGTGCCTTCAACCACTCGGCCACGCTTCCAGAGCCTGCATTATACATAAAGCTTGCGGGCTTACCAATGGCTGCGCTGAAGATGGCGCGATTGTTGCCGGGATGTTTACAAGTTCCAGTTCAGCCGCAACACGCGCTCGAAGTCTTCCGCCGCCAGCGGGCGCGAGAACAGGTAGCCTTGCACTTCGTCGCAGCCCGAACTCTTCAGGAAGGCCATCTGCTCGGCCGTTTCCACGCCTTCCGCGATCACCTTGTGGTGCAGTTGCTGGGCGATGCTGATGATGGTGGTGGCAATCGCGCAGTCGCTGGCGTCCGACGGAATGCCGGTGGTGAAGGATCGGTCGATCTTTAATGTGTCGATCGGGAAGCGTTTCAGGTACGACAGGCTGGAATAGCCGGTGCCGAAGTCGTCCAGCGATAGCGCCACGCCCAGCGCGGTGATGCGGTCCATGATGCCGATCACGCGCTCGATGTTGTGCATCAGGGTGCTTTCGGTGATTTCCAGTTCCAGCCAGGCCGCTTCCAGGCCGTAGCGTTCCAGCATGGCCGCGACTCGTGTCGGCAGGGCCGAAGTGAATTCGCGGGCGGATACGTTCACCGCAATGCGGATCGGTGGCAGGCCGGCCTGTTTCCATGCTTGCGCCTGGGCGCAGGCCGCTTCCAGTACCCATTCGCCCACTTGCACCACCAGGCCGGTCGATTCGGCCAAAGGGATGAAGTCGGCGGGCGGGATCATGCCGTGCACGGGGTGGCGCCAGCGGACCAGGGCTTCGGCGCCGATCATGCGGCCGCTGCCGAGCTCGTATTTCGGCTGGTAGTGCAGCAGCAATTGGTGTTCGGCCAGGGCGTGGCGCAGGCCGGTTTCCAGGCGCATGCGCGCTTGCATGCCCAGGTTCATGTCCTGGCTGTAGAAGGCCACGCTTTCGGCGTCGCCGCCGCCGTCCTGCTTGGCGCGGTACATGGCGATGTCGGCCAGGCGCAGCAGGGTTTCGGCGTCGTGGCCGTCTTGCGGGTAGACGCTGATGCCGATGCTGGCGCCCACACGCAGGTCGTGGCCTTCGATCAGGAAGGGTTCCACCAGCGAGGCCAGCAACTTTTGCGCCACCGTGCTCGCTTCGAAATGCTGGCTGATGTCGAACAGGCCGACGGCGAATTCATCGCCGCTCAGGCGGGCCACCAGGTCCTGGTCGCGCAGTACCTGGCGGAAACGCACGGAGACCTGGCGCAGCAGTTCGTCGCCGACGCGCCGGCCCAAGGTGTCGTTGATCAGCTTGAAACGGTTCAGGTCGATGAACAGCATGCAGCCGAGCATCTTGCTGCGCTGGGCCACGGAGAGGGCCTGGTCCACCAGCTTGGTCAGCAGGGTGCGGTTCGGCAGGCTGGTCAGCGCGTCGTAATAGGCCAGGTGGTGCAGCCGCTCTTCGGCCAGCTTGCGTTCGGTGATGTCGGTCAGGTAGGCGATCAGGCCGACCGGGCGCTCGTCCAAATCGCGCAGCGGCGACAGCGACAGGCTGGCCCAGAAGATCTCGCCGGATTTTTTGCGGCGCCGCACTTCCATCAGGCGCCCGCCCTGCTCCAGGAAGGCGTCGTGGAAACCGGTGTCTTCGTCGTCATATAAAAACAGGATGTTGCGCCCTACCGCTTCCACCGACGAGTAGCCGAACAGCCGTTCGGCGCCCTTGTTCCAGCTGGTGATGTAGCCGGTCAGGTCCATCGTCAGCACCGATTCGTGCAGCTGGTCGAGGATCTGCGTCTGCTGTGCCAGCAGGGCTTCCACCTGCGCAAACGCGTGCGTGGAGCGTTGCGCCAGGGAATGCACCTGCAGCACGCCGGCCGTCAATGACGCCAGGCTGGACAGCTGGCGGCGGTCGGTGTCGTCATAGCGATGCTTGCCGGCCACCCGGTAGTGGCCGAAGCAATGGCCGTCGAAACTGATTTCCTGCAGCAGTCCTGAGTCCGCATGGGCGATCAGCGTGTCGCCGCTGGCCGACGGCAGGAACTCGCCGTGCGCGCTGGCCATCACGCTGCCGGCGATGCGGCCCAGTTCCGTCACCAGGGCCGCGCCGCGCAGGCGTACCACGGCGTCGCACAGGGCGGCGCTGTCGCTGAGAGAGTCCGACACCGGCAGCATGGTCATGCTAGATGTTCCGGCTGACCGTGATGGCCCACTGGTAGGCTTGCAGCAGGCTGCGCCAATATGTTTCACCGTCGATGCCGGCGCGCGCCAGGCTGGCGGCTGGCGGCGTGGTACCGCTTTCGGCCAGCGCCAGCATGGCGCCCAGTTCGCCGCTGCGGTCCAGCAAGGCGCCGCTGACGGCCAGGTCCAGGTTCAGGGTGGCGATAATGTCGGGCATGTCCATGCCCAGCAAGGTGTCGAGCAGGGAAAACACGCCGGTCATGAAGGCCAGGTCCTGCGCCGCGCGGTCGCCGCCGCGCAACTGGCACAGCGACTCCATCTGCGCCGCGCGCACGGCCGCCAGCGGCAGCAGCGGATTGATCTTGCCATCGTCCTGCTGGCGCGCATACAGCAGCAATTGCAGCCAGCGCTGCAGCTGGCGCCGGCCCAGCAGGGTGATGGCCTGGTTGAAACTGGTGATGGGGGCCGTGAAACCGAAGGCGGCCGAGTTGACCAGTTTGAGCAAATGATAGGCCAGCGCCGGGTCCTGCTTGAGCGGCACTTCCAGTTCCTGCACGTCGGCGTCGCGCGCCAGCAGGCCCAGCAGCGCCAGCAGGCGGCGGCGCGAAGTGCCCTCTTCCGCTTCGCTGTGGCGGCGCGCGCTGCGCAGCGCATAGTCGCCGGCAAACCAGCTGGCGCCCAGCGCCGTCACGGCGGCCAGGCTGTCGGCATCGGCAATATTGTAGGCCAGGTGGGGACCGGGCAAGCTCATCAGTTGATGCAGGCCCGGCAGTTCGCCGGCCGCATCGATGCCCAGCGCGCGCGCGTCGACATACGCTGCCGTGACGGGACCGGCGCCCGGGCCGTCGAGCACGATGCGGTAGCCGGCTTCGCGCCACTGCAAGCAGGTTTTCTGGACTTGTTTATTCGCGGCCACGGCGGCGGGCAAACGGAAGATGGTGCGCTGTGGCACGAGGTGCGGCAGGAGCTGGGACAGCAAGGCTTCGTCCGCGCCATGCGGGTCGCTGACGGGAATGATGCAATCGAGCGGCGCCAGGTGGGCGTAGACATCGGCCACCGCCAGCGCGGCCAGCAGTGCGCCCGTTTGCTGCGGAACATGAAAGCTGACCGCCACCCATTCGTTATGCGCGTTGGCAACTGCTTGTAATCCCACCAAAGGAAACAGGTTTGATTCAGACGTTGACATCGATCATCTCGTAGGGGGTAAGGCAAAAATAGTCAATAAACCTGGTATCGCCGGCAAGCTGGCCAAAGCGGGCATGACAGTTCGACAGCAAGAATCATTCTATCCGAATCTCACGCGCACAACAGTTTAATATTGGCAATAAATGTTCAAAAAAAACATTCCACCAAGAAACTAACCTCGCACGTCCACGGCGCCCGTCACGCCGCGCCGGCATCGAATTGCGCGTGCTCGACCGCGTATTTGATCAGTTCGGCCTGTCCTTCGATGCCCAGCTTGCGCTTGATGTTCAGGCGGTGGGTCTCCACCGTGCGCACGCTCAGGTCCAGGTCGCGCGCGATCTGCTTGTTCGACTGGCCGCCCGCGATATGCTGCAGCACCTGCTGTTCGCGCAGGGTCAAAAAAGTGTCTTGCACTTGCGGGCGTGACAGCTGCCTGGCCAGCGCCGCGCTGTAATAAATACCGCCGGACATCACCGTCTCGATGGCGAAGACGATATCCTTGCCGGGCGCATCTTTCAGCACGTAGCCGCGCGCGCCGGCGGCAATCGCCTGCGACACGTATTCGAGCTTGTCGTGCATGGACAGGATCAGCACGGCGATCTGCGGAAACGCCTGCTTGAACAGGCCGGTCGCTTCGATGCCATTGGTGCCGCGCATATTGATGTCCATCAGCACCAGGTCCACCTGGTGCGCGCGCGCCTGCTGCAGCGCTTCGTCCGCGCCGCCGGCCTCGGCCACCACGTCGAAATGCGGCACCGCCTCCAGGCGCGCGCGCAAGCCGTCGCGCACCAGCGGATGGTCGTCGACCAGCAAAATGCGTATGGTTTCAGTCATGAGTCTGTTCAGTCATCGTTGTGGATTGAAGGGCAGGCGCGCCAGCACCACCGTGCCGCCGGGCGCCGAGGCGATATGCAGGCTGCCGCCGATGGCTTCCATGCGTTCCGTCATGTTGCGCAGGCCGATGCCGCGCTGCGGGTGCAGGGCGATGCCGTCGGCGTCGAAACCACCGCCATTGTCCTCGATGCGCAGCTCGACCACGCCATGTGCTTCGCGCAGGCCGACCAGCACTTCGCTGGCGTTGGCATGGCGCTCGCTGTTGGTCAGCGCTTCCTGGGCGATACGGAACAGCACCGTATTGACCATGTCGGGCAAGCCTTCGCCAGCACCGGCCGGGCTGGCCGCAAAGCTGGCCTGGGCGCTGCTGCTGTCATTGTATTCGTGCACCAGGTGGTCGAGCGCGGCGCCCAGGCCCAGGTCGTCGAGGATGGCCGGGCGCAGGTTGTGCGAAATGCGGCGCACTTCGCCCAGCACCTTGTTCAGCTGCTCGGCGGCCCGTTCGAACGTGGCCGGCGCACGGGCTTGCTGCTCCGCATTGCCGGCCAGGCGCGCGATGCCGGCCTCGATCTGCAGCTTGATCGACACCAGCCACTGGCTGATGCCGTCATGCAGATCGCGCGACAGCCGCGCCCGCTCCTCTTCCTGCGACTCGACCACCCGCTGCGCCAGCACTTTCAGCTTGGCGTCGGCCACGCGCAGTTCGCGGATATTGAGCACCAGGCCGCAGCCGGCCACCACCAGCGCACCGAGAATGGCAATGGCCGCGATCCACAGCATGGTCGAGCGGATATTGGCGAACTGCTGGGCGCCGACCTTGGCCAGCGCCTGGTCCACATCGTCCATATAGATGCCGGTGCCCATCATCCAGCCCCATTCCGGCATCAGGATCACATAGCCCAGCTTGGGCGCCGACTTATTGCTGGACGGCTTGACCCAGTTGTAGCGCTCGAAGCCGCCGCCGTTGCGGGCGCGCTGCAGCAGGCGCTGGATGGTGAGATTGCCGTCCGCGTCGCGCAGCTCCCACAAATTCTGCCCCACCAGCTCGGGCTGGCGCGGATGCATCAGCGAATTGCCTTGCAAATCGTAGATAAAGAAATAGCCGTCGTCGCCATAGCTGAGCGCGGCCAGGATGCGCTTGGCCTCCTCTTGCGTGGCGGCATCCTTGCGGCCCGACTTGACCAGCTTGGCAATCGAGTGGCTGGCCAGGGTCACATAGTGCCGCAGTTCCGACTCCTTGCTGGCCAGGTAGGCCTGCTCGATGGTGGCGCGCTGCTGCTCGGCCAGGATCAAGGCCTGGTGGCGCACGGCAAAGGCGATCGCGCACATGGCCAGGATCAGCGGCGTGATGGCCAGGAAGATGACTTTCTGTCGTAGTTTCATGACCTGGCGCAATGGTGGTGGATGGTAGTGGATTGAAGCGTCGAGACTGCGATTTTACGCGGCTGCCTGCCGCCCGGCCTGCGTAGTAATACTGAGCGTTACTGCGTAGTGCTGCGCTTGCCAGCATTATACGGTTGGTGAATACTCGGCATAAGCTGCGCATACTGAACAAACTGGCAACGACCAGGGCACGACAGGGTAACCAATACAGGGTGCAGCGCCCGTCAAATTTCTGGAGGAAGCATGAACCGCATTTTCAAACAGCTCGGCTGGGCAGCGCTTGCGCTGGCCGGCGCGGCGTCACTGGGCGTGGTCGCCCTGCAACGCGGCGAACCGATCAGCGCCATCTGGATCGTGATCGCCGCCGTCTGCGTCTATCTGATCGCCTACCGTTTCTACAGCCTGTTTATCGCCGACAAGGTCCTCGGCCTGGACGCGCGCCGCATGACCCCGGCCTTCAAGCACAACGATGGCCTGGACCACGTTCCCACCAATAAATACGTGCTGTTTGGCCACCATTTCGCGGCGATTGCCGGCGCCGGCCCGCTGGTCGGCCCGGTGCTGGCCGCGCAAATGGGCTACCTGCCCGGCATGCTGTGGATCCTGGCCGGCGTGGTGTTTGCCGGCGCGGTGCAGGACTTTATCGTGCTGTTCATTTCCATGCGCCGCGACGGCCGCTCGCTGGGCGACCTGATCAAGGCCGAGCTGGGCGAGATTCCCGGCATGATCGCCCTCTTGGGTTGCTTCATGATCATGGTGATTATTTTGGCCGTGCTGGCCCTGATCGTCGTCAAGGCCCTGACCGGCTCGCCATGGGGCAGCTTTACCGTGATGGCGACGATACCGATCGCCCTGTTCATGGGCGTGTACTCGCGCTTTATCCGCGTGGGCCGTATCGGCGAAGTGTCGATCATCGGTTTCATCTTGCTGATGCTGGCCATTATCGGCGGCCAGTATGTGCAGGAACACGCCGTGCTGGGCGCCATGTTCACCTTTACGGGCACCGAGCTGACCTGGATGCTGATCGGCTATGGCTTTGTCGCTTCCGTGCTGCCCGTGTGGCTGCTGCTGGCGCCGCGCGATTACCTGTCCACTTTCCTGAAAATCGGCACCATCGTCGGCCTGGCGGTCGGCATCATCGTCGTCGCGCCTTACCTGAAAATGCCGGCCATGACCAAGTTCATCGACGGCTCCGGCCCGGTCTGGTCGGGCAATCTGTTCCCCTTCCTGTTCATCACGATTGCTTGCGGCGCCGTGTCCGGCTTCCATGCCCTGATTTCGTCGGGCACCACGCCGAAGATGATTGAAAACGAAAGCCATGCCCGCTTTATCGGCTATGGCGCCATGCTGATGGAATCGTTTGTCGCCATCATGGCCCTGGTGGCCGCCTCGACCATCGAGCCGGGCATCTATTTCGCCATGAACAGCCCGGCCGCGCTGATCGGCACCACCGCCGAGTCGGCCGCGCAGGCGATCTCGCAATGGGGCTTTTATGTGACGCCTGAAATGCTGACGCAAACGGCCAAGGACGTGGGCGAGCACACCATTATCTCGCGCGCCGGCGGCGCACCGACCCTGGCGGTCGGCATGGCGCAGATTCTGTCCGGCGCCATCGGCGGCAAGGCCATGATGGCGTTCTGGTACCACTTCGCCATCCTGTTCGAAGCGCTGTTCATCCTGACCGCCGTCGACGCGGGCACCCGCGCCGGCCGCTTCATGCTGCAGGACTTGCTGGGCAGTTTCGTGCCAGCGCTGAAACAGACGGAAAACGTGATCGCCAACCTGCTGGCCACGGGCCTGTGCGTGGCGGCCTGGGGCTACTTCCTGTACCAGGGCGTGGTCGATCCGCTGGGCGGCATCAACACCTTGTGGCCGCTGTTCGGCATCGCCAACCAGATGCTGGCGGCGATTGCGCTGATCCTCGGTACCTGCGTGCTGTTCAAGATGAAGCGCGGCCAGTACGCATGGGTAACGATTACGCCCACCATCTGGCTGCTGCTGTGCACCCTGACGGCCGGCTGGCAAAAGATTTTCGACGCCAATCCGCGCGTCGGTTTCCTGGCCCATGCCGACAAGTACTCGGCGGCGCTCGATGCGGGTCAGTTGCTGGCGCCGGCCAAGTCGGTGGCGCAGATGCAGCAGATCATCTTCAACGACTACCTGGACGCGGGCCTGGCCGGCTTCTTCGTGATCGTGGTGATCAGCGTGCTGTTCTTCGGCATCCGCACCATCCTGAAGGCGCGCGCCGACAGCAAGCCCAGCACCAGGGAAACGCCGTACCAGGCCATGCCGACGGTGCCATAATGATCGATGAAATCCTCAAGGCAGGCCGCTATCTCGGGCAAAGCATGCGGCTGATGTGCGGCCTGCCCGAGTACGATACCT
The DNA here is from genome assembly GCF_049896105.1 of Janthinobacterium sp. PSPC3-1. Taxonomy (NCBI): domain Bacteria; kingdom Pseudomonadati; phylum Pseudomonadota; class Betaproteobacteria; order Burkholderiales; family Oxalobacteraceae; genus Janthinobacterium; species Janthinobacterium sp. PSPC3-1. Next base: position 60,801 of record NZ_JAFCTQ010000029.1, on the reverse strand, counting down.
ATGTGGCGCACCGGGAAATCACCCATCCCGGCGAGCCGATGATGACGTACGAGGAATTCTTCCGCGAACGCCAGGAAGCGCGCTACGGCGGCGCTGGCAAGCGCGGCGGTTGTTGCTGATCTCTTCCCTGGACCGTAGGTCGGATTAGCGAACGCGTAATCCGACATCACCACCGGCTCAAGACAACGATGTTGTCGGGTTACGCGCTGCGCGCCTCGGCGGCCCCGCTAACCCGACCTACGTCTTTTTATTTGGTTCCCCTCCCCTCTGTCCCCTTCCCTATCTTTAGACCCACATCAACATCCGGGTCAGCCATCACGCTTATATTTTTCCCATGGGAATTAATTAAAAAATAGCAATATCGCCCGGAGGATGTCCGTCCCATGTTCAACTTTCAACGCGCCAGCATCAGCCAGAAACTGACCATGATCTCGGTGTTGTCCTCCGGCAGTGCGCTGCTGCTGGTGTTCGTGGCGTTTGCCGCCACGGCCGTGCTCAGCCACAAGGAAGACGAGAGCCGCCAGTTGCTGTCGCTGGCCGGCGTGATCGGCGCGGCCGGCGCGGCGCCCATGCTCGCTGGCAAGACTGGCCAGGCGCAGCAGTTGCTGGCCGCCCTGCAGGCGCGCGACGAGATCGTGCAGGCGGCCCTGTATGACCGCCGCGGCAAGGTGTTTGCCGTGTATCGCGCCGCGCAGCCACGGCTGGAAAGCGCACCGGCCGAGGCGATGGCGCCGGAGCGTTTGTCCGAACTGCTGGCCGCGCCCGTGACGCCCGGTGCGCGCGCCGCGCTGGCGCGCTCGATGCGGCTGTACCGCCCCGTGCTGCACCACGACGAAGTGGTCGGCGCGATCATGATCGAAACCGATCTGTACCAGATGTGGCGCGATATCGTGCGCCACTTGGGCGCCATCAGCGGCGCCACCATGCTGTCGTTCCTGGTGGCGCTGATACTGGCCGGGCGCTTCAAGAGCCTGATCGCCGAGCCGATTACCAAGCTGATCGATACTGCAAAAAAAGTGTCGAGCAGCCAGACCTACAGCCACCGCATCGCCCACCAGCGCAGCGACGAGCTGGGCGTGCTGATCGACAGCTTCAACGACATGCTGGCGCAGATCGACAGCCGCGACAGCACCCTGGCCAGTTACCGCGACCAGCTCGAACGCCAGGTAAGCGTGCGCACCGAGCAGCTGGAAAAGGCCAAGGATGCGGCCGAGGCCGCCAGCCAGGCGAAAAGCGCGTTTCTCGCCACCATGAGCCATGAAATCCGCACCCCCATGAATGGCGTGCTGGGCATGACGGAATTGCTGCTGGCCAGCGCGCTCACGCCCCAGCAGCGCCACTACACCAGCATGGTACAGCGGTCCGGGCAGAATCTGCTGGTGATCATCAACGACATCCTCGACTTTTCCAAGATCGAGGCGGGCAAGCTCAGCGTCGAATATATCCGCTTCAATTTCCGCGAGCTGCTCGACGATATAGAACATGTGTTCACGCCGCAGGCGGAAGCGAAAAATATCCGCCTGGAATTCGATATCGCCAACGATATTCCGATCGCCATCTGCGGCGACCCGAACCGCCTGCGCCAGATTATCGTCAACCTGCTGGGCAACGCCATCAAGTTCACCGAAACCGGCAAGGTCACGGTCAAGGTGGAAGTGTGCCGCGAAGACAACCCCAGCGTGGGCCTGCGCTTCGAGGTACACGACACGGGCATCGGCGTGTCCAGCGAGGCGCGCTCGCGCATCTTCGATTCGTTTTCGCAGGCCGATGGTTCCACCACGCGCAAGCATGGCGGCACCGGCCTGGGCCTCACCATCTCGAAGCAGCTGGTGGAGCTGATGGGCGGGAAAATCGGTGTCGATAATGCTTTAACGCAAGGCTCCATCTTCTGGTTCGACGTAAATTTCGATAAGCGGCGCGTCGACAGCGACGATCCATCTTTCAATCTGAACACCACGCGAGGAATACGCGCCTTGATCGTCGATCACACACCCGCCAGCCGCGCCGTGCTTGAACGCCAGATGGCCAGCTGGCACATCGCCAGCGACAGCGCCAGCTCGGCCGGCGACTGCCTGGCCCGGCTGCGCGCCGCGGTCGATGCCGGCCAGCCCTACACGGTGGTACTGCTCGACATGGAGTTGCCACGCACCAGCGGCCTGGCGCTGGCCGCCACCATCAAGAGCGACCCGCAGCTGGCCGAACTGAAACTGCTGCTGCTCAGTACCGAACGGGGCGCGGCCGACCCGGTCCAGCGGCGCGAAGCGGGGGTCGCCTTCCAGCTGATCAAGCCGGCGCGCGAATGCGATCTGTTCGACTGCATCGTCACCGCGCCGCGCGCCAGCGAAAGCCTGCGCATCCATCCGCCGCATGCTGCCCGGCAAACTAGCCGCCGGCAACGGCGCCGCGTGCTGCTGGCCGAAGACAATCCCGTCAATGTCGAAGTGGCGCTGGCCATGCTCGACAGCCTGGGGCTGGACGTGGTGTGCGCCCACAACGGCGAGGAAGCGCTGCACGCGGCCCGCGCCGAAGAGTTCGACCTGGTGCTGATGGATTGCCAGATGCCGGTGATGGACGGCTTTGCGGCCACCGCGGAAATCCGCCGCCATGAACAGCACGCCAGCCACGCGCGCATGCTGCCGATCGTGGCGATCACCGCCAACGCGCTGCAGGGCGATCGCGAATCGTGCCTGGCGGCCGGCATGGATGATTACCTGAGCAAACCTTTTACCCAGCAGGAACTGGCCAACACCCTGGCGCGCTGGATCGCCCTGCCGCGTGCGGCCACCGTGCACCATGCGGACGAGGTCATCGATACACCGCCAGCCAGGCCGCAAGCGGTGAGCTTGCCTGCGGTGGAACCGTCGGCCGAACTGAATCTGCAGGCGCTGGACAATATCCGCGCCCTGTCCGGCACGGGAGGTGAGGTTTTGCTGGAAAAAGTCATCAACGCATTTACCGGCGACACGCCGCGCCAGCTGGCCAGCTTGCGGGTGGCGATTGCCGCGCAGGATACCGAGGCCATGCGCAGGGTGGCGCACAGCCTCAAGTCCGGCAGCGCCAACGTCGGCGCCGACGCGCTGGCGCTGCAGTGCAAGGAGATGGAAAAACTGGGTCGCGCCGGCAGCACCGACGGCGCGGCCAGGCTGCTGCACAGCATGGATCAGCAATTCCTGGCGGTGCGCGACGCCTTGGGCAGACTCCTCGTGAAGGAACATTGACATGACAGCGCCTATCTCTCCCAAACGCGGCCTGGTGCTGGTGGCCGACGACGACCCCGTGATGCGCCTGCTGATGCGGCAAATGCTGACGCAAGTGGGCCTGGACGTGATCGAAGCCGAAGACGGCGTGCAGGCGCTGGCCAGCTACAAGCTCAAGGGTCCCGACCTGGTCATGCTCGACGTCGACATGCCGGCCATGGACGGCTTTGGCGTGTGCCGCGAAATCCGCCGCCAGGAAGGCAATGTCACCGTGCCCATCATCATGGTCACCGGCGGCGACGAAATCGAGGCCGTCACGCACGCCTATGAGGTGGGCGCCACCGATTTCATTTCCAAGCCGATCAACTGGCCGATCCTGGGCCACCGCGTGCTCTACGTGCTGCGCGCCAGCGACGCCATCGCCCGCCTGCGCATTGCCGACGCGCACAACCGCGCCGTGCTGGCGGCGATTCCCGACACCTTCTTTCGCCTGAACCGCGACGGCTATTATCTCGACTACGAACAGGGCCACGACGCCAGCGCCGGCTTTTCCATCGAGAACTGCGTCGGCAGCCATATCAGCGATGTGCTGCCGGCGGAAATCGCCGCGCGCCTGGTCGACCAGATGCACAAGGTGCTGGCGACCCAGCATATCCGCTCGGTCGACTACACGCTCACGCATGCCGACAGCACGCGCCACTTCGAGGCGCGGCTGGTGTCGACCGGCCCCGACGAAGTGCTGGGCCTGGTGCGCGATATCAGCGAACGCAAGCGCACGGAAGAACAGATACGGCGCCTGGCCTATTGCGACAGCCTGACGGGCATCCCGAACCGGCAGGCATTCCTGGAAACCCTGGAACGCGAGCTGGTGCGGTCGAAAGAGCACGACAAGAAATTTGCCGTGCTGTTCATGGATCTCGATGCCTTCAAGCGCGTCAATGACACCCTGGGCCATGACGTCGGCGACCATCTGCTGAAAATCGTCTCGGAACGGCTGCGCGAAACCATTCGCCCCAGCGACCTGGTGCTGCGCGCCGAGCATGAACTCGACGGCCAGTCGGGCGGCAGCAACCTGGCGCGCCTCGGCGGCGACGAATTCACCATCCTGATCCCCGACCTGGAGCGGGTGGAAGACGCGCTGAACGTGGCGCACCGGGTCAAGGAAGCCATGCGCCGGCCCTTCATGATCGCCACGCATGAAATCTTCGTCACCGCCAGCATCGGCATTTCGCTGTATCCGGAAGACGGCGAAGACTGCAATTCCCTGCTGAAATATGCCGACACCGCCATGTACCACGCCAAGAGCTGCGGCAAGAACAACGCCAAGCTCTACAGTTCTTCGCTGACGATGGAAATCATGAGCCACGTCAAGATGGAAGTGGGCCTGAGGAAAGCCCTGCAAAACAACGAGCTGTACTTGCTGTACCAGCCGCAGATCGACGTGCCCACCACCCAGATCGTCGGCGTGGAAGCGCTGGTGCGCTGGCGCCATCCGGAACGGGGCATTATCTCGCCCACCGAATTCATCCCGCTGGCCGAGGAAACCGGGCTGATCGTGCCGATCGGCGAATGGGTGCTGCGCACCGCCTGCAGCCAGGCCAAGGCGTGGCAGCGTGGCGGCCAGCAGGCGATACGGATGGCGGTCAACCTGTCGGCCAAGCAGTTCAAGGATGAAAACCTGATGCAGATCGTGCTGTCGGCGCTGGCCGATACGGGCCTGGACGCGCGCCTGCTGGAACTGGAATTGACGGAAGGCACGCTGATGGATGACGCGCTCGCCACCATGGTGACCCTGGAGCAACTGCGCGGCATCGGCGTCTACCTGTCGATCGACGACTTCGGCACCGGCTATTCGTCGATGAATTACCTGAAACGCTTCGACGTGCGGGCCTTGAAGATCGACCGCAGCTTTATCGCCGGCCTGCCGCAGGATGCGGAAAACGCGGCCATCACGCGCGCCATCATCGCCATGGCGCATGGCCTGAAAATGGTGGTGGTGGCCGAAGGCGTGGAAACGGACGAGCAGTTGCTGATGCTGGAAGAGTACGGCTGCGACATGGCCCAGGGCTACTTTCTGGGCCACCCGTCGCCGCACGATGCGATCTCGGCCATGCTGGCCCGGCAGGCGCACCCGCCCGCCAGCACGGCTGGCGTTACAAGACTTCGAAGACGAGGAGTTGCGTGACTTGCTGGGGGTTGAAATTATCGTCCGACACCATCACCAGGCTGCGCCGGCCATTGGCCAGGCGCGGCCCCCAGGCGATGCCTTCCAGGTTGTCCACGCGCGGCAAACCGATCTTTTCCAGGTCCAGCAGCAGGCGCTTGCGCGCCGGCACGTACCGCGCCCCTTTCAGTGCCGGCAGGTCCTTGATATCGGTGGCGCCGGCCACATCCATTTCATAGAGACGCACATGATTCGCATACAGGCCGTCGGCATCCTCCACGCCGGCCCGTTCCACGATCAGCAGGCGGTGGTCATCGATGGCCAGGATTTCCGACACGCCATTGTCGGCATTGCGCCCCGGCGCCGGCGTGGATGCGATCGGCTCGATATCATACGCGTATTGCGCCAGCACCTTGCCTGCACGGTCCAGTTGGGTGATGCGCACCACGGAGCCGCGCTCGGGCGTGGCCAGCGGGCCGTCCTGGTAGATAGGCGCTTCCATGCCCAGCCACAGGCTGTTGCCATCGGCTGAGAACGACAGCCCTTCGAAGGTCATGTTGTTGCGCGAACCGAGTTCCTGCTGGCTGACCTTGAACATGGGGGGCGTGGGCAAGGTCGCCAGAAACCGGCCGTCGCGGCTGGCGTGCGCGACAAACGGATCGAGGCCCACCTTGCGGTTGCCTTCGCTGCCATACCAGAGGCTGCCATCGACCGGATCGACACGGATGGTTTCGATATCGGGTACCTGGTCGCCACGGTCAAGCCTGGCGTGCGCCAGGTTCGGGTAATTGCCGCCAGCGGCCTGCTTGAAGAAATGCACGCTGTTCAGGGTCACGCCGGAAAAACCGTTGCTGTCGTAGTTCAGGCTGGCGCGGTAGAAACGGGCTGGATTGAATTCCGAGCGGTCATCGCTTTCCAGCACCCAGTCGCCGCTGGCCGCATCGTAGTCGATGCCGGACAGGCCGCCGACCAGGGTGCCATTGAACGGCTGCTTCAAGGCGATGCGCTGTTCGCCGATCAGGCGCAGGCTGGTGATAGGACTGTCGGCGGAGACCGTGGCGCAGGCGGAGAGCAATACGATGGCCGATGCCACGGCGGAAATGGCGCGCAAGGGGAGAAAATTCACGATATTCCTAAGTGCGTAGGTCGAATTAGCGTGGCGTAGCCACGCGTAATCCGACAACATTGTTGGCGGTAAATGTCGGATTACGCGCCATGCGCTAATCCGACCTACCATTTCGTTGGTCACACCACGCCATCAGCCTTGAGCCTGGCAATCGCCACCGCATCAAACCCCAGCGACGCCAGCACCTCGTCGTTGTGCTGCCCCAGGGTCGGTCCCAGCCATTGCGTCTTGCCCGGCGTGGCCGACAGCTTCGGCGTGATGGCCGGCAGCTTGACGGGGGTGCCGTCGGCGAACTGGTGCTGTTCGAACATGTCGCGCGCCAGGAATTGCGGGTCGCTCATCATGTCGCGCACGGAATAGATTTTGCCGGCGGGGACATCGGCCGCCTTCAGCACGGCCATTGCGCTATCGATGGTATGGGTGGCGCACCAGGCGCCGATGGCCTCGTCGATTTCCCCGGTGCGCGCGACGCGCCCATCGTTGCGGGCCAGTTGCGGGTCGCCCGCCATGTCGATGCGGCCCATGGCCAGCATCAATCGCTTGAAGATGGCGTCGCCATTGCCTGCGATCACGATATTCTCGCCGTCGCCGGTGGTATAGGTATTCGACGGCACGATGCCGGGCAAGGAGCCGCCCGTGCGTTCGCGCACCACGCCGGCCTGGTCGTATTCGGGCACCAGCGACTCCATCATGTTGAACACGGCTTCATACAGCGCCACGTCGACCATCTGCCCTTCGCCGCTTTCCTTGCCACCGGTGACGTCGCGATGGCGCAGCGCCATCATGGCGCCGATCACGCCATGCAGGGCCGCCACCGAGTCGCCGATTGACACGCCCACGCGCACGGGTGGGCGGTCGGCAAAGCCGGACACATAGCGCAGGCCGCCCATCGATTCGCCGATGGCGCCAAAGCCGGGCAAGTCCTTCATCGGCCCCGTCTGGCCGAAGCCGGACAGGCGCACCATGATCAGGGAGGGTTTGTCTTTCTTCAGTTGCTCGTAGCCGAGATCCCACTTTTCCAGCACGCCGGGGCGGTAGTTCTCGATGATGATGTCCGCTTCCAGCGCCAGCTGGCGCGCGATGGCGCGGCCCTCGGGCGCCTTCAGGTTCAGGGTCAGGCTTTTCTTGTTGCGCGCCTGCACCGACCACCACAGCGAGGTGCCGTCTTTCAGCACGCGCCAGGAACGGATCGGATCACCGCCATCGGGCGACTCGATCTTGATCACATCGGCGCCGAATTCGGCCAGCATGCGGGCGCAGAATGGCCCGGCGATCAAGGTGCCCAGTTCCAGCACCTTGATGCCGGCCAGTGGTCCGGTGGAAGTGGTTTTTTCCATGTCTTAGGTTGCCCTGCGGTCCAGCATCGCGCGCGCAATCGTGCCCGCGTCGACATATTCCAGTTCACCGCCCACCGGCACGCCGCGCGCCAGGCGGCTGACGCGCAAGCCGCGCGCCTTCAGCATTTCGCTGATGTAATGGGCGGTCGCTTCGCCTTCATTCGTAAAATTGGTGGCCAGCACCACTTCCGTGACCACGCCATCGTTCGCGCGGCCCAGCAGTTTTTCAAGATGGATGTCTTTCGGGCCGATGCCGTCCAGCGGCGAAAGCCGCCCCATCAGCACGAAATACAGGCCCTTGTAGGTGAGGGTCTGCTCGATCATCAGCTGGTCGGCCGGTGTTTCCACCACGCACAGCAGCCGCTTGTCGCGGTCGTCGTCGAGACAGTTCTCGCAAATCTCGTGTTCGGTAAAAGTGTTGCACAGGGCACAGTGATGCACGGCATCGACGGCCTGGAACAGGGCGCGCGACAGCATGGCCGCGCCTTCCCGGTCGTGCTGCAACAAGTGAAACGCCATGCGCTGCGCCGACTTGGGGCCGACGCCGGGCAGGCGCCGCAGCGCCTCGGTCAGGAATTCCAGCGACTTGGACATGGATCAGTCCACTCCGGCAGCGGTGATCGGGCGCATGCGGCAGGTCATCAGAATGGCATTTTGAAGCCGGCTGGCAAGTTCATGCCGCCAGTCAGGCCTGCCATTTTTTCGGCGGAGGTCGCTTCGGCCTTGCGCACGGCGTCGTTGAAGGCGGCGGCCACCAGGTCTTCCAGCATGTCCTTGTCATCGGCCAGCAGCGACGGGTCGATCGACACGCGCTTGACGTCGTTCTTGCAGGTCATGACGATTTTTACCAGGCCGGCGCCGGACTGGCCTTCCACTTCCACCAGCGCCAGTTGTTCCTGGGCCTTTTTCATATTGTCCTGCATTGCTTGTGCCTGCTTCATCAGGCCAGCCAGTTGATTTTTCATCATGGGAAATGCTCCGTATTATTTATCAAGTTAATCAATGCAGGGTCGGCGCAGTGCCGGCCGGTGCAGGTGTAATCGTCCCCGGCACCACGAAGGCGTCGAATGTACGCTTCATATCGAGCACAAAGGGGTCGGTTTCAATGGTTTCTTCGGCTTGCCGCTGGCAGGCCTCGCGGTGGGCCTGCGCTTCGGCGCTGGCCGTGTACCAGACGGCGCCCAATTCCGTATCGACATTGACCTTGCGGCCAAAGCGTTCGGCCAGGGCCGCCGCCAGTTTTTCCACGTTGGCCGGGCTGCGCCAGGTATCGATCGGCACGCGCAGGCGGAAGGTGGTGCTGTGGCCATCGTGCAGGCATTCGATCAGCTCGGCTTGCACGGCCAGTTGCTGGGCCACGCCGCGCAGCGGCAGCACGGCCGCCACGGCCGGCCAGTTGCCGTCCCAGTCCAGGCCCGGCACCGGCGTGATCACATACGGCGCGCTGGGCGCGGCCTGCTTGGGCGCGCGCTGCGGCATCACCACGGCCGGCTGCTCGCCGCTGGCCTGGGCTGGCGCACTCTGCACGGCGGCCGAGGCGCTGTCGTCGGAAAATTCGGTAACCCAGGGCGGCAGGTCGTCGTCAGGCTCGGATTGCGGCGGCGGCGCCTGGCGCGCGGGCGCCGGTGGCGGCGCAGATACGGGCGCCGCCTCGATCACGGCCACGTCCGGGACCGGGCTATCGTCCCACGGCGCGGGCGACCTGGCGGCGGCCGGGGCTGGCGGCGTGGCGCGCACCGGTGCGGGGGCGGCAGGCGCGGCGGCCACCGGCGCTGGTGCAGGTGCCGGCGCTTTCGGTGCCGAAGCCGGCGCCGACGGTGCGCTGCCCGGACGGCCTTTCGATGCGGCGCGGGCCGCTTCCAGCGCCGCATTGATGGCGGCGCGGGCCGAGCTGACCGGCGCGGCGGAGGCGGCCGGCGCCGGTGTGTTGGCAGGTGCGGCGGCGGGCGGCGGTGGCGGTTCGCTGCGCGCCATGGTCGCGGCGGCGGCGGCTACCACCGCCGGTGGCGGAGTCGGCGTCACGGCGGCATGGCTGGCCACGCTGTGCGCGGCGGCCCGTGCCGGAGGCGCAGGCTGGGCGGCGGCGCGCGCGGCGGCGACAGCAGCCGGACGGTTAACCGGGGCGCTGGCGGGCGCGGCGGCCGGCAAGCCTTCGGCGCCGCCCATGCCGGGGCGAAACGCCAGCATGCGCAGCAAGGTCATGGAAAAGCCCGCGTATTCGTCGGGCGCCAGGCCCAGTTCATTGCGGCCATGCACGGCGATCTGGTAGAACAGCTGCACTTCCTGCGCGTCAAAGGCCGACGCCAGGCGATTGATGTCGGCGTATTCGGGCAAATCCTGCGGCACGGCGGCCGGCACGCTTTGCGCCAGCGCGATCCGGTGCAGCAAGGTGCCCAGGTCTTGCAGCGCATTGTTGTACGACAGGCTGCGCGAGGCCATTTCGTCGGCCACGGCCAGCAAGTCCGCACCGTCCTGTTTCGCCAGCGCATCGAGCAGGCGCACCAGGTAGGACTGGTCGAGCGCGCCCAGCATGCCTTGCACGGCATCGAGCGTCACTTCGCCGGCCGCATAGGCGATCGCCTGGTCGGTCAGCGACAAGGCATCGCGCATGGAGCCGTGCGCACCCTGGGCCAGCAGGCGCAAGGCCGGCTGTTCGAAGGCGATACCCTCCTGACCCAGGATATTGTCGAGGTGACTGATGATATGGCCGGGCGGCATCTGCTTGAGGTTGAACTGCAGGCAGCGTGACAGCACGGTGACGGGAATCTTTTGCGGGTCGGTGGTGGCCAGGATGAATTTGACGTGTTCCGGCGGCTCCTCCAGCGTTTTCAGCATGGAATTGAACGCATGATTGGTCAGCATGTGCACCTCATCGATCATGTAGACCTTGAAGCGCGCATTGCTCGGCGCATACACCGCCTGCTCCAGCAGCTGCGCCATTTCATCGACGCCGCGGTTCGACGCCGCATCCATCTCTATATAGTCAACGAAGCGTCCCGCGTCGATCGCCGTGCACGCTTCGCACTGGCCGCAAGGCTGGGCCGTGATGCCGCCCGTGCCATCCGGGCCGATGCAATTGAGCGACTTGGCCAGGATGCGCGACAAGGTGGTCTTGCCGACGCCGCGCGTGCCCGTGAACAGATAGGCGTGATGCAAGCGGCCACTGTGCAGCGCATGCGTGAGCGCGCGCACGACGTGCTCCTGGCCGACGAGCGTCTCGAAATTCTTGGGGCGGTATTTACGGGCGAGGACTTGATAGGACATGCTGAGATTTTACCATGCGATGTTGCGGTGATCCTGCGCGGCGGGCGCAAGCCTCATGGCCGGGCCAGCCAAGGCGGCAATTGTATCGCATGACCAGAATCCCTCGCCAAAACAAAAAAGCTGCCCTGGGGCAGCTTTGCGATTGTTTCCCGAAGGAGGCGAGCCTGATCTGCGGCACTCATGGTTAATAGCCGTGGCTGCTTCGTTCCCGACCTGACCAGGTTAGCCATGCCACGATGCGCAGGGGCCCGCCGGGGGTAATTATAACCGGTCTGGAGGCAATTGGGGAAGCAAGCTGAAATCCGGGGTCAGCCCCCCTCGCCCGTTCGCTCCAGCCTCAGAGTTTGCGGCATTGAGGGTCTGACCCCAGCCCTTCTACAGCCCCAGTTCCTGCCAGATACCATCCACCCTGGCCTTGACCTCCGGCGTCATGGCGATCACCGTGCCCCACTCGCGCGTGGTTTCACCGGGCCATTTATTGGTGGCATCGATGCCCATCTTGCTGCCCAGGCCGCTGATCGGCGACGCAAAATCAAGGTAGTCGATCGGCGTATTGTCGACCAGCGTCGTGTCGCGGATCGGATCGACGCGGGTGGTAATGGCCCAGATGACCTCCTTCCAGTCACGGATATTGACGTCTTCGTCGACCACCACGATGAACTTGGTATACATGAACTGGCGCAGGAAGCTCCACACGCCGAACATCACGCGCTTGGCGTGGCCCGCGTACTGCTTCTTGATCTGCACCACGGCCATGCGGTAGCTGCAGCCTTCCGGCGGCAAATAGAAATCGGTGATTTCGCTGAACTGCTTTTGCAGCAGCGGCACGAACACTTCGTTCAGCGCCAGGCCCAGCACGGCCGGCTCGTCCGGCGGCTTGCCGGTGTAAGTGGAGTGGTAGATCGGGTCGCGCCGCATGGTGATGCGGTCGATGGTAAATACCGGAAAACTGTCCTGCTCATTATAGTAGCCGGTATGGTCGCCATACGGCCCTTCCAGCGCGTGCTCGTAGCCGCTCGGATGGTTTGCGTCAGGATAGATATGGCCTTCCAGCACGATCTCGGCCGAGGCCGGCACGCGCAGTTCGCTGCCGATGGCTTTTACCAGCTCCGTGCGGCTGCCGCGCAGCAGGCCCGCGAACTGGTATTCGGACAGGCTGTCGGGCACCGGCGTCACCGCTCCTAATATGGTCGCGGGGTCGGCGCCGAGCGCGACGGCGATCGGATACGGCTTGCCCTTGGTCTGCAGCGCGTGTTCGCGGAAGTCCAGCGCGCCGCCCCGGTGCGCCAGCCAGCGCATAATGACCTTGTTACGGCCCAACACCTGCTGGCGGTAGATGCCCAGGTTCTGGCGCTTCTTGTTCGGACCCTTGGTGATCACCAGGCCCCAGGTTATCAGGGGCGCGACATCGCCGGGCCAGCAATGCTGGATCGGCAGGCGCGCCAGGTCGACATCATTGCCTTCCCAGACGATTTCCTGGCACTTGGCGCCACGCAGTTCTTTCGGCGACATGTCCCACACCGATTTCACCAGCGAACCCAGGCCCAGCAGATCCTTGAAATCCTTAGGCGGCTCCGGCTCCTTCAGGCGCGCCAGCACATGGCCGATCTTGCGCAATTCGCTGACATCCTCGGCGCCCATGCCGAGTGCCACCCTGCGTGGAGTACCGAACAGATTGGCCAGCACCGGCATGTTATGGTTGGTCGGATGGTTGAACAGCAAGGCCGGTCCGCCCGCGCGCAAAGTGCGGTCGCAGACCTCCGTCATCTCCAAATAGGGGGAAACTGGCGTCGAAATGGCCTTAAGTTCGTCCATTTGTTGCAACTGAGAAATAAAATCTCGCAAATCTGAATATTTCATGTGTTTTTAAATTTTTTTGACGTGGGACGCCGTTGCTGAAGGAACTATGCCAAGTAATTGATTTTATTGGCTTTTGGCACAATGCAAGACAAAAAGTAAGACATAAAAGTAATAAAGAATGAATTCGTTAGTATTGACTTGATATAAAACGGCTCTTACAATTCGCCCAACTTGAACGAGGACGCCGGCCCAGAGCTTGATTTTAGCGTCTCTCATTCATTCACGGAGTCGGGGCTCCACATGACATTTTAAGGAGTGTTTTCAAAAGGCGTCTGCCTTACCCCCGGTAAAAGTTGTATTGCAACTGATCCAATACCACAGGGACCGATCAGCTCAAGCAAGCAATGACGGCGTCTCTCGCGCGCATCCATACGCGGCGACAGACGATGATATTTCTGATGCACGGCATTGGCAGCACCCATCACCGCGAGACAGCGGAGGGACTGCCTGTTGACGCGACATTTCGGGGAAACTCTATGACTCATCGTAGCACTGAAGCAGCCTTGCCTGTTTCAACCGTGGCTGGCCAGCCAGCGTTGGCGCGTTTGCGCGCGCGCGCAACGGCAATCTCGGCACGTGGCGTGCTGACCACCGCCCAGCACACACTGACCGTGTTCGGCATTTCCGCTCTTGCACTGATCGCCTTGCTGATGTTCCGCCCTGACCTGGGCAAGCAACTGACGCACAGCCTGTTCCCGCTGCCAATGACGGAAGCGCAAGCCGTCGAAGCACCGGCCCTGTCGGCACTGATGGCAGCGCCCGCTTCCGTACAGACCGTCACAGCCGCCGACACCGCGCTCACCAAGGAAGAAAAAGCCTTGCTGGGCACGCAAAAGCAGCAGCAGTGGGTCACCACCTGGCTGTCCAAGCGCTACCGCGTGGCCAACGACGCAACCAATATGCTGGTCTCGACGGCCTATCTGACGGCGCGTGAAATCAAGCTCGACCCGCTGTTGATCCTGGCCGTGATGGCCATCGAATCGGGCCTGAACCCGTTCGCGGAAAGCCCGGTCGGCGCGCAAGGCCTGATGCAAGTCATGTCGAAAGTCCATCATGAGCGCTTCCAGGAAATGGGCGGCGTGCAAGCGGCCTTGAATCCGGTCGCCAATATCCGCGTCGGCTCGCTGATCCTGAAGGATTACGTCACCCGTGGCGGTTCGGTCGAAGCCGGCCTGAAAACCTATGTCGGCGCCGCCAACTTCGCCACCGATTCGGGCTACGGCTCGCGCGTGCTGGCCGAATACCGGCGCCTGAAGCAAGTGTCGGCCGGTCAGCGCGTGCCGACCAGCAATGCCGTGATGGCCTCGAATACGCCAGCGCCAGCCAAAGCCGCGACAGCCATGCCTGTCGCGGAAACCGGCAGCCTTACCATCAAAGTAGTACCTCACAACGAGATCGCCGGTCTGTGACCCCTTGAAGGCGCTCCTGGCGCCCTCCAGTAAAAAAGCCACCGGTACTTGCGTACGGTGGCTTTTTTCATGTCCTGCGGCATCAACCGCCGGACATGCACTATATATATAGTGTGCGCGGATTACTTGCGCTTGCTGGCGACTTCGTCCTCGCGGAACTTCGCTGCCAGTTTGTCCAGCACGCCATTGACATACTTGTGGCCGTCGATGCCGCCAAACGACTTGGCCAGCTCCACCGCTTCATTGATGACGACGCGGTAAGGAATCTCCACGTTGTTTTTCAGTTCGAATGCGCCGATCAGCAGGATGCCGTGTTCGATCGGCGACAGTTCGGCGATATTGCGGTCGATCAGCGGCGCCATGCTTTCGCGCAGCGCTTGCGAATCCTTGATGGCGCCGTACAGCAGCACCGTGAAATGATCGCCGTCCGCTTTGTCGAAGCCGTGCGCCGCGCGAATATTGTTCACGACGGTGGTCGCATCTTCATTGTTCAGCAGCCACTGGTACAGCCCCTGCAAGGCAAACTCGCGCGCGCGGTGACGCGGCGTGCGGTTTTTGCTGGGATTGGCGAGCAAATTTTTCTCAGTCATGATTGTTACCTGTTCTAAATACTTCTTACTGCAAATAGTGACGTATACCGCAGGGCATCCTGACAATGCCGCCGCGGCGCAAGCACGATTTAATCTTCGTCTGTGTCTTGCAACTCTTCCAGCGCTTGCGCCAGATTGGCCATTTCCACTGCCACGCGTGCCGCTTCCGCACCCTTGACCAGCATGCGTACTTCGGCCTGCTCGTCGTTTTCGGTCGTCAACACGGCGTTGGCGATCGGGATGCCGTAATCGAGACCGATGCGCGTGATGCCTGCGCCCGATTCGTTCGATACCAGCTCGAAGTGATAGGTTTCACCGCGTATCACGGCGCCCAGTGCGATCAGGGCGTCGAATTGCTCGGTTTCCGCCATCTTCTGCAGAATCAGTGGAATTTCCAGGGCGCCCGGCACGGTCACGTGCAGGATATCTTCATCGGCCACGCCCAGCTTGCTCAACTCTTCCAGGCATGCCGACAGCAAGCCACCACCGACGATTTCATTGAATCGTGCCTGGACGATACCGACGCGCAAACCTTCGCCGGCAAAATTGGTTTCATAAGTTCCTACAGTCATCTTGTGCCTCTTTATCAGTTGGCCGGCGGCGGCGCGATTGCGCCAGGCCGCCGGATGCTTCAATCAGTTCAATCAGGTGCTGCTCTGGCCAGGGTGGCACTGAAAACCCGTTACCTCCAGGTCGAAACCGACCATCGACGGCATCTTGCGCGGGCTGGCCAGCAATTGCATCTTGCTCACGCCCAGGTCGCGCAGGATTTGCGCACCGATGCCGTAGCTGCGCAGATCCATGCTGGCGGCACGGCCTTTCGGCTTGGCTTGCGGCGTGTCGAGCGCGGCGAACTGGGCAAACAGCTCGCCTGACGTTTCGCCACAGTTCAGCAATACCATCACGCCCCGCTCGGACTGCTTGATGGCGGCCATCGAGGCTGCCACGGTCCAGGAGTGGGTGGTCGCTTCGCTTTCCAGCACGTCCAGCAGCGACACCGGCTGGTGCACGCGCACCAGCGTTTCCAGGCCGGCGGCCAGGTCGCCATGCACCAGCGCCAAGTGGGCCGACGCGCTGGGCTTGTCGCGGAAGGCGATCATGCGGAACTCGCCGTGGGCGGTGCGCAAGGTACGCTCGGCAACGCGCTCGACCAGCGATTCGGTCTGGCTGCGGTAATGGATCAAATCGGCAATCGTGCCGATCTTCAGGCCATGCTGCTCGGCAAACACCAGCAGGTCCGGCAGGCGCGCCATGGTGCCGTCATCCTTCATGATTTCGCAGATCACCGACGCGGGCGTCAGGCCGGCCATGGCCGTCAGGTCGCAACCGGCTTCGGTATGGCCTGCGCGCATCAGCACGCCGCCCTTTTGCGCTTTCAGCGGGAAGATATGGCCAGGCTGGACGATATCGGTCGGCTGCGTGCCCTTGTTCACGGCCACCTGGATGGTCCTGGCGCGGTCGGCGGCGGAAATACCGGTGGTCACGCCTTCGGCCGCTTCGATCGACACCGTGAAATTGGTGCCATAGGCGGTGCCGTTGCGCGAGGTCATCATCGACAGGTTCAGCTCGTCGCAACGCTCTTCAGTCAAGGTCAGGCACACCAGGCCACGGGCATGGGTGATCATGAAATTGATTGCTTCAGGCGTTACAAAATCGGCGGCAAGCACCAGATCGCCTTCATTTTCCCGGTCTTCTTCATCGACCAGTATCACCATGCGGCCGGCGCGCAATTCAGCGACGATCTCTTCGGTGCTGGAAATAGACATCTTCATCCTCTTGGTAAACTGAAACATCGAGAGCGAACATTCCACGATTTTCCGGGAATTTTCTTGGAGCCTGCTATTTTAAAGGATTTACGTGTTTCAGACCTGAAATAAGAACAAGCGGCGGCCATCTGCGCCCGCACAACACCCGGTCACATGGCAGGCGACACCCGGCTTGCAAATCACATAAGATCGATGGCGGCCCGCGACCGGGCCGTTGTAACGTGACCGCGCAGGCACCGCCCGCGCATCCCATTTTCCGCACACTCACAGGAGTTACCATGAAAACAACCGGTTCGGCCGTCTGGTCTGGCGGCATCAAGGATGGCAAGGGCGCCATCAGCACCAAAAGCGGCGCGCTGCAAGCGTATCCCTACGGCTTTGCCAGCCGCTTCGAAGGCAAGCCCGGCACCAATCCGGAAGAGCTGATCGGCGCCGCCCACGCGGGCTGCTTCACCATGGCGCTGTCGCTGATCCTCGGCGAAGCGGGCCTGACGGCCGAGCAGATGGACACCACCGCCGAAGTCACTCTGGACAAGCAGGATGACGGCTTTGCCATTACCGCCGTGCACCTGGTGCTCAAGGCCAAGATCCCGGGCGCCGACCAGGCGAAATTCGAGGAACTGACCGCCAAGGCCAAGGCCGGCTGCCCCGTGTCGAAACTGCTGAACGCGCAAATCACCTTGGACGCTACACTCCTGGCTTGATATTTTTGACCGGCGTCACGGGCGCAGCCTGCGTCACGGGCGCCACCAAGGGCCGCTGCGACTCGGCGGCGGTGATTGGCCGCCCCATCAGGCCCGGATTCAGGGCGGCGTTGTTAATGTTATAGGCGGCAATCGCGGCCGCCACCGCCGGGTCTTGCGAGGAAGGCTGTTGCACGGCCTGCGCGGCGTTCTGCGCGGCCTGCTGCTGGGCTTGCGCATTTTGCTGCGCCTGCTGGGCTTGCGCCGTGGTGACCAGGCCTGCGTCCAGCTGCACCTGCGCCTCGCGCGCCACGGTTTGCGCGCGCTCGGTCGCCGCCTGGGCCACCCGCTGCGCTTCGCTGGCGGCCAGTTGCGCCTTCGCCGCGTCGTCGGCCGCCTGCTGCACCTGCTGCTGCAATTGCGCCTGGAGCGTCTGCTCGGTCTGCGCCTCGTCCACGCGCTCGTCTTCCACCCGCGCCGCATCCTGCTGCCGCAGGGTATTTTCCTGCGCCACCCGCTGCGTTTCCAGGTCTTCGCGCTGGACCCGCTCGGTTTGCAAACGATCCTGCTCGCCATCAAGCTGCTGGGCCTGCACTGCCGGGTTGCCGCGCTGTGCCTGTTGAGCCAGCTGAGTCTGCTGTAATTGCTGGGCCGCCTGCAAGGTGCCCGCCTGGTCCAGCTGCGCCTGGCTGGCCTGGGCCGCTTGCAAGGTGGCATTTTGCTGCAACTGCTGTTGCTGGCGCAGTTCCTGCAGCCCCTGGGTCAGGTCTTCCGTTTCCAGCTGCTGCTGTACTTCCAGCTGGCGTTGGGCGAGTTGCTGCTGTTGGACGATTTCTTGCTGCTGGGCCAGTGCTTGCGCTTGCTCGGCCTGCTCGGACTGCACAGCCGGCTCCGGCTGCGCGGCTTGCGCCACGGTGGTGGCGTTCAAGTCGGTGATATTGATATCGGCCGGCACGGCTTGCGGCTGGATGGCCAGCGGGTCCTGGCCTGCCACCTCCTCTTGCAAGGGGAACGCCAAGGGCGTCTGTGCCACGCTTTGTTGGGCTTGCTGCACTTGCTCGGCCTGGGTTTGTGGCAACGGCGCGTTCAAGTCGTCCACCGCCTGCGCGATGGCAGGCACGCCCTGCTGCAGGCTCAGCGCGGCGCCCACTTCGGCCAGCACGTCGCTTCCCTGCTGCAAGACGCTCAATGTACCAGCGCGGTCGCTGTCAAAGGCCGCCTGCAGGGCAGCCACGTCGACAGGACGATTGTTTTGCAGGTCGATGCCGATGCGCGCCAGGTCGGCTTGCGTCAAAGCATCGGTATTTTGCGCCAGCGCTTCGGAAGCGCCCGGGGTGACCTGGCCGCTCAGCAAGGCAAAGCGCTGCGCCAGGTCGTCCTGCGAGCCGGCCGTCATGGCCAGTTGGCCCGCATCGATGCCGCTGGCGCGCAGCTGGGCAAACGAGTCGCTCAATTGCTGGGCCAGCGCCACCAAGGCGTCGTCGGCCACCACCGCCGGGTTCGCCGCACGGGCCGCCTCATCATCGATCCCCTGCAAAGCAAGCAATTGCCGGCGCGACATGGCGACGCCGGACAAATATTGCCCGAGCGGCGAGATATCGACCTGGGTCGACGACACAAGCGGGTTGACGAGCGCCGCATTGGCCAGGATGGCGGCCGAGGCCGGCGTGACCGCAGCGGCGGTGCCGACGCGGGTAGAGGCTGGCACCACATTGGCCAGCGTCGCGGACGAGACGGGATCCATGGCATTCCTTCGCAGCACAAAGCACCATTATGCGCGCTTGCTGGAAAAGGAACACACGGTTGAGGGCCGCTATTGATTGACAAGTGTCAGAAACAGGATCACACTTCTGACTTGACAGGAGCTTCCGCCATGCAAACCATTGCCAATAAAATATTGAAACATGCGACCAGCTTATCGGAGGGTACCCCTTTGGTGGCGAAGGAGTTGCTGCATTTGGGCGGCAGGGCTGCCATTGACCAGGCACTGTCCCGCCTGGTCAAGCGCGGGCTTTTGCTGAGGGCCTCGCGCGGCATTTACGTCTTGCCAGTCACCAGCCGTTTCGGCACGCGCGCGCCGTCGAGCAGCAAAGTAGCGGAAGGAATCGCGATGTTGCGCGGTGAGACGATCGTGCAGCATGGCGCCGCCGCCGCCAATGCCCTCGGCCTGACGACCCAAGTGCCGATAAAATCGATCTACCTGACGTCCGGCCCCAACCGGCGCCTGCGTCTCGGTGCGCAGACGGTTGAGTTTCGACACGCTCCCGTCTGGCAACTGGCCCTTGCCGGGCGTCCGGCAGGCGAGGTGGTGCGTGCACTGGCCTGGCTTGGACCGACGAAAGCCGGTACGGCATTACGCAAGCTGCGTCCCACACTGCAGTCATCCGAACTGGCGGAAGTCGCATCGATACGCGCGCGCGTTCCTGGCTGGATGGCACGTGAGCTGAGCAGCCTGCTTGTCCATGGCTGAATTTTTTACGCTGCCGCCGGCCGAACGCCTGGAGGCACTCAATACTGCAGCCAGTGCGTCCGGCCGCCAGCCACACCTGCTGGAAAAAGATATCTGGGTCGTCTGGGCATTGCAGCATCTGTTCTCTGGTCCGCACGCAGCGCACCTGGTATTCAAGGGTGGCACTTCCCTGTCGAAGGCATACGGCGTCATTCAGCGATTCTCGGAAGACGTCGACTTGACCTATGACATCAGGGCCATCGCCGCAGATCTGATCGGAACGGCTGAATCGCCTTTACCGGCCAGCAAAAGCCAGGAAAAGAAATGGAGCAAGGAAATCCGTGCACGCCTGGCAGGATGGGTGGCCGGCGAAATCGTCCCCCGCCTCACACTGGAACTGACAAGGCAGTCGCTACCGGCAACCGCCCGAGCTGACGCCGACAAGGTTTTTATTGACTATATCCCATTGTCCGCCGGCACCGGGTATGTCGCGCCGGCCGTGATGCTGGAATTTGGCGCCCGTTCCACGGGGGAACCGAGTGAGCCACGGCCCGTCACCTGCGATGCGGCTGCCTACTTGCCCATGCTGGCGTTCCCTGAAGCTGTGCCGCAAGTAATGCGTGCCGAACGGACTTTCTGGGAAAAAGCAACCGCCATCCATGTCTTTTGCGCGCAAGGATCCTTCCGTGGTGGCGAGCGTTTCGCCCGGCATTGGCACGACGTGGCACGGCTTGACACCGCCGGGCATGTGGACAATGCAATCGCTGACAACGCGCTCGGCCAGGCGGTGGCCGAGCACAAGAGCATTTTCTTCGCCGAGAGGACAGCGCAGGGCGAGGTGATCGATTACCTGGCCGCCGTTTCAGGAAACCTGCAACTGGTACCCGCTGCGGACGCACTGGCCATATTGGCTGCGGACTACCAGCACATGGTCGACGATGGCCTGTTCCTGGATGATGCGGAGTCTTTTGACCTGCTGATGGCGCGCTGCCAGGCCATTCAGGACAAGGCCAACCTGCAGCGGCCGGGGCGCCAAGCAGCACCCCTCCTTTAACGAAATCGTTATTTGGATAGCGACAGCATGCGCTCGACATAGCGCGCGATCAGGTCGATTTCCAGGTTGACCTTGGCGCCCACCGCCAGGTGTTTCAGGGTCGTCATGGCGATGGTGTGCGGAATCAGGTTGATCGAGAAACGGCAGCCGTCGACGGCGCCCGCGCCCAAGTCTTCCACCCGGTTGACCGTCAACGAAACGCCATTGACGACGACGGAGCCCTTGAAGGCCAGGTATTTCGCCAGGTCCTGCCGGGCTTCGATCACCAGCTCCCACGATTCGCCCACGGCTTCGAACTTGCGCACCACGCCCAGGCCGTCGACGTGGCCCGAGACCAGGTGGCCGCCGAGGCGCTCGGCCAGGGTCAGCGCTTTTTCCAG
This sequence comes from Janthinobacterium sp. PSPC3-1, assembly GCF_049896105.1. Lineage (NCBI taxonomy): Bacteria > Pseudomonadati > Pseudomonadota > Betaproteobacteria > Burkholderiales > Oxalobacteraceae > Janthinobacterium > Janthinobacterium sp. PSPC3-1. The sequence goes on along the minus strand of NZ_JAFCTQ010000029.1, from coordinate 39,522 downwards.
GTTGACTTCGGTAGTGGTGTCCAGGCCCACGGTGCAATTGAGGCTTTCGCGCGAGACGTCGACCACAAAGTCCGTGTCGGATTTTTCCACCACCGTCATGCAGGCGCCGTTGATGGCGATCGAGTCGCCCAGCGCCACGTCGGCCAGCGGTAGGCCGCCCGCGTGGATGGACAGGCGTACGCCTGCGTCGAGGCCGCCTTCGAGTGGCTGCACGGTGTCGATTTTGCCGATGGCGGCAACAATTCCTGTAAACATGATGGACCTGTCAGTAAGTATTAATTAACGTTATTGAAACGGGCGAGGATACGCAGATCGTCGCCCACTTGTTGAATTTCATGGAAGCGCAAGCGATATTGATGATCGAGGTCCAGTAGGGCCGGCAGGCCGAACATGCCTTGCGCGTCGCCGATCAGGGCGGGCGCCAGGTACAGCAGCAATTCGTCGACGCAGCCTTCGCGTATCAGCGAGCCGTTCAGCTTGGAGCCGGCCTCGACATGCAGCTCATTGATCTGCCGCCGGCCCAGTTCCAGCATCAGCGCCGGCAGGTCGACCTTGCCTGCGCTGTTCGGCAGCAGTATCACTTCGGCGCCCAGCGCGCGCAGTTGCGCTTCCTTTTCAGGGTTGGCCACGGCCGCCACGATCCAGGTCCCGCCGCCTTGCAGGATGCGTGCGTCCAGGCTGATCTCGAGCCGGCTGTCGACGACGATGCGGCGCGGCTGGCGCGGCGTGTCGACCGCGCGCACATTCAGTTGCGGGTCGTCCGTCTTCACCGTGCCGATGCCGGTCAGGATGGCGCAGGCGCGCGCGCGCCAGGCGTGGCCGTCGTCGCGCGCCGCCTGCCCCGTGATCCACTGGCTGCGGCCATTGTGCAAGGCCGTCATGCCGTCCAGGCTGGCGGCAGACTTCATGCGCACCCATGGTTTGCCGCGCTCCATGCGCGAGAAAAAGCCGATATTCATTTCACGCGCTTCGCCGGCCAACAGATCAGTGGCGACCTCGATGCCGGCCGCCGCCAGCTTGGCCAGGCCCTGGCCCGCCACCAGCGGGTTCGGGTCGGTCATGGCCGCCACCACGCGGCCCAGGCCGGCGCGCACCAGCGCATCGGAGCACGGTGGCGTGCGGCCGTGGTGGTTGCACGGTTCCAAAGTGACATACGCGGTGGCGCCGCGCACGTCATTGCCGCGCGCGGCGGCATCGGCCAGCGCCTGCACTTCCGCATGGTTCTGGCCGGCCGCCTGGGTCACGCCGGCGCCGATCACCTGGCCGCCGGCGACGATCACGCAGCCGATGCGGGGATTGGGCGAGGTGGTATACAGCCCCTTCTGCGCCCATGCCAGTGCCAGGCGCATGCCGTCTACATCATTGAGTATTTCCACAGGCTTCTACAATTCGATCATGGTTGACGGGAAATCAGGATGCGGCAAACGTCAGCCTTCGCCAACGCCACTGCAATTGACCGTATCGCGCTGCGGATCACACACACGCACGCGGCCCAGCATATTGATTTTAATATGTCGTGCTTGATTTCCCAAAATCAAGGACAGCGTACCCCAGCGCGCCGCCAGGGCATTGGTCGCGCTGCAGCTGCGCCCTGCGCCATTGTAGGCGATATACAAGGGCTTCGCGCCCGAGGTAAAGCCGAAGCGCACCTCGATGCCGCCCGCCAGCGGTCCCTGGCGGAACAACAATTCATCGCCCGCATCGTAGGCCAGATTGCCATTGCTGTCGACAAAGACCAGCCAGCCCAGGCGCCAGTCGAGACCACCGCTGCCGGCCGGCATCAGCAGCACGCGCCGGCCACGCGCCATCGCCAGCGCGCGCGTCAGTTCGATCGCTGAAAACAAGTCGTTCGACGCCGCCAGCAAGCGCTGGCGCGCCAGCATGTCTTGCAAGCTGGGCAAGGCGGCTGCCGCCAGCAGAATGGTGATCGCCAGCACGGCCAGCATTTCGAGCAGGGTATGACCACGCTGCTCATGCAGGCTTTGAGCGGCCATGGCGCGCGCCCTCACGGCCAGCACCGCGCGGCAGGGCCACTGCTGCCACGCTCGCCGGTGCTGCTGAGGGTCAGGGTGCCGCAATCGGCGTCCGTGAAATGCCGGTCGACCCGGGCCGTGCCCGGCCTGGCGCGCAGCAGCACGCATTGCGCCAGCGTCGCCTCCGGGCACGCTGTGGCGTCGATTTCATACGCGCTGCGCACGGCGCCCTCTTCCGCCTCCTCGCCGGACCACCATTGGAACTGCTTGCCCTGCGCGCCTTCCGACGCCGCCGAGAACGCCAGATAGCGGTTGTTTTGCGAGTAATACCGCTCCTGCTGCTGCATCAGCTTCAACAGGGCGGCCTGCCCCTGTACCCGTTTCGCGCGCACGACCTGGCCGTGGTAGACGGGCAAGGCCAGCGCCAGCAGCAGGGCCACAATGACCATGACAGCCATCAGTTCGATCAGGCTGAAGCCGAACGCGCGGCGGCGCATCGATATGCTCACGGACATGGCTAAGCTTTCCTTCCCTTGGCGCGGCTATTTTTTCGCCGCCTCATGCAGTTCTCTCCAGTTCGCCACCTCGCGCCAGCCCAGGCGTTTGGCCGGCAGCGGTCCGCTGGCCACCTTGACGGCGGCCGCGCCGACCATGCCGGGCTGCACCACGGCAAACTGCTTGCGTCCTTCGGCACGTCCGGTGGCGCCCGCCACACCCACCTGGCTGCCCACTTCCAGCAATTGCGGCGGCGCGCGCGCCAGGCCGTCCAGCAGCTTGCCGGTTTCCTCGCCCGCCTGCACCGTGCCGACGGCATCGGCCGCAAAACCGCTCAGCACATCGAGCACATACAGGCGCGTTGCCGGCCTGCTGCAAGGATCGCGGCCCGGCAGCACGGTATTGAACACCACCTTGCCTGCCGCCAGCACGGCGGCGTGCACGCTGCGCTCACCGTTTTTTTCCGTGCCAACAAAATCCAGGTGCCAGCCATGCCTGGCGCCACCGCCCGTGTAGTGCAAGGGTTCGCCATCGATGGCAAGGCTGCCTGTGTCCGCCACCACGCCTACCTTGCGCATGGCGAGATCGTCGCGGCCGCGCGTCGGCGTTTGCTCGTTCAGGTCGTCATGCACGGCGTAGAACGATTGCGGCAGCAAGGCGGCCGGCCACGTATCCAGCGATTCCACCAACTTGCCGGTGCCGAACAGCAGCAGATAGCCGCCCCCCGGCGCATACGCCACCTTCAATTGTTGCGTCACGGCCTGGCGCCGGCCCTGCGCATCGCGTGCGACAAACACCAGCTTGCGCCCTGTTTCATCTTTCCACGGCGGCCCGGTGCCCATGTCGATGCGCCAGATATTGCCTTGCAAGTCGCCGGCATACAGATAGCTCAGCGCGCCGTCATTGCCCGCCACCAAGGCCGGCGGCGCCAGAGCATAGGCTCCCACTGCGCCTTCTTCATCGCGCACGGGTACTTTCAGCCGGTGGTAATTGCTGCCCAGCAGCCACGGCGCGCCGGCCGGCTTGTCCAGCGCCAGCAGGAAGATGGCGGCCGCCGGGCTGGCGGCGGACGTATCCTTGCCATCGTCCTGCGTGTTGTTATAGCCGCTGGACACCACCACCATGTCGCGATACACCGGCTTGCCCTGCTTGCCGCCCACGTTCAGCCGCGCAAAGCCCGGTGGCGCGCGCAAGTTGCCGATGATGGCATCGTCGCGGTCGCCAAATTCCCATAGCGCGCCCTCCTGCGCAAAGCGCGCCGGGTCAGTGATGTCGAGCGCAAACAGGCCTTGCGCGCCGGCGCCCATGCTTGACGCCAGCACGGTTTTCCAGCGGCCCGCCACCAGCACCTCCGCACTGGCCGCCGCGCCATCGAGCAAGGGGCCGCCTTCGTCACCGGTGCCGCCGGCCAGCGCCGCCCTGGCCAGCAAGGCTTGCGGCAAATACGCAAACAATTCGCTGCCGTCGTTGGCGTCCACGCCATGCAGCAGGCCGTCACCGGTGCCCAGGTAGAGCATCTTGCGCCGCTGCTGGCCGCGCTGGCGGTGCTGCAAATAATCCAAGCCAGGCAAGCCCAGCGCTGGCGTGCCGACATGGACCAGATTGCCGTGCGGCGCAGCCGCCAGGGCGCCCGCACGTCGCCGTAAAAAGCCGCCGGGCCGGCCCACCTCGTGCGTGCGCTCGCCCAGCAGATAGTCGAGCCGCGCTGGTCCCAGGCCGTCGCCGCGCGGATCAAACATGCGCCGCTGTTCCGTATCAAGGCGATCCCAGGCCAGCGGCGTCAAGCCGCCCCGCGCATCGAGCGTATGGACAGGGCGATTCGGCACCGAGCCACCGATCTGCCATACCGGCTTGCCGGCCACCACGCCGCCGTCAGCGCCCAGGTGGAAAGCGTCGCGCGACACGCGCATGGCGCCATCGGCCAGGTTGATCTGCGACTGAAACCAGTAGGCCTGTTCCGCGCCGCTGGCCAGCGCCATCAGTGACGGCCCTGCAATGGTGGCAGCCACCGTGGCGCGGCCCGCCTGGACAAAGGCGGCGCGCAACAGCGCGATCAGGGCCTGCGGATCGCCGCCAGGCAGATAGTGGCTGGGCCAGCGGCCATCCACGCTCCATTCGGCGTAAAAGTCGCCCGCCATGGCGCGAAACGGATTGCCATCGCCATTCTCGTCGACAAAGCCGCCATACTTGGCTGCCAGCAGCAGCGGCGACGGAGAAATGTAACCCTCGCCCCTGGCTGCCATGGCCAGCAGCTCGCCCGCATAATGGTCGACCGGCCCGCCTCCCAGCCGCAGCGCGTGGCGATGCGACCAGTAGGCCAGGCCGGCCGCATAAAAGCTGCCACCGTGTACGCCATGATCGAGCCGGTCGAGCGCCGCCAGGCCCGGCAGCGGCTGGGGATTGCCGCCAGCGCCATCGCTTTCCAGCGCCCCGACGGCCCGCGTCCAGGCCATTACATCCAGCGGCGGCGTGACATAGGCATCCACGCCACGCGCACGCTCACTTGCGTTTGCCGCTGGAATATGGCCGGGCACATAGCGGTCCAGGACGCCCCCCGCATCGCCCAAGGTGATCACCACCTGCCGCTGGCAACTGGCCTGTTGCGGATCGCTCCACGATGTCGCCCCGGCCGCTGCGCTGGCCTGTCGACCCTGCAGATAGCGCAGCGATTCGTACAGCAATTCGGCTTGCGGCGCGGCCGCCGCGTACGCACCGAGGTGCGCGTCGTCACTGCGTCCCTGCGTGTTGATATGGGCGATCACTGCGTTGGCGCCCGCATACACGCCCGTCACCGGATGCCACTCGGTATCGGGATTGTCTTGCGGCAGGAAATCGGGCGCCGCCCAGCGTTGCGCGCCAGCATAAGACAGCGGCGCCTGCAGCACGCCGCCATACGCCGCCTCCCCGCTCGCATGGCCGAAAACGCCAACACGCAGGCGGCCACCATGGCGCTGCAGCGCGCCCGCCGGCTTGACATTTTTACCGTAAGCCAGGCACAGGTCGGGGCGCGACAAGCCTTCGGTACCGTCGCATACCTGCACCCGCGCCAGGAAAGCGCCAAGCGCACCGGCCTTGCCAGGCGCATCGCAACTGCCGTCAAGTGGCTGGGCACCGTCGCCGAACAGCAGCTTGTTGCGGCACGAGACGATCGCCAGTTGCCCGACCGTAAACGGCGTGGCCTCGCGCACGCCTGCGCGCAAGATCTTGCGGGGAAAATGATCAGGATGGGCGTAAAAGTCGATGCCAAACTGGCCGTCCGGCAAATAGGCACGCTGTAACACCGTCTTGCGCACTTCATCTATCACACGGTCGCCGCCCGTCAAGGCGTAGCGCACGATATCGAGCAGGCTGGCGCCGGCCCAGTTTAAAAAATTGCCGCTGAAGCTGTCGCCACCGCAGCCATGCCGCGCATCGGCCGCCTTGCTGACGGAAAAGTAGGCGGTGGACAAGCGCCAGTCCGGCACAGTGACGCCATCGCTGCTGCGGTAGGGATAGCCGTAGCACATGCGCGCATCGAAATAGCCGGCATAGGCGTAGCCGGGATCGTAATCACCAGCATAAGCGGCGCCGGCTGAAGCGTGGGACAAGGAGAGATTGAGCAGCAGGTTGGGCGGCACCCTCGCGCCATGGAGCCCCGTGTCCGCGCGCGACAAATCGACCAGCGGCGATGCGGCAAATACCTGAGCACCGGCCACCAGCCACAGCAGCAGAACAAGCAGCCAACGCGCCATCATGGCGTTTCCCCCGGCGCCTGCTTCCTGTAATAAGTTTGCAGCACCACCTGCGTATCCTCCTGCGCGCCAAAGCCGATGGCGGTGACGCGGTACAGATAGCCGGCGCCGGACGGCAGGCCGACCGGTGCGCCAGCGGGCGCGCCGGCCTCTTCGCCGGGCGGGTGAAACGGCAGCAATTCGATCATGTAGCGCGGCTTTTTGAATGGCAGGAAGCCCTGCCCCGTCTGCATCGCCGCGCCCGTGAACTGGCCGTAGGCCACCGTGCCGGAGTCCGCCACGCCCAGGTCGGTGCTGAGCCAGACGGGCGGCGTGCCGCTGGCGGCCGGCAGGCACAAGCCTGGTTCGCCCTTGCAAGCGGACGCAAAGCCGGCCGCGCTGCTTGGTGCAAACAGCGCGCTGCGGCCAGGCAGCCCGGGCAAGCCTTCGATATCGTGCTGTGCATCCATCAATGCCTCCTCGGCGGCCTGGAAAGCGATATGCCGGTCGCGCTCGCCGCGCGCCGCCTTTTCTCCGTGCAAGGCCATCTGCGCGGCAGACACGCCCAGCAGCAAGATGGCCACCAGCAGGCATAGCGCGAACACCAGGGTCGCGCCGCGCTGACGCGCCCAAAAGTATTCAGGCGGGGCCATTGCGCAGCATGATGGTCGCTTGCACCAGCTGGCGCAAACGGCCGCGCTGGGCGGGCGGCAAGCCGGCCGGCACGATGCGTACGCCGGGGTCTTGCGCGCCATGCGCGTCCGCATACGCCGGGCCGAACAGGTCGAATTGCGCCGGGCCGGCATCGTCGCCCGCATTGCCCGCAGTACCAGCACCGTGCAGCAGCAGGGCCACGCGCACGCTGGCGACACGCTTCCAGTGCGTGCGGCGCTGGAAATCACGCTCGCGCTCGGCTTCGCTGGCGCCCACCAGCACCAGCGCCGCGTCGCGTGCGTCGAGGCTGCTCGCGTTCACATACTGGTTGGCCACGCCATCGGGCGGCGTATCGGTATCGAGGCCGTACAGCACCTGGAAACTGTCGACGCCACGGATCAGCGCGTCGGCGCCCCAGCCACTACCGCTGGCACTGCGATACTTGCAGCGCAGTTCCGCTTCGCCGTCGCCGCCTTCGTCCTGCGCCACATAGAAAATGCTCCAGCCGCGCTGGGCCTCGGTACTCGCAGCGCCGACGCCAAAGCCGGCACAATTGAGCACGGCGCCATCGCCGCCTGTTCCCTCGCCGGTGCCGTAAAAACGCAGGGCCAGCACGTCGCTGCCGTTGACGCTGCCCGCCAGGGGCGCGGCGATGCCGTCAGTATTCTTGCCCAGGCCGCGCGCGTCCAGGCCGGCGATATTGGCGCTGTCGTGCGCCGCATGCATCAAGGGTGCGGCGCTGGCGTCCCAGTTCACCCACGCCGTCTGGCGCAGCGCCCGCGCGATGGCGTCAAAGGCATAGCGGCCATTGTCGGCCAGGCGCGCCGATTCCACCTGATCCATATAGCTGCGGCTGCTTGACAGCAGCACCGCGCTCGAGGCCAGCATCAGCATGGCGCCCAGGCCCAGCGCCACCAGCAATTCGACCAGGGTCATGCCGACCTGGCGCGGCGCGTGGTACCTCATGGCGCCCCCGCCGCCAGTTGCATGGCGATTTTCGGCATGGCAGGCTCCTGCGCGGCACGGTCCCTGGCCTGCCGGCCGCGCCAGCCCAGCTTGATGACGACCGGCGCACCGCTGCCGCCGCTGCAGCTCCATTGCAAGCCCTGCGCGGCCGCGTCCCAGGCCAATGCATCGCGGCAGATGCGCAAGCGCGCGCCCGGCAAGTCCTTGCGCAGTTGCTGTTTCCATTCGGCGATATCGAATTGCGCCAGCTGCGCGGCGCTGCAGGCGGTGTCGCCGAGACAGGCCGGCGCGCCGCCAGGCTCATCAATTGGCCCCGCCTGGTAGTCGAGGCCCAGATAGGGGTTATCGGCATCGGGCAATTGCAGCTGGGCGCTGTTGGCGCGCATGCGCTCGGCCATGCTGGCCGCCAGTTGCATGGCCGTCGACAGCAGGGCCGATTCATGGCGCGCACGCAGGGACGACAATTGCATCGCGCTGCCGCTCAACAGGCCCACGGCCAGCAGCAACAACGCGACCAGCACTTCAACCAGGGTAGTGCCTTGGGTATGAACAAGATGGCGCATGCATGCCTCCCGCTTGCAGGGAAAGGAAGAGGTGCGGCCAGGATCAGCCAGCCCTGCTACACGATAGGCGTGGCGGCGGGGTCAGGCATGAGACAGCGCAAAGCTATGCGGGAATAGAGAAAAAAAGCGGCTACTGAATTGATCAGGCCGCTTGCTGGAAGAAAACAACTGTGGTGCTTGAACTTGACACTTAAACTTTGCGCGGCTGGCCCACTTCGGCGATCGCGTCCTGGAACTCGGCCAGGTCTTCGAAATTCTTGTAGACGGAGGCAAAGCGGATATAGGCGATCTTGTCAAGGCGCTTGAGTTCCTGCATCACCAGTTCGCCGATATAGCCGGAATCGACTTCGCGCTTGCCGCTGGTCAGCAGCTTTTCTTCGATGGTGGCGATCGCCATGTCCAGCGAGGCGGCCGCGACGGGGCGCTTGCGCAAGGCCAGCATCAGGCTGCCGCGCAACTTATCCGCAGCGAACTCCGTCCGGCTGCCGTTCTTTTTGACCACGGCCGGCATGATCAGTTCAATCCGTTCATAGGTGGTAAAACGCTTGTCGCATTTGCCGCAACGGCGCCGGCGGCGGATGGCGTCGCCTTCCTCGGATACGCGCGTATCGAGGACCTGGGTCTCGTCATGGTGGCAGAATGGACATTTCATGGGCAGCGGCACAGCCTTTTAGTTCAACAAATGGAGCGCGGGCGCCCGGATACACTCAGGGCGCCCGCGGGCACGGCTGGAATGTGTCATCCAGAATCTTACTCTGGAAGACACATACTGGACAAATAATTATGCAGCGTAGACCGGATTGGCATCGGCCAGCACCTTCACGGCCGCTTTCACGCGCTCGATGGTGGCGGCGTCATGCGGGTTGTCCAGCACGTCGGCGATCAGGTTACCCACTTGCACCGCTTCGGCTTCCTTGAAACCGCGCGTCGTCATCGCCGGGCTGCCCAGGCGAATGCCCGAGGTGACGAATGGTTTTTGCGGGTCGTTCGGGATGCCGTTCTTGTTGCAGGTGATGTGCGCGGAACCGAGGATGGCTTCGGCTTCCTTGCCCGTCAGGTTCTTGGCGCGCAGGTCGACCAGCATCACGTGCGATTCGGTGCCACCGGACACGATGCGCAGGCCGCGCGAGATCAGCGTCTTGGCCAGCGCGTCGGCGTTCTTCACGACCTGCTTCTGGTATTCGACAAACTCGGGGCTCAGCGCTTCCTTGAAGGCAACTGCCTTGCCGGCGATCACGTGCATCAGCGGGCCGCCCTGGATGCCGGGGAAGATGGCCGAGTTGATGGCTTTTTCGTGCTCGGCCTTCATCAGGATGATGCCGCCGCGTGGGCCGCGCAGCGACTTGTGCGTGGTCGAGGTGACGAAGTCGGCGAACGGCACCGGGTTCGGGTACAGGCCGGCGGCGATCAGGCCGGCGTAGTGGGCCATGTCGACCATGAAGTAGGCGCCCACTTCTTTCGCCACTTTCGAGAAGCGTTCGAAGTCGATCTTTTTCGAGAACGCCGAGGCGCCGGCGATGATCAGTTTGGGCTTGCGTTCACGGGCCAGGCGTTCCATGGCTTCGTAGTCGATATCTTCCTCGGCCGTCAGGCCGTAGGAGACCACGTCAAACCATTTGCCGGACATGTTCAGCGGCATGCCGTGGGTCAGGTGGCCGCCTTCGGCCAGCGACATGCCCATGATCAGGTCGCCCGGTTTCAGCATGGCGAAAAACACGCCCTGGTTCGCTTGCGAGCCCGAGTTCGGCTGTACGTTGGCCGCTTCGGCGCCGAACAGTTGCTTGACACGGTCGATGGCCAGCTGCTCGGCCACGTCGACGTATTCGCAGCCGCCGTAGTAGCGCTTGCCTGGATAGCCTTCGGCATACTTGTTGGTCAGCTGCGAGCCTTGCGCTTCCATTACGGCTGGCGAGGTGTAGTTCTCGGACGCGATCAGTTCGATATGGTCGTGCTGGCGCGTGTTTTCTTTTTGAATAACGGCGAACAGTTCAGGATCGACGTTGGCGAGGTTGTGATCTTTTGCAAACATGTAAAAACTCCAAAGATGTGGGTGCTTTGTACTGGCAGGGATCGAATGAGGGGAGCCGGCGTTAACTGAATAACAACAACGGAAAGGCAGCCTCTTCGCGCAATTCCATCGGTGGGCTGCCCAGGCGAACGGCTGATGAAATCTCACGTTTCCCGGTGGATGTCCACCTTTCGCCGGCAATGATCGCACCAAAATGGGGATAATTGCAGCTTTTCGCCAGTCACGTGAGACGTAATGGAAGCCAAATTGTAAGTTAAGTACCCAAATTGAGCAAGGAAAGCAGCGCAGCCGCCGCGCTGCGGCTATAATCGCCGCGCATAAAACCGCGACAGCCGATGACAGGCCACTCTGCGGGGAAAAGTTGCTATTGCTTAAGCTGCGCTTAAACCTGGCAAGGCCATGTAAGCGTATGTTACGGGGCTTGTCATTGTACTCAGCCAGCTGGGATTATGCTGCGGTGCAATGTCAAGTACTATTCACATGGCTTTTCGGCAAGCGCTTTCCGTCATGATAAGAAAAATCGCGTAAAATGTTGCTCAATCTCACTACTGGCGCCATGAACATGCCTTCAGTCTTTAACTGGGACGTCCGGGTCTATTATGAAGACACCGACGCCGGTGGCATCGTCTACTACGCCAATTACCTGAAGTTTTTCGAACGCGCGCGCACGGAATGGCTGCGTGGTATCGGCGTTGGCCAGCAAGAATTGCTGGAGCAGCACGACGCGCTGTTCGTGGTCAAAAGCGTCAGCGCCGACTATCATGCGCCAGCCAAACTCGATGACACGGTAAGATTGACTTTAAGCATAGCCAAAATGGGACGCGCTTCCATCGTTTTCCTGCAGCAAGCCTGGCGTGGCGAGACCCTGCTCAATACCGCCCAGGTCAAGATCGGCTGCGTCGACTCAAGCATGCGCCCGCGCGCCGTACCTGACGCCGTGGCCGAGCGCATGCGCGCCGCCTGAACCACCCCGCCACTCCCGGATAATTCACCACAGACTGCCTGCCAATGAACGTTACACAAGATCTTTCTTTCCTCGCGCTCATCACCAACGCCCACCTGATCGTGCAACTGATCATGGCCCTGCTGCTGCTGATCTCCCTGACCAGCTGGACCTATATCTTCCGCAAGATGTTCGCCGTGCGCGCCGCGCGCAAGCAGACCATCGAATTCGAACGCAGCTTCTGGGCCGGCGGCAACCTGCATGCGCTGCACCAGAGCGCCAGCGGCAACCGCGACCAGAGCGGCGCGCTGGCCCGCATCTTCGACGCCGGCATGGGCGAATTCATCAAGGGCAAGGCCTCGTACGGTTCGCGCGAAGCGCTGGACGTCGGCGCCGTGCTCGACGGCGCCCGCCGCGCCATGCGCGCCGCCTTCCAGCGCGAGATGGACGTGCTCGAATCGCACCTGGCCTTTTTGGCGTCGGTCGGTTCCGTCTCGCCCTACATCGGCCTGCTCGGCACCGTGTGGGGCATCATGAACGCCTTCCGCGGCCTGGCCAACGTGCAGCAAGCCACCCTGGCGGCCGTCGCACCGGGGATTGCCGAAGCGCTGATCGCCACCGCCATCGGCCTGTTCGCGGCCATCCCTGCGGTAGTCGCCTACAACCGCTTTTCGCACGATATCGACCGCCTGGCGATCCGTTTCGAAAGCTTCGTCGAAGAATTCTCCAACATCTTGCAGCGCCAGTCGCGCTAACAGGAAGGACTGCTGATGGGTTCCTCATTCAATAGCGGCGGCATGCGGGGCGGCCGCGGCCGCAAGTTCAAGTCGGAAATCAACGTCGTGCCGTATATCGACGTGATGCTGGTGCTCCTGATCATCTTCATGGTGATGCCGTCGTCCAACAACCCCAGCGTGGTGGACTTGCCGAACGCGGAAAAGACCACCAAACCGCCCGATGACTATATCCAGATCGTGCTGAAACCGAACGGCTCGCTGTCGATCGGCGTGATCGGCAAGGAACAGCTGGCGCCGGAAACCGAACCGAACCGCGACGCCCTGCTGCGCAATCTGCGCGGCCTGCATGAAAGCAATCCGGATTATCCGGTGCTGATCGCCGGCGACAAGGAAAGCAAGTATGACGATGTGATCCAGCTGATTTCGGAAGCGAAAAAGATGGGCATCAACCGCGTCGGCCTGGCCACCAAGTAAGCGCAAGCGCAACCACGAACCTGACGTTTTAAAGACCGAACTTTGCAGACGAAACCTACCGACCATGTACTCGGCGTCCCTTACCGGGTGCCGCGCGAACGCAGCCGCTGGCCCTCGCTGGGCCTGGCGCTGGCGATGCATCTTGGCCTGCTCTTTTTCCTGTGGGTCGGCGTACACTGGCAAAATACGGAACCGGTGGCGGTCGAAGCGGAAGTGTGGGACCTGAAAGTGCAGGATGCCGCGCCGCCGCCGGAAGTGACGACGGCCCCCGAGCCGACGCCTGCGCCGACACCAACCCCGCCGCCCGAGCCGGAAGTGGAAACGCGGCCACCGCCGCCGCCACCGGTGGCCGCGCCCGAGCCCAAGGTCGACCCGCGCGAGGCGGAAATTGCGCTCGAACGCAAGAAGGCCAAGCTGAAGGAAGAGAAAGACAAGGCGGCCGCCGAAGAGCGCCGCAAGCAGGAAGCGAAGGAACGCGAGGAAGAAAAACGCGAACTGGACAAACAGAAGCAGAAAGAGAAAGACAAGGCCGAGAAACTGGAAAAAGAAAAGGCCGACAAGCTGGAAAAGGCGAAGAAGGACAAGGCCGACAAGGAAAAAGCCGAGAAGGCGGAAAAAGCGGCGGAAGAAAAAGCCGAGAAGGAAGCGGCCAATAAAAAGGCGGCGTCTGAAAAGGCGGCCAAGGAGAAAAAAGCTGCTGAAGAGAAAAAAGCTCTTGAGAAGTCACGTGCTGACAATCTGAACCGCATGATGGCGCAAGCAGGCAATGGCACCACGGGCACGGCCGAGAAAGCGACCGCGCCACGCAAGGACAGCGGCTATGTCGCTGCCCTGACGAGCAAGATCAAGGGCAATATCGCGTACAGCGGTAGCACCGACGTGCCGGGCAACCCGCGCGCCGTGTTCAAGATCGAGCAACTGCCAACTGGGGAAATTATTTCTGTCCGAAAGATCAAGAGCAGCGGACTGCCGGCGTATGACAGCTCGGTGGAAAATGCCATTAAAAAATCGTCTCCCCTGCCGAAGAAAAAAGACGGCACGGTGGAACGCGAAATTGAACTCATATTCGAGATGAAGGAATAGCCAATGATGATCATGAAAAAAATGAGTTACGTGGTGCTGTGCGCCGGCCTGCTGCTGGGAGCGTCAAGCGCCCAGGCCCAGCTGCGCGTGGAAATTACCGGTATCGGCAGCAACCAGATCCCGGTCGCCATCGCCAACTTCGCCAACGAATCGGCGGCGCCGCAATCGCTGTCCGGCATCATCAAGGCCGACCTGGCGCGCAGCGGCGTGTTCAAGATTATCGATGGCGCGGAAATGTCGGAAACGGCGCCCGTCAGCTACGACCAGTGGAAGTCGCGCGGCGCCGACGCGCTGGCGGCCGGCAGCGTGCAGGCCCTGGCCGATGGCCGCCTGGACGTGCGCTACAAGCTGTATGACACGGTCAAGAGCGCCCAGCTGTCGAGCATGAACAATGCGGCCGCGCCGCAGTTCAACCGCTTGCTGGCGCACAAGATCGCCGACGACATCTATGAAAAGCTGACCGGCACCAAGGGCGCCTTCGCCACCCGCATCGCCTACGTGACGCAAACCGGCCGTGAATACCGCCTGGAAGTGGCTGACGCCGACGGCGAAGGCATCCAGGTCGCGCTGCGCTCGAACGAGCCGATCATTTCGCCGTCGTGGTCGCCGGACGGCACCAAGGTGGCCTATGTGTCGTTCGAAAAGAAAAAACCGATCGTCTACGTGCAGAACCTGGTGACGCGCCAGCGCACCATCGTCTCGAATGAAAAAGGCAGCAACTCGGCGCCGAGCTGGAGCCCGGACGGCTCGCGCCTGGCCGTGGCCCTGTCGCGCGACGGCCACACCCAGGTGTACACCGTCAATGCCGATGGCAGCGGCCTGCGCCGCGTCAGCAACAGCAGCGGCATCGATACCGAGCCGCAATTCTCGGCCGATGGCCAGAGCATTTACTTCACCAGCGATCGCAGCGGCGGACCACAGATCTACCGCATGTCGACCAGCGGCGGCGAAGCCAAGCGCGTGACGTTTGGCGGCTCCTACAACATCAGCCCGCGGATCTCGTCCGACGGGAAGACACTTGCTTATATTTCCCGTCGCGACGGCAATTTCCAGCTCTACGCGCTCGACCTGGCTAGTGGCCAGGAACTGCGCCTGTCGGACACCGCCAACGACGAATCACCGAGCTTTTCGCCCAACGGGAAATATATCATGTACGCGACCGAATCCGGACGACGCAAGTCGCTGGCAGTGGTATCGGTGGATGGCCGCGTCAAGCAGCGTTTGACTACGCAAGCTGGCAATATCAAGGAGCCCACCTGGGGTCCTTTCATGAAGTAAATGCTGTACAGTTGCACCTTTAACCATTGACCCGGAGAATATAAAAATGAGTAACTTCAAAAGCCTGGCATTCATCGCCGCCGCCGCTACCCTGCTGTCCGCTTGCAGCACCCCAGTGAAACTGGCAGAAACCCCGGTCGTCGAGCGCGCTCCTGAAAAAGCCGCCCCGGCACCAGTTGACACCCGTCAAGTTCAGCCAGTGACGACCGGTTCGGTCGATCCGCTGGACGATCCAAAAGGCGTGCTGGCCAACCGTAGCGTCTACTTCGACTTCGACAAATACGTCGTGCGCGAAGCCGACACCGCCGTGGTACAGAACCACGCCGGCTACCTGGTGAAAACCCCAGCCCGCAAGATCCTGATCCAAGGTAACACCGATGAACGCGGCGGCGCAGAGTACAACCTGGCCCTGGGCCAGAAACGTGCTGAAGCCGTGCGCAAGTCGCTGTCGGCCCTGGGCGTGTCGGAAGGCCAGATGGAAGCCGTATCGCTGGGCAAGGAAAAGCCTAAAGCACAAGGCAGCAACGAAGCAGCATGGGCTGAAAACCGCCGCGCTGACATCGTTTATTGATCGTTTGCCAGCTGACCGGCCAGGCGCGGCAAGCTTGTCGCTTGCCTGGCGCCAGTCACAGGCATAATAATGGGGCGCTGCGCGGAATTCCGCCCGGCGCCCTGTTTGCATGTATGCGTAACTTTTGAAAGCCCGACCCATGATGACATTCTCGAAAGCCGGCCTCGCCGCCGCCTTGATGGCCGCATTCGCCTATCTGCCCCTGCACGCCAACGCAGCCCTGTTCGACGACGACGAAGCCCGCAAGGCCATCCTGGAGCTGCGCAGCAAGGTCGATGCACTGGCACGTGACCTGACCGAGCGTCTCGACGCCAAGGCCGACAAGACCAGCACCCTGTCCCTGATCAACCAGCACGACCAGACCATGCAGGAGATCGCCCGCCTGCGCGGCCAGATCGAAGTGCTGGGCAATGAACTGGCCAATACGCAAAAACGCCAGAAAGATTTCTATACCGACCTCGACGCCCGCCTGCGCAAGCTCGAGCCGCGCCAGGTCACCATCGACGGCCAGGAAGCGGCCGTCGGCGTGTCCGAGCAAACCTCGTACGACACCGCCTTCGGCGTGTTCAAGTCGGGCGACTACAAGGCCGCCGCCACCGCGCTCGACGCCTTCGTGAAGCGCTATCCGGAATCGGCCTACGCGGCCAATGCGCAATACTGGCTGGGCAACGCCTATTACGCCCAGCGCGACTGCAAGAGCGCCATCAGCGCCCAGCAAGTGGTGCTGAAGAACTACCCCGACAGCCCGAAAGCGCCCGACGCCATGCTCAACATCGCCAGCTGCTACACCGAGCTGAAAGACAAGGCCAACGCCACCAAGACCCTGAACGCCCTGATCGCGCGCTACCCCGACTCCAGCGCCGCCCAGACCGCCAAGGAACGCGGCGGCAAGAAGTAAGTTGAGATGCAATCGGGGGAAAAAGTTGCCGGCAGCGTTTGACAGAATCCCGGCCACCCCCTATAATCTTTCTTCTTCGGGTCGTTAGCTCAGCTGGTAGAGCAGCGGACTTTTAATCCGTTGGTCGCAGGTTCGAATCCCGCACGGCCTACCACGAATACGCAGTCCTGATCTGCTTGCAGAATTTATCGCAAGCATTTTTTTACTGCACAGTGTTACCGAAGTTGTTGTAAAAAGTTTTTGGGTCGTTAGCTCAGCTGGTAGAGCAGCGGACTTTTAATCCGTTGGTCGCAGGTTCGAATCCCGCACGGCCTACCAAATACTCAGGAAAGCCCACGAATTTACGTTCGTGGGCTTTTTTGTTTTCCGCTCGTGTATGAGCTTTGCCATCGTCCGATGGCAAAGCTCGCACAAACTTATTCCACCCCCGGTATATCCGTATTGTGAAACTTGCTCATCCCCACCACCCGCGTATTGCTGTCCGAGTAGCTCAGCTCGACCTTGTCGCCGGGCCTGGTCAGCACCAGTTCTTCCGATAAATCAGAACTGCCGGTAAAGATCGTGCCCAGGGTCTTGTCGCCTGTGTTGAGGGTGATGTAGTACATGGTCTGGTTGTTGCGGAATTCGGCGGCGATGCGCACTACCGCGCCCTTGACCGCCATCTCGCGCGCTTCGGTGCCGATGTCGGCGGCGACGCGGTTGCTGGAACGTTTGGACTGGTAGCTGCGCAGGGTGGCGTTCAGGGTGTCGGCCACGCCGATGATCTGGTTGTTGCGCATGTCGACCATGCCGAAGGCGCGCGAGACGCCCTGCACGTCGCGCAGCGCCATCACATAGGTCGGCGCGCCATTGACCAGGAAGGGCAGCGGATTGGTGGCCTTGTAGTGTTTTTCGGGGTTGACGTTTTCCACGGCGTGGGCGGCGGTGTCCTGCGACACGGACGGCACCTTGAACCAGCGGACCACCTTGGTGCGCGAGTCGACAAAGTAAAAGCCGGACAGGCCGTTGTTCTTGCCTTTCGAGGTCATGCCGCCGACCCAGTACGGGCGCTGGTCCGAACCGTACACCAGGTCCAGCACGCCATCGACGCGCAGGCGTCCTTCGTTGTTCAGGTTGATATAGCCGTGCACGTATTCGCCGCGGTCCTGCATCTGCTCGAGGATGAATTCCTCTGCCTGGATGCGGTCCACCCAGGCCGGTTCCGCGCCCATCTTGTAGCGCTTGACCTCGCCGCTCACGGCATTGACGGTGATGATGCCGCTCGACTCGCTGCCTGAAAAGCCCACCTTGTGCTCGTACACCGTGCCGACGTAATACGGCACGCCGTTGTCATCGATTTCCGGTTCGAAGTCGGTCAGGCCGACGGTGGTATTGCCCGACAAATAGGCGTGCCGCTCGACGTAGTCGCCGAAATAGGCCGACTGCAGATAGCGTAGCTTCAAGGGCTTGCCATCGAGCTCCATCACCAGCTTCACATCCGCCGGGTCATGCGCCGACACCACCAGGTAGCCCGGCGTGGCGCCATCCGCAAACCATTTGAAGAAGCCGCTGTGTTCGAGGAAGGCCACCCACACCAGCTTGTCTTTCACCAGTTGTTTCACCGGCGTGCCGACCGCGACTTGCGATCCGAGCGAGGCGATTTCCGACAGGCGCTTTTGCATGGCCTGCAAGGCCATGTCCTGCGACACCAGCGGCGCCTGCTCGATATCGATCGGCGGCAAGGCGTCGTGGAAATTGGCCGGCGTTTCCGTGCCCAGCATCTTGTAATAGGCGTTCGCATGCAGGATCGGCGCGCTGGTCAGGAACACGACCGCGCCGAACAGCACGGCCAGGAACAGCCATAGCGCGGCGATACTCTTGCGGCCCATCAGGACGACCGCCGGCAAGGCTGCGATCAGGACAACGACGTAGATGCCGGCAAAGTCGAAGCCCAGGGTCGGCGCCTGGAAATAGCCGAGCACCAGCAGCAGCAGGACGGACAACACCAGGCCGACGATGCGTGCCGGGCCGCGCTGGGCCACCCGGCCTCGCATGGCGATATTTTTGTAGAAAACGGACATATTGAACTGGAGTTGACTGTTAGCAAGTTCTACAGCATAGCATCTTGCTCACAGTCAGCATCAAGTCCAGGCCTTGCCCGACTACGACGGCGCCGCATCTCCCCGCACCGCCGCCTCGATCGCGGCCACGTCGATCCTGCGCATGCCCATCATCGCCGCGAAGGCGCGCCGGGCGACTTCGCCGCCTTGCGCCATGGCGTCCGTCAGCACGCGCGGCGTGATCTGCCACGATATGCCCCACTTGTCCTTGCACCAGCCGCATTCGCTTTCCGCGCCGCCATGCCCGACGATGGCGTTCCAGTAGCGGTCGGTTTCTTCCTGGTCATCGGTGGCGATCTGGAACGAGAAGGCTTCGTTATGCTTGAAGGCGGCGCCGCCATTGAGGCCGATGCAGGCGACACCGCAGACGGTGAATTCGACCACCAGCGCGGTGCCGGCCTTGCCGCCCGGGTAGTCGGACGGCGCACGGTGGATCGCGCCGACGGCGCTATCTGGAAAGGTGCGGGCGTAAAAGTTCGCGGCCTCTTGCGCGTCATGGTCGTACCAGAGGCAGATCGTGTTCTTTGCCATCATGATTCTCCTTGAAGGTGACCATAATGTACAAGACCAGCGCCGCGCGTGCCTGCACCTTACGGACAAGCAAGCGTGCGCCGTTCAAGCCGCGCTCAAACCGATACCGGCCGCACCAGCACCTTGCCCACCAGCGACTGCACCACCCTGCCCAGCGGCACTTCCACCCGGCGGTGGAAGGCGGCGCCGGCGCCCAGGCTGGCGGCCCAGGCCGTCAGCATGCCCAGCGCCTGCCATTCCGGCTGCAGCGGCGCGAAGCGGATAAACGCCGTGTTGACCAGCAGGCTGACGGGAAAGTGGATCAGGAACACGGCATACGAGATACGGCCCAGGCCATTGATCAGGGGCCAGGCACGTTCGCCGGACGCGACTTGCATGCGCCCGCACAGGAACAGCACGCATGCCACCGCCAATGCCAGTTCGATGCGGCTGCGAAACTCCACCGCCAGCGCCAGCCAGGCCGGCACCACCAGCAGCAGCATCAGCACCAACACGGCGCCGGCCTTGCGGCGCGGGTCGCCGGCCCACCAGGCCAGCATGCCCAGCCCATAGCTGCCGAAGAAATACGGCGCCCAGTTGTCCCAGTCCGCGTCCAGGTTGAAGTACAGCAGCGACGCCGCCACGCCGCAGGCAACGATGGCCGGCACCAGCCATGGCAGGCGCCGCTCGCCGGCAATGCGGCCCGCGCCCCAGAACACCAGCGCGGCCAGCGCATACAGCTGGAAGTCGATCGCCACATACCAGGCGCCGGCCGACAGCGATTCATAACCGAGCACGCCATGCAGCAGCAGCGCATGGGCGACGATCTGGCCGACACTGGCCGGCGCCGAAATCGAATCGTGCAGCATCACGCCGGAGGCGAGCGCATTGGCCAGCGCCGCGATCAGGGTGGCGGCGATAAAGGGCGGCGCCAGCTTGGCATAGCGGCGCCAGATCGCCGACAGGGGCGACGGCGCCAATCCGGGCAAGCCGCCGGGCGCCAATGACTTGGCGGCCAGGAAGCCGCCGATCACCAGGAACACCTGCACGGCGATGCGCGCACTGTCGCCCAGCCAGTCGATCAGCGCCGGCCACATGGGCTGCACCAGATCCGACATCGGTCCGTAAAACGCCAGGTGGTGCAATACGATCAGTTGCGCCGCGCCCGCCTTTAACACATTGATCCAGCCAAACTGCGGACGATGGTCTGGGTCCGCTTGAACTGCCTTTGCTGCCGTCATGCCCTATCCTTGCCTTGCCAGGTACTTCTCGCCGCCAGCCGCGCGAACTGGCGCGGGGACGATGATTTTCCCGAGAGGCCGACATGATAGCCGAGCTGAACGATGAGGTGACGCGCGGTTGCTTGCTGGAACTAATCTTTGCGCGAAAAATCGGCCCGCATCAGGGTCTGGATCATGCTGCCGCCCTGCTCGTTGGCGCGCACCGCCACCGCCATGCCCGGCATCACGAACACCACGCCCTGCTGCGGCTCCAGGGTGTTGAGCAGCTGCTCGAGCCCGCGCGCCAGCGATGTGGGGCGCTGCAGTTTTTCCGCCAGCTGCGCCGCGCACTTGTCGTCATTGCCGCTGCGGGGCGGACATTGATCGACACGCACGAAGGGGATCTTGCTGTCCTGCAGGCGCGCGGACAATTGCGCGACGATGGCTGCCGGTGGCGCAGCAAGATACAGATGATAGGAAGCCGCGCTGCAGCAATTATTCGACAGCAGCAACAGGCTGACCGGCGCGCCAAAGGCCATGGTGTCCGCTGACGGCACATAGGCAAACGGCGGCGCATGGGCCGCGTCGCTGGAATACGTCTTGCGCAGCTCGGCAGCGCTGGCGGCGCGCCAGCCCGGCAGGCAGGCGGCGTTGGCGGCGGCGAAGCAGGTGCGATAGCCTGACTGCTCATCGATAAACAATTGCTCGACCACCTTGCGCCCGCCCGCCGCGCCAAGGACGATATCCTTGGGCAGCACGTCCCAGCTGCCGGCACCATTCTTGCGCCAGGCAAGCGCCGTACGCGACCAGGCCCATAACGGTTCGTAGGGGTTGGCTTCCTCGTCGGCTTGCCGGGCCAGGTAAGTCCGCGGCAAGGCTATCGGTTCGCGCCGCTTGCCATCGCCATCGATCACCATCACGACCGATGGCGCGGCTTCATCGTCAACATAGGCAAACGACTTGCCATCGGGCGATACCGACGCCAGCGCACGCAGTTGCAGGCTCTCGCCATCATCGAGCGCACGCGGCAAGACGATGGTCTGGACCGGAAAAGCGCTGACGAGGAAGCCGGGCAACTGCTGGCCGGGAAAGTAGCGGCTGCTTTTCGACCAGGGGAAGCCGTGTGGATACTTTGCGGTGCCCCGGTAGCCGTCTATGGAGGGAGCAATTTTTTCGACCACCGGCTTGCCGTCCCGTTCGCGCACCAGCGCCAGCACGCCGGACTCGTCTTGTAATTTGGCAAAATAGACGGGTATGTGGAAGTCGGTCCAGCGTTCGATGGCGTCGGTATGCTTGACAAGCACTTGCGCGCCATGGATCAGACGCATCGAGTGCTGCTCGGTGGACATCAGCGAGCCGCCGCCCTGGCGGTATTCGATCGACAAGACCGTGAACTCGTCGTACGGCAAGGCCATGGTGACCTTTTCGCCGCGTTCCAGCACATCGGCGTAGCGGCCCGTGGGCGGCTCCGTAAAAGGATTGCAGCCCGCCAGGACCAGCAGTGCGGCGCCCCACCAGTACAACCGTGCGCGCATTTTCATGTGGTGTCAGCCTTCGGATGATTGCTGCAGGATCGCCGCCAGCAAGCCCGGAAAGCGGCTGTCCATGTCGGCCCGTCGCAGCTTGTTCATATGGGTGGTGCCGGTGTTTTCGGTCCACACCAGCCCCGCTTCGCGCAGCACCTTGAAGTGATGCGAGACAGTCGACTTGGGCCGGCCGCCGTCGAGGTCGCCACAGGCGGCCGCCTCCACGCAGGCCAGGTGCTGCACGATGCCCAGGCGGATCGAATCGCTGAGCGCGTACAGCACGCGTTCGAGCACGAATTCGCTGGCGGCAGGATGTTTGTGTGGTCGCATGAGCGGAATCATACACCATGCGCTATACTCCTTCCATTCTTCGAAAACTTTCGAAGTACCGAACCACCCAACATTTTTTCGCAAAGGCCACCATGTCCGCCCTGTTCCAGCCCTACCACCTGAAAGATATTACCCTGCGCAACCGTATCGCCGTGCCGCCGATGTGTCAGTACATGGCCATCGACGGCCTGGCCAATGACTGGCATCTGTCACACTACGCCGGCATGGCGCGTGGCGGCGCCGGCCTGGTGATCGTCGAAGCGACGGCCGTCTCGCCGGAAGGCCGCATCACCCCCGGCTGCACCGGCATCTGGAGCGACGCGCTGGCACAAGGTTTTGCGCCGATCGTCAAGGAAATCAAGAAAGCCGGCGCCGTGCCCGGCATCCAGATCGGCCACGCCGGCCGCAAGGCCAGCGCCAACCGCCCATGGGAAGGCGACGACCATATCGCAGAAGGTGATCCGCGCGGCTGGCCAACCATCGCGCCGTCCGCCATCGCGTTTGGCGGCGGCCTGGGCAAGGTGCCGCGCGCCATGACCCTGGACGATATCGCCCGCGTGCGCCAGGACTTCGTCGATGCCGCCCTGCGCGCGCGCGAAGTCGGCTTCGAATGGCTGGAGCTGCATTTCGCCCACGGCTACCTGGGCCAGAGCTTCTTTTCGGCCCATTCCAACCAGCGCGACGACATCTATGGCGGCAGCCTGGAAAACCGCAGCCGCTTCCTGCTCGAAACCCTGAAGGCCGTGCGCGAAATATGGCCCGAGCACCTGCCGCTGACGATCCGTTTCGGCGTGATCGAATTCGACGGCCGCGACGAGGAAACGCTGTTAGAGTCGATCGGCCTGGTGCGCCAGTTCAAGGACGCCGGCATGGACATGATCAGCGTCAGCATGGGCTTCACCATTCCCGACACGACGATCCCCTGGGGCCCGGCCTTCATGGGCCCGATCGCCGAACGCGTGCGCAAGGACGCGGGCGTACCGGTCTCGTCGGCCTGGGGCTTCGGCACGCCAACGATCGCCGAGCAAGTGGTGCAGGACGAACAGCTGGACGTGGTCATGGTCGGCAAGGCCCACCTGGCCAACCCGCACTGGACGTATTTCGCGGCCAAGGAACTGGGCCTGCCACGCGCCTCGTGGACCATGCCGGCGCCGTACGCGCACTGGCTGGAACGCTACTGACCCTCGTTCGCCTTGCCCTTGGCCTCGAATCCCTCCAGCGGCAATTCCGGCAGGAACAGCAAGGCGAACAGTCCCACCAGCAGCAGCACCGCGCCGGCGCCAAACACGCTGGCGATCGCATGGCGGTACACCTCGACGGTCTGCGCCGCCGCGTGCGCCCCCAGCGCCGACACCGCCTCCACGCCATGCGCATGCAGCTGGCGCGCGAGGATGGCGCCGGACGCCGTCACGCCCAGCAGTCCCCCTAGCGAGCGGAAGAAGGCCAGCATGGCGGTGCCGACCCCGCGCCGCGACAAGGGCAAGGCATTTTGCACCGCAATCGTCATGTTCGGCATCACCAGGCCGAGACCCGCGCCGAGGAAAAAGATGGCCGGCTCGATCACCCAGTAACCCTGCGCCGTTTCCATCGCCCAGGCCAGCACGCCGAAGGCGGCCACCGCCACGCCCAGGCCCACCACCTGCACCATCTTGTACTTGCCCGAACGCGACAGCACGCGGCCGTTCAGCAGCGACGACAGCACCAGCCCCACCATCATCGCCACCGTCATCACGCCCGATTCGGCCGGACTGGTCCCCATCACCAGCTGGAAAAACAGCGGAAAGAACACGCTGGCACCCATCAGGCCCATGAAGGTCATGGCCATGACCAGGCTGGCGATGTTGAAAGTGCGGTTCAGGAACAGATCGGGCGGCAGCACCGGCTCGTCGACCCGGCGCACATGCAGCAGCAGCCAGGCCGCCATCAGCACGGCCAGGCCGGCGCTGAGCTTGACCGCCAGGCCATCCCACGGCCACTCGGTGCCGCCCAGCGCCAGCACCAGCAAGGCGGCCGTGATGGCGCCGGTCAGCAGCACCGAACCCAGGTAATCGATCTTGTGCGCGTGCGCCTTGACCGGTTTGCGCATCGCCTTGGCGATAATATAAAAGGCCACCGCGCCGACCGGCAGGTTCACATAGAAAATCCAGTGCCACGAGAGCGCATCGGTAATCACGCCGCCCAGCACCGGCCCCAGCACGCTGGTGACGGCAAACACGATCGGCACCATGCCCTGCCGCTTGCCCCGCTCGGCCGGCGGCACGATGTCGCCGATAATGATTTGCGCCAGCGGCATGAAGCCGCCCGCCCCCAGGCCCTGGATGGCGCGGAAGATGATCAGTTCCGTCATGTTCTGCGCCAGTCCGCACAGCACCGAGCCCAGCAAAAAGGTCAGCAGCGCGGTAAAAATCATGGGACGCCGGCCATACTGGTCGGCCAGCTTGCCGTACAGCGGCATGGTGGCGGTCGACGCCAGCACATAGGCGGTCACCACCCACGACAGATGGGCCATGCCGCCCAGATCATCCACGATGCGCGGCAAGGCCGTGGCGACGATGCTCTGGTCCAGCGCGCCCAGGCCCAGCACGGCCATCAGGCCGATATACACGGCGCGCACTTCGCGTTCGGTGATGGGGGCGGCGGTGTGTTTGCTTGTATCGTTCATGGTTGTTCCGATTCGAATAGGCCAGGCTTGGCAGGAAACCTGAAGGCCTCGACAAAGGCCGAAAATGCGGGCGACGCCTGGCGCCGGTTCGGGTAGTACAAATGAAAGCCCTGGAAGCGCGGACACCAGTCCGGCAGGATTTCCCGCAGCCGGCCATCGGCCAGGTAGGGCGCGACCAGCTCTTCCGGCACATACGCCAGGCCGATGCCGTCGAGCGCCGCATTCAGGACATGCATGGTGCTGTTGAACACCAGCTGCCCTTCCACTTTCACGCTGAAGGCCTGGCCATCCTTTTCGAATTCCCATGCATAGATGGCGCCGGCTGGCCGGTGCCGGATATTCACGCAGGCATGGCCGGTCAGCCCGTACGGCGTCGCGGGCGCTGGATTTCGCTCGAAATAGGCCGGCGAGCCGACCACCATCAAGCGCCAGTCAGGGCCGATCCGGGTGGCGATCATGTCCTTGCTGACCGCTTCGCCCATCCGTATGCCGGCGTCGAAGCGCTGCTCGACCACATTCGTAAAGCCGTAGTCCACATAGAACTCCAGCGTGATATCCGGGTAGTCGCTCAGGAACGCAGCGAGCTTCGGGCGCAGGCACAACTCGATCTGGTCGTCGGTGCAGGACACGCGGATGGTGCCGCTGGGCTTGTCGCGCAACTCGCCCAGCGCTTCCAGTTCCGCCGTGATCTGCTCGAACAGCGGCGCAATCGAGCGCATCAAACGCTCCCCTGCCTGCGTCGGCGCGACATTGCGCGTGGTGCGGGCCAGCAGCCGCACCCCCAGCCGCTCTTCCAGCGCACGCATGGCATGGCTGAGCGCGGAAGGGCTCACGCCCAGCCGGGCCGCCGCCCTGGTAAAGCTCTGGTCCTGCGCGACCGCCAGGAAGGCTTGCAGATCATGGATTTTGGTGTGCGACATTGCTGAATTTTTTTCACAATAACATCCGGATTGTACCCACTAATCAAAGTACCTCGCTTCCTTCACCATGATGCCCTGACCCTACAAGGAGTAGCGAACATGGAAAAGATGGAAACAATGCAGGCTGAACGGCGTACCTTCCTCAAGACGGCCGGCGCCGTCACGGTGCTGGGCACCTTGTCTGGCGCCAGTGGCGCGGTCCTTGCGCAGGGCACGCCGCCGGCCGCCGGCATGCCCGACGGCGCGGACAATTTCTACCGGAGCGACAAGGTCGTGATGCGCAAGGTGCGCTTCAAGAACCAGTACCGGATGACGGTCGCCGGCAATTTGGTAACGCCCAACAACCTCGATCGTGCCGGCCGGGCGCCGGCCATCATCGTCGGCCACCCGATGGGCGCGGTGAAAGAGCAAAGTTCGATGCTGTATGCGCAAAAACTGGCGGAGCAAGGCTTCGTCACGCTGGCCATCGACCTGCCGTTCTGGGGTGAAAGCGAGGGCCAGCCGCGCAACCTGGTGGCGCCGGAACTGTATGCGGAAGCATTCAGCGCCGCCGTCGACTACCTGGGCACGCAAGCTTTCATCGACCGCGATCGCATCGGCGTGCTGGGCATCTGCGGCAGCGGCAGCTTTGCCATCAGCGCCGCCAAGATCGACCCGCGATTGAAGGCGATTGCCACCGTCAGCATGTATGACATGGGCGCCGTGACGCGCGACGGCCTGAGGCACTCCCTGACAGTGGCGCAGCGCCAGGCCCTGCTGGTCAAGGCGGCGCAGCAGCGCGATCGCGAGTTCGCCAGTGGCAAAGGCGAATTCCTCAACTACCTGCCGCTCAAGCCAGGCAAGGATACGGACGCCGTCACGCGCGAATTCTGGGCCTTTTACCGCACCCCACGCGGCATCGCCATCCCTGCCGGCCGCACGCTGGAACTGACGCAGAACCGCATGCTGAGCAGCGAGGTGCGCTTCATGAATTTTTATCCCTTCAACGACATCGCCACGATTGCGCCGCGCCCCCTGCTGTTCATCGCCGGCGACCAGGCCCACTCCAGGGAGTTCAGCGAAGACGCCTATCGCCTGGCGGCCGAGCCGAAAGAGCTGGCCTGGGTGGCAGGCGCCGGCCATGTCGATCTGTATGACCGCACGACACTGATCCCCTGGGACACATTGAACGCGTTCTTCACCCGCCACCTGAAGGCGTGAACATGCACATGAGCGATGTCGCCGAGAGCGGTCATGCCGTAACAGGCGAAGCCAGGCACCAGCCCGCCCAATGGAGCGGCGTCTTCGCGATGACCCTGTGCGTGTTCGCGCTGGTGGCGTCGGAATTCCTGCCCGTCAGCCTGCTGACGCCAATCGCCGGCGACCTTGGCGTCAGCGAGGGGCTGGCCGGCTACGGCATCGCCATTTCCGGCGCGTTTGCCGTACTGGCCAGCTTGAGCATCGCCCGGCTGGCCGGCAATATGGACCGCAAGCTGCTGCTGTTGCTGCTGACGGGCTTGATGGGCGTGTCCGGCCTGATCGTGGGCCTGGCGCCCAACTACCAGGCCTACCTGCTCGGGCGCGCGCTGATCGGCGTGGTGGTCGGTGGCTTCTGGTCGATGTCGGCCGCCGTCGCCATGCGGCTGGTGCCAGCGGCCAGCGTGGCCAGGGCGCTGGCGGTGTTCAATGGCGGCAACGCACTAGCGACCGTCGTCGCGGCGCCCCTGGGCAGCTACTTGGGCGGCACCGTCGGCTGGCGCGGCGCCTTTTTGTGCCTGGTACCGGTGTCGCTGCTGGCGCTGGCCTGGCAATGGATCAGCCTGCCAACCATGAAGGCCGCACCGCGCCCGGCGGCTGGAGGCGGCCATGTCTTCAGCCTGCTGAAACAGCCCTTGGTGGTGAGCGGCATGCTGGCCGTCGGCGCATTCTTCATGGGACAGTTCGTGCTGTTCACCTATGTGCGCCCGTTCCTGGAAACGGTGACCCGCGTCGATTTTTCCACCTTGTCGATGGTGCTGCTGGTAATCGGCATCGCCGGCTTGCTGGGCACCATGCTGATCGGCACCCTGCTGCAATGGAGCATGTACCGCACGCTGGCGCTGATCCCGCTATTGATGGCCGTGATCGCCCTGGCGTTGACGGTTGCCGGTGGCTGGCTGCCCGCCGTATTCGTGCTGCTGGGCCTATGGGGCCTGATGGCGACGGCGGCGCCCACCGGCTGGTGGTCGTGGCTGGCCAAAGCATTGCCCCGCGACGCGGAGGCGGGCGGCGGGCTGATGGTGGCAACCGTGCAGCTGTGCATTGCGCTCGGCTCCGTCATCGGCGGCATGCTGTTCGACGGCATCGGCTACCGCGCGACCTTGATCGCCAGCGCCGCGCTGTTGCTGCTGGCATCGCTGCTGGCCTGGCGCACAATGCGTACTCAGGCCAGCATTTCCGAAATCTCGATCAGATTCAAGTCGGGGTCGCGGACATAGACCGAGCGTATCGGTCCGGTGGCGCCGGTCCTTTTCACCGGCCCTTCCACAATTGGCCAGCCCTGCTGGTTCAGGTGGGCGATCACCTCGTCGAGCTTCACGGCGGCGATAAAGCACAGGTCGAGCGCACCGGGCACCGGCAGATGCGCCTTCGGTTCGAACTCGGCGCCGCGCTGGTGCAGATTGATTTTCTGGCTGCCGAAACGAAAAGCAATGCGGCCCGCGCCAAAGCTTTCCAGCTGCATCTGCAGTACGGTGGTATAGAAATGCCTGGTCGCCTCCAGGTCGGTGCAGGTCAGCACCAGATGATCAAGATGGGAAATCAGTGACATGATGGCTCCTTGAAAAGTGGGGAAGGCCGGCCTTTCTCTGGCGGGCATGGCCATGATACAAGGAGCTAATTCGACTACAATTTACCCCACCTCTTTTATTATCTTGCAAGGACACACGATGATTGTCTTTATTACCGGCGCCACCGCCGGCTTTGGCGCCGCAATGGCACGCACTTTCGTTCGCAACGGCCACCGGGTGATCATCAGCGGCCGCCGCACCGACCGCCTGCAGGCGCTGGCCGCCGAACTGGGCGAAGCCGCCCTGCCGCTGTTGCTGGACGTGACCGACAAGGTCTCGATCAACACCGCGCTCGACAGCATTCCGGCCGCCTGGCAAACCATCGATGTGCTGATCAACAATGCCGGCCTGGCGCTGAACGTGGCGCCGGCGCACGAAGCGTCGCTGGAAGACTGGGACACCATGATCGCCACCAATATCAGCGGCCTGGTCGCCATGACGCGCGCGCTGCTGCCGGCGATGGTGGCGCGCGGCAGCGGCACCATCATCAACCTCGGCTCGGTGGCTGGTGACACGCCCTACCCCGGCGGCAATGTGTACGGCGCCACCAAGGCCTTCGTCGAGCAGTTCACCCTGAACCTGCGCGCCGACCTGGCCGGCACCGGCGTGCGCGCCACCAACCTGGCGCCGGGCCTGTGCGGCGGCACCGAATTTTCGAACGTGCGCCTGAAGGGCAATGATGCAGCGGCGGCCAAGGTCTACGAGGGTACCCAGCCGTTGACGGCCGAAGACATCGCCGAGACCGCCTACTGGATCGCCACCTTGCCGCCGCACGTCAATATCAACCGCATCGAAATGATGCCGACCTGCCAGGGCTATGGACCGCTGAACATCAAGCGCACGGTGACGCCATAATCCAAAAATCGCGCGGCATGGCTTGCAAAATTGCCCGGCGCCGGTCATAATAGCCGCCCTTGGGTCGTTAGCTCAGCTGGTAGAGCAGCGGACTTTTAATCCGTTGGTCGCAGGTTCGAATCCCGCACGGCCTACCAAGAATTTGCTTCATGTAAAAGCCAACCTTCACCGGTTGGCTTTTTGCATTTCAGCACGCATGTTCTATCATGCTGGCATTCAAGTCGAACTCAAGCCCATGCCCTTCACCATCGCCGCCCCCGTTCACAGCGAACTGATCATCAAGAAAAGCCGTTTTATCGGTTGCGTGCAGCCGATGACGGACCGCGCCAGCGCGCAGCAGGTCGTCAATGGCTTGAAAGCCCAGCATCCGGGCGCGGTGCATGTGTGCTGGGCGCTGCTGGCGGGCGGGCAGTCCGCGGCCGTCGATGATGGCGAGCCGAGCGGCACCGCCGGGCGGCCCATGCTGGACGTGCTGCGCCACCAGGACCTGGAAGGGGTGCTGGCGACCGTGGTGCGCTACTGGGGCGGCGTGAAACTGGGCGCGGGTGGGCTGGTGCGGGCCTACACCGACAGCGTGGCGCAGGCGCTGCTGCAGGCGGAAAAAACCGCCATCGTGCGCCAGCGGCAGCTGCGCTGCACGGTGCCGTATGCGATGGAAGGCATGCTGCGGCGCGAACTCGATGCGGCCGGCGCCACCTTGCTGGAGGTGGCGCACAGCGACGTGGTGCTGTTCTATTTCAGCCTGGCCGAGGGTGCCGCCAGCGCGCTGCTGGCGCATCTGGACGAGGCGGGCAATGGGCGCATCGCGTGGCTGGGCGAGCAGGACTAAAGCGGCAAGGGAAAGCTGCGCAAGCTGGCCAGCCTGGCCTTGCATTCGGCAACCTGGCCCGCATCGAGCTTGAGCTCGACCTCGGTCCACGAACCTGAAAAATCGCTGACATGGCTCCAGATGCGCCGCACCGACAAGGTCGATCCGTGCAAGTCGGCGTCCAGCAGGCTGATCCTGATCGCGCCGTTATCGCGAAACGCATATTTGCCGCTCGGCGCGGTGGACAACGCGTGCGTCCAGCTTTGCAGTTGCGCGGTCGAGGCTGGCCACAGATCGATCCTGAAGAATGCCCTGATGGTCTCGGTCAGCGGCAGGATGTCGTTCAACAGCGTGTGCACGCGGTCGTCACCGGTATCGCGCAGCGCCTTGGAATTGGCGGCGTAACTGAACTCCAGGATGACTTCATGCATGTCGCGGGCGGTGGCGGCCCGGTCGAAATGTTTGGTCAGATAATTCGGTTCGAGCCAGTCCAGTGCATGGACCAGCTCGGCAAGCGAGGCCAGCGTATCGGCAATGTTACTCACATTACTGCACCCGCCGCACTTTCGGCGAATTGTTCGTGCCGTCGATCTTCAGGAAGTAGGTGCCGATGACATTACGCTCGACCTTGACCCTGGCATCGGTCATCGGCGACAGCACGGCGGAGCTGCCGTCGACGATGCGCCATACCTGGCCATTGGCCAGCCTGACCAGTTCATTGCCGCTCCAGCCATCAAAACGGCCGGCGATGGTCGAGCTGATCGAATTGTCCTGTTCGGGTGTGACCGACTTGGGCGCCTTGACGGTCGCCATGCCGAACGCCTGTTCGCGCTGCTGCGGCGTGGGTGCGGCAGCGGCGGCGACAGGGGCGGCCAGCGGCGCGGCCGCGCCGACGGGAATCGCGTCATAGCAGGCCACGCGGGCGGGCACTTCGGCGATCGCCCGGCATTGCAGCATGGCGGCGTCATCCGCCAGGGCGCTACCGGCTACGAACAGCAATACAAACAGAGCTTGCATCGATACTCTTTCAAAATGAAGGGCTTGTGCCTGGTGTGACAGGAACTCGGTGACAAATTATAGCCTCAGCCGCGCGGCCGCCTTGCCTGCAGCAAAATAAAATGCAGCCAGGCCAATGCCGGCAGCACCACCAGCACCAGCGCCAGTCCGGCCGGCATGGCCGGCAGGAAATGCACGCCGGCGGCCAGGAAGCCGGCGACGGCGGCCCAGAAACGCCAGTCGAAGGCATACGCCTTGCGCGCCACGGTGGCCAGCGCGATGCGCCAGAATTCCACCAGCGCCCACAGGCTGGCGGCCAGCAGCAGCGCCGTCACGGTATTGGCTTCGGGCGCGTCCGAATACGTCCGCACCAGGTTGTACAGCAGGACGGGAAAGCCGCCGGCGATGGCGACGGTGGCCGGCCCTGCCGCGACAATGGCTTCCACCAACCAGCCTTTGGAACGATGATCCATGGCCCGCCCTTACGCGACGACGCCGGAATGGGCGGCGATCACTTGCAGGGAACCATCCACCGCCTGCGCCCACACGCGCGTAAAGCGGAAGTCGCCATGCGTTTCGGCATCGTGGTAAGTGCCTGTCAGCCGCATGCGTACCGAGACCACCGCCACATTGCCCTGGAGGCGGACCTGCTGCTCGGAGACTTGTAGCTCGGTAATCGTCAGCAAGCGCTGTTCATGCGCGGCCAGGTCGGCCTGTTTGCTGAGCAGATGGCCCAGGTGATTGGTGAACAGCAAATCGTCGGCCAGCAGCAGATTCAGTTGCGCCACGTCGGAATCCATCATGGCCAGGCGCAGCCGCTCTTCCGCGTTCAGGACCTGTGCTTCATTCAGTTGGTTCATGTTTTCCTGGTCAAGTAATGTTCCTGTTATGCATCAGGCAAGCGTGCCATGCTGACACAAGTCATGCATCAATGCCCGCATTCTACTATCCACCCGATGGCTTATAACAGGCGCACATATTCATATAGCGTAATATTCGCAGCCGGTTCGGCCAGTACGCCCCCATAGTACGGTAGAGTGCCTGCCCTTCGGCACCAGAGCAGGTGCCATGTTCCATGCAGCAAAGTTCTATAAAATGCCGTAAGTAAATCAAAACCAAGAAAGTCAGGATAAGGCCCCTCTATGGCAATTACCATCATTCTCAATCTGATCGTCGCACTGATCGTGTTCGCCTTCATGTTCCGCCAGCAAAGCCGCCACGCCACGTTTACCGTGCGCGTGTTTACCGGCCTGGGCCTGGGCGTACTGCTGGGCGCGGCCGCGCAAGCCATCTATGGCGCCGATGCGGCGGCCATTGCCGGCACCAATGAATACCTGGCCATCGTCGGCAGCGGCTATGTGAAACTGCTGCAGATGATCATCATGCCGTTGATCATGGTGTCCATCATCTCGGCCATTTTGAAACTCAAGGACGCCAGTTCACTGGGCAAGATCAGCGTGTTGACCATCGGCATCCTGTTGATCACCACCACGGTGGCGGCCGCCATCGGCATCCTGATGGCGAAACTGTTCGGCCTGACCGCCGTCGGGCTGACTTCCAGCGCGGCCGAAGTGGCGCGCGGCGTGCAGCTGCAGGGCTCGCTGGAAACGGCCAAGGCCTTGTCGCTGCCGAAACTGCTGATCAGCTTCGTGCCGGCCAACCCCTTCCTCGACATGACGGGCGCGCGCAAGACCTCGACCATCGCGGTGGTCGTGTTCGCCATCTTCATCGGCATTTCGGCCACCGGCATCGCCGCGAAAAAGCCCGAGATCTTTGCCTCGTTCGAACAGTTCATGAAAGTGGCGCACGCCATCGTCATGCGCATGGTCACTCTGGTGCTGCGCCTGACGCCGTATGGCGTGTTTGCGCTGATGTTCGAGGTGGTATCGAGTTCGAGCTACACCGACATATTGAAACTGATCAATTTCGTGGTGGCCTCGTACAGCGCCCTGATCTTGATGTTCCTGGTGCACCTGGCGATCATCGCCGGCACCGGGCTGAACCCGCTGCGCTTCGTGAAGAAAGTGTTCCCCGTGCTGGCGTTTGCGTTCACCTCGCGCACCAGCGCCGGGTCGATCCCGATGAGCGTGCAGACCCAGACCAAGCGCCTGGGCACGCCGGAAGGCATCGCCAACTTCGCCGCGTCGTTCGGCTCGACCATCGGCCAGAACGGCTGCGCCGGCATTTATCCCGCCATGCTGGCCGTGATGATCGCGCCCACCGTCGGCGTCGATCCGTTTACCGTCAGTTTCCTGCTGCCCTTGCTGGCCATCGTCACCATCGGTTCGATCGGCGTGGCCGGCGTCGGCGGCGGCGCCACCTTTGCCGCGCTGATCGTGCTGTCGGCGATGGACCTGCCGGTGGCCCTGGCCGGCTTGCTGATTTCCGTGGAACCCTTGATCGACATGGGCCGCACCGCGCTCAACGTCAGCGGCTCGATCACGGCCGGCACCGTCACCAGCCGCGTCATGGGGCAGACCGACCTGGCCGTCTACAACAGCGAGACGGCAGCCGACCTGGACGAGGTCGAGCACGCCGTCTGAGCGCCACCGTTTGCCGCTTTCGTCTATATTGATAATTAATTGATATGGATGAAAGAGGCAGGCGATGGAACAGAAATGGCCGCAACAAATCTGGATCGTGCGTCATGGCCAGAGCGCCGGCAACGTGGCGCGCGATACGGCCGAAGCGGAAAAACAGCTGTTGATCAGCATTGCCGAGCGCGATGTCGACGTGCCCCTGTCCACCCTGGGCGAACAGCAGGCCCAGGCGCTGGGCGACTGGTTTGTCTCCCTTCCCCCCGAACAACAACCGACCGTGGTGCTGTATTCGCCGTATGTACGTGCGCGTGAAACGGCGCAGGCGGTGCTGGGCAAACTCGACAAATCCTCGCTCGTCTCGGTGGTGGCCGACGAGCGCCTGCGCGAAAAGGAGTTCGGCATTCTCGACCGGCTCACCGTGCACGGCATCGCCAGCAAATATCCGGAACTGCACGAGCAGCGCCAGCATGTGGGCAAGTTTTATTTCCGCCCACCGGGTGGCGAAAGCTGGTGCGACGTGATCTTGCGCCTGCGCAGCGTGCTCGATACCGTGACCCGCGAATACCGCGGCGAGCGCGTGCTGATCGTCGGCCACCAGGTGATCGTCAACTGCTTCCGCTACCTGCTGGAACGCTGCGACGAGCAGGCCATCCTGGCGATCGACAAGGCGGCCGACGTGCCCAACTGCGGCGTCACCTCCTATGCCTTCAATGCTGCCTTGGGCAAGCACGGCAAGCTGCAACTGGACCTGTGCAATTTTGTCGCGCCACTGGAAGACTCGGGCACGCCCGTCACCGACCAGCCCGACATGCCGGCCGCGCCCAAGGCCTGACAAGGAGAGCGGATGAACGCCACCGCCATCACCGCCGCCCTGCTGCGCGGCTGGCCGCTGCCGATGCCCACACCCGACGGCGACAAGGAAGTGCGCGGCCACCTCTTGATTATCGGCGGCTCGCGCAAAATGCCGGGCGCCATCTTGCTGGCCGCCACTGCGGCCTTGCGCGCGGGCGCAGGCAAGCTGACCCTGGCCACGGCCGCCAGCGTGGCGCCGCAGGTGGCGATCGCCATGCCGGAAGCGAAGGTGATCGCGCTGGAAGAAACGGCGCACGGCGGTTTCCGGCGCGAAGCGAAAGAGCGGCTGGCGCCGCTGGCCGGCAAGGTCAGCGCGGTGCTGGTCGGACCCGGCATGAGCGATGACGCGGCCAGTTGCGAACTGATGCGCTGCCTCTTGCCCGTGTTTGCCGGCAGCCGCATGATTATCGACGCCTGCGCCATGAAGGTGGTCTGCAACTCCGGCAATTTCCGCTTTGCCCAGCCGGTACTGCTGACGCCGCACGCGGGCGAAATGGCGCACCTGACGCGCCAGTCCAAGGAAGCCATCCTGGCCGACCCGCAAGGCGCGGCGCTGGAGGCGGCGCAGCGCTGGAATGCGGTGGTGGCGCTGAAAGGCGCGCTCACCATCATCGCCACGCCCGGCGGCCAGTGCTGGTCGCATGAAGGCGGCAATGTGGGCCTGGCCATTTCCGGTTCGGGCGACACCCTGGCCGGCATCATCACGGGCCTGGCCGCGCGCGGTGCGCCACTGGAACAAGCATGTGCCTGGGGCATCGCCCTGCATGCGCTGGCCGGCGACCAGCTGGCCTTGCGCTTCGGCCTGCTCGGCTACCTGGCGCGCGAGATTCCGGCCGAAGTGCCGGCGCTATTGCGGCATCTGGCTGCCTGACGTGCGAACGTAAAAACAACAGCATAAGCATATCCGGAAAGAATCGTTAGCCCCGCCGCTGCCCTCCCTTAAGCTTCGATCAACAGTTTCCATATGATCAAGCTTAAAGGACCGCCGTGCCATCTCGCCATTTTTCCGTTCCTTCTACCCCGCTGCGCACCATCGTCATCGCCTGCGCCATGCTGTCAGCACCGGCATGGGCGCAAGATACGACAGACGCCAACCTTGAGACCGCCAGCATCGACCAGGTCACCGTGGTCGGTTCGCGCGTGCGCAACCGCACCGTGTTCGACAGCACGGTACCGATCGACCGCTTCGGCGCGCGCGAAGTGAGCAACGCCCTGTCCACCGGCGATGTCGGCGCGGCCCTGCAAAACCTGTCGCCATCGATCAACTTCCCGCGCATCGAATCGAGCGGCGCGTCGGATTCCGTGCGCGGCATCCAGCTGCGCGGCCTGGCGCCGGACCAGGTGCTGGTGCTGATCAACGGCAAGCGCAGACATACCAGCGCCGTGCTGGACACGGAAAGCAGCTTCTCGGGCACGGTGCCGGTCGACATCAATGCGATCCCGCCGGGCGCGATCGACCATATCGAGATCCTGCGCGACGGCGCCGGCGCCCAGTACGGCAGCGACGCGGTGGCCGGCGTGATCAATATCGTGCTGAAAAAAGCCCGCACGGGCGGTTCGGCCTCGGTCAGCTACGGCGCCAACCATACCAAATTCGACCCGACGGACCAGACCCTGACGGACGGCCAGACCACCATCGTCAACGCCGACTACGGCGTGCCGCTGGGCGACGCCGGCTATTTTCGCTTCGGCGCGGAAACGCGGCGCCGCTCGCCCACCGACCGTGCCGGTCCCAGCGATGCGGGCTGGACCTCGTACAATTTCACGCCGGCCGACCAGGCGCTGGACGGCAAGGTGGTATTCAAGTCGGGCGACTCGCGCCAGCACAACAACTATGCCTTCTATAACGCGCTGTTGCCGCTTGAAAATGGCCTGGACCTGTATTCGTTTGCCACCGCCAACGACCGCAAGTCCGACGGCAGCGCCTACTTCCGCTATCCGGGCGACCCGTCGAACGTGCTGGCGCTGTACCCGAACGGCTACCGCCCCGTCACCAATGGCGACAAGCGCGACGTCAGCCTGGTGGCCGGCCTGCGCGGCACCACGGCCAGCTGGAGCTGGGACCTGAGCGCGCGCCACGGCGGCGACCGCTTCGACTACGGCGTCAGCCACTCCGTCAACGCCTCGCTGGGCGCGGCCAGCCCCACCAGTTTCCACCTGGCCAGCTTCGATTTCCGCCAGAACGCGCTGAACCTGGACGCCACGCGCAACATCGAGATCGGCCTGCCGGCCGCCCTGAGCCTGGCCGTCGGCGCCGAATGGATGCGCGAAACCTACCAAAGTTCCGCCGGCGACCCGGCCTCGTATGCGGCAGGCAGCCTCACCGACGCGCCACCGGGCGCGCAAGCGGGCCCGGGCCTGCGTCCGTCCGACACGTACGACGGCAGCCGCCAGATCCGCTCCATCTATCTCGACGCGGAAACCGATCTCACGCCGCGCCTGCTGGTGGGCGCCGCCGCCCGCTATTCCGACTACAGCGACTTCGGCAGCGCCAGCACGGGCAAGTTGTCCACGCGTTTTAAAGTCACGGACGACTTCCTGCTGCGCGGCTCGCTATCGAACAGTTTCCGCGCGCCGGCCCTGGTGCAGACGGGTTTCCGCTTCGCCACCCTGAACTTCAATGCGGACGGCACGGCGCTGCAGACGTCGGCCCTGCTGCCAGCCAGCGATGCTTTGGCCCGCAGCTTCGGCGCGCAGGACTTAAAGCCGGAAAAATCGACCAATCTGTCGCTGGGCCTGGCCTGGAAACCGGCGAAAGCCACCAGCCTGACGGTGGACGCCTATGTGATCCGCATCCGCGACCGCATCACGCGTTCCAGTGATTTGCAAAGCGATGCGGTCACCGCCTACCTGGCACAACAAGGGCGCAGCGATATCCAGTCGGTGGCCTACCTGGCCAACCTGCTCGACACGCGGACCAAAGGCCTGGACGTGGTGCTGAACCATGACCTGGCGGTATCTGGTGGCAAGCTGAACCTGAACGCGGCGCTCAATCTGAACAAGACCAGCCTCGACAAGGTGCGCCAGAGTTCCGGCGCGCTGGCCGCCATCGATCCCGAGCTCACCCTGCTGACCGACACCAGCCTGTTCCGCATCAGGAACGCCTCGCCGAAAAGCAAGCTGATCCTGGGCGCCGACTGGCAGGGAGCGAGCTGGGGCGTGCAGGCGCGCGCCACCCGTTTTGGCGAGCTGAAGGATTTCTCGTATGACAGCGAGGCACCGCTGATCGACGGCATTCCGGCGCAGCGCTTCGGCGCCGTCTGGTCGCTGGACCTGGAAGGCCAGTTGAAACTCTCCAGACAGCTGACGGTGAGCGTGGGCGGCAACAATATCCTGGACCGCTATCCGCAGCGCGTGCGCGAGACCAATAACGCCACCTATGGCGGCGCCCTGCCCTACAATTTCATCAACCCGATCGGCGTGAACGGCGCGTACTTCTACGCCAAGCTGAGCTATACGTTTTAACCAGGACTACACATGATCATCAAGAAACTCTCCCGACTCGTCGCCGGCGCCTGCCTGGGCGCGCTGCTGCTGTCCACCCAGGCGCAAGCGGCCACGCCGCTGGTGCTGATGACCGATTTCGGCACCGCCGACGGCGCCGTCTCGGCCATGCATGGCGTGGCCTATGGCGTCGATCCCAAGCTCACCATTTCCGACCTGACGCACCAGATACCCGACTACGATATCTGGCTCGGCGCCTACCGCCTGTACCAGACGGCCAACTACTGGCCCGAGGGCACGGTATTCGTTTCCGTAATCGATCCGGGCGTGGGCACCCAGCGCAAGTCGGTGGTCTTGAAAACGAAAAACGGCCGCTATTTCGTCGGTCCCGACAATGGCTTGTTTACCCTGATCGCCGAGCGCGACGGCGTGGCCGAACTGCGCGAGATCGATGAAAAGGTCAACCGCCTGGCCGGCTCCGCCGAGTCGTATACCTTCCATGGCCGCGACGTCTACGCCTATGTCGGTGCGCGCCTGGCCTCGGGCGCCATCACTTATGAACAGGTGGGCCCGCAGTTGCCGAGCGAGTCGGTGGTGAAGATCGCCTACCAGCACGCCGTGCGCGACGGCAATACCATCCGCGGCATCGTGCCGGTGCTGGACGTCAAGTATGGCAATGTGTGGACGAATATCCCGAAAGCGCTGCTCGATGAACTGGGCGTCCAACCGCACGATCCGCTGCAAGTGCGCATTTTGCACAAAGGCAAGCAGGTGGCGAAAGTCACGGCGCCGTTCGAACACACGTTTGGCGGCGTGGCCAAGGGCAAGCCACTGGTCTACCTGAACAGCTTGCTGGACGTGGCCGTGGCCATCAGCCAGGGCGACTTTGCGGCCAAACACCATATCGAGTCGGGCGTGGACTGGCAAGTCGAAGTGAGCAAAGTCAATAACAAGTAAGGCCAAACGGCCAGGACGTTCTGTCCTGGCCTTCTGCTTTGAGTCCCGCGCTTGCGCCTCACGCTTGCGTCTCGCGCTTGCGCAGGCGCAAACAAAACTGCCGCCGCTCCCCGGCAATCTGTGTCGATTTGTAAATCGCGTGAACCTGCGGCCGTCTGCCCACTCTAATTTTGGCAAGCGATGCCAGCCTTGTTCTGAACCGGCAAGGAATCCGACAACAGGTTGTTCACCGAAAGGGAAAATCATGACGGCACCACTGATTACCACCAGCAAAATTGTCTTCGGCAGCGCGATTGTGTGCGCGCTGCTGGCCGGCTGCAACAAGCGCGAGGATACGGCGGCCACCACGCCGCCAGCCACCACTGTGACGCCAGCCACGCCGCCGGCCGATACGGCGCCCGCCCCGACCACGCCACCGCCAGACACCACCACCCCGCCACCGGCCGGCACCACCCCACCGGACGGCACGACAACGCCGCCGGGAGGTACCACGCCGCCGGGCGGCACGACGCCACCACCGCCAAGCGGCAGCTAAGCCCGGCGACCGCAAAAAAAACTAGGTCAGCACATTTAGCTCATCGCACAGTTTCTCCAGTCCCGCCAGATAGTGGGCGGGATCCTT
>NZ_JAFCTQ010000028.1:0-76769 GCF_049896105.1 Janthinobacterium sp. PSPC3-1 | reverse complement strand
GCTGTTCCGCTGTAAGCAGTGGCATGACCATAGCTTAAACTCTGGTACGAATTGTCTTGACGGTGGGGTCCACTTTAGTGGGCCATGCCAATGCGGGCAAGTTCACGCCCAAGCATGGTGTCGGGGTTGCTGGCCAACACCCAGAACGCGCCGCCTTTTTGCAAGTTGTCTTGTATTTCAACCTTGTTAATGCGCGCAAGTTCTTTCGCTTGGCTAATGACGCGTCGGCTGGATTCGGACATGCCAAGTACTGGTGGCATTTTTTTGCCAGGATCTGCGGTTTTTGGCCCGACCTGCGCGGTTTGCACCGGTGAGTCAGGTGGCGCCTGCAGGTGCGATGGCGAGAACCTGGCCTGGTAATTACTGACCTTGTCTGGTGTAGCCGATACCACTGCACCGGCACGAATGCCGCGTTTTACAAGAAATTGATCGGCCTTCGATTCCCAACTGCTCATATGCAGAATCCGGTTATCAACACCTTGCCGATCGTAGATTCTTCTTTTCAGTTCATGTTCGGCGTGAAGCGTTTTTGCCGATGGCTCAAACGGCAGTTCCTTTTCCTGATAGGCATAGCACGCATTTCCAGTACCAGAAAATTCCACCAGATAATGGTCGCCAATCCGCAGCACAAACCCGTTATTGTGTCTGAGTCCGCCGATCAGGCTGCCATAACGGGATACATTTTTTTGCCGAAAATTACGGAATTCCGGATCTTGATTGGTCAGCGCATCTTCGCCCAGAAGAATTCTGGTGTAGGAAATCTGATCGACAAAACGCAGCCAGTAGACCAGGCGTGCCTTGTCTACCTGGCCTGAGCCCTGAAGCAGGCTGAAGAAATGTTCCAGGTCTTCCTTGGCGAACCAGCGTAGCACCATTCCACGCACTGGTTCCTGTACCAGTGACCAGCGCGCCGAGCTGCGCA
Source organism: Janthinobacterium sp. PSPC3-1 (assembly GCF_049896105.1). Classification (NCBI taxonomy): domain Bacteria; kingdom Pseudomonadati; phylum Pseudomonadota; class Betaproteobacteria; order Burkholderiales; family Oxalobacteraceae; genus Janthinobacterium; species Janthinobacterium sp. PSPC3-1. Next base: position 75,847 of record NZ_JAFCTQ010000028.1, on the reverse strand, counting down.
ACTGGGGATTGCCCCAGCGCGCAAAAGACTCGGTTTTCAGTACTTCGTGCGATTCTGAACGATACGAGGATTGGCAGTAACGGGTGAGCATGGTGGCCAGCAATTCATCGGCATACAGCGGCCTTGTCCTGATGAAATCCACCATGCGTGGAATGGCCGCGACAAAATCGCTGTCGCTCATGTTGTTCAGGTAGTCGATCTGATACGTGATGACGCGGCGCCAAAGCCAGCTTGATTCCGGAATCGGCAGGCTGTTCCGGAGCTGGTCACGCTCGTCCACAGAGCCGTAGAACAGGATATGGCGCAGAGAGTAGCCAGGCTGGTCCGTGAATATGTCGGCGTGCCGCTCAATCATGCGTGACCACATCTTCGGCCTGCTCAGGCTGCTGAACAGGATCGGCATGGTGTCGAGCAGGCAGACACGCAGGCGCCGCCAGTTTCCATGCAAAGGGAATGCATCGACGTCAAAGGAGAAGTAGCTATTGAGCAGGCCGAACCATCCTTTGCGCGGCACATCGCGTCGAATGATCCATTCTCCGGTATGCGCCATGACGGCATCAAACAAGCGCTGTTCCTCGATCGGTTTGCCGCTGGCTCCGCAATCGTCACACAGTCCCCAGGTGATCAAGGTCCAGTCGCGCCGGGACAGGTTGGCTTCACCGCGGCGCAGCCGCGCCAGTGCATTAATGCGCTGCTGCAACGGCGGCTCTGGCGGGGCGCCTTGCTCGAACAAGAGCGTGATGCGATCCGCTTCCTGTTTGAGCAGAAAGGGATGCTCGATGGCAAGCATGATGCCTTCGCTGTCCCGATTGAAACGGCTCAAGGAGTTGCTTAGTTTTCCTGACAGCAGTTCAAGTGGATTGGGTCTTGCCGGCTTCATATCAAAAGGCACTTTTCGGCGCTGGTCGCATTGAAGACGGCCGGATGGCTGGTGGCAACGTCATCTTTCAATCCATAAAACTGCAAGCGCAATTCAACCCTGCGGCTCGCTTCTGGACTGTCCTTTGCATTATTAAAGGACACCCCGCCTGCCAGGAATAATTCGCGTACCTGATGTTTTTGTTCCAGGCTCAGCCCCGTATCGGCAGAGAGCCGGTCATCAAGCAAGGCGCACATGACCCATTCCGAGCGTTGCAAGCTCAGATGCAGGTTGTAAAGATAGGAACCATCGGTATCGGTGAACCCTTCGATCAGTACCTGCTTGAACCAGCGTTTTCCTTCCTTGCTTGAGGCAGCATCAATCACCAGCGGCACGACATTGCGCAGTGCAGTTTGTCCATTCGGGCCGAGCTTGTAGTCGTTGAACCCGAAGCGGCCTGCCTCGCCAAAATTGATGCGATTGTCGCGGCAGTCGACCACGATATTCTGGTTCAGCTCGCTGGCTTTGGCCTTCAGGCTATTGCACAGATTGGAGATGTCCGTGGTGCGGGACTTTTCTTCCGCTCCAGCGTCGGCAATGCGCTTGGTCATCATGACCAGCGAGGACACCATCACGATCAGAAACAGGATCATCAGGGCCGTCATCAGATCGGCATACGAGATCCAGAATGGCTTCTCGCCTTCGACGGTTGAGCGTTGAACGCCGCGTGAGCGCATCCCGAACATACTATGACCTTACCGTACGGGTATTGGCTTTCGCGAGCACATCCGACAAATCTTCGATGTTCTCGGCGACGGTTTCGACGCCGCCTGCCAGGGATTTGACAGCCTTGTCCAGTTCCGCATCCAGCGAACCCATGGTTTTAAGCAGGGTTCGCTCGATGCCGCGCCCGAACTCGTCAAAGCTGTGGCTGACAACCTCCGAAATTTTGCTCAAGTACTCTTCGGTCTCCAGATTCATATCATGAATCTGGTCGCTCAGACGTATCAGGTCGGATGCTGTCTTTTCACGGACGCCGGCTTCCTGTTGCGCCCTGTCGACGAGTAATTGCAGTGATTGCAGGTTTTGTGCGGTCACATCACGGTTGGCGCGATAATCGGACACCACCGAGGAAAGCTCGCGCATCGCAACGGATAGCTCGGAAGAACCGGTACGCAGTGCCGAGATGGTTTCGCCGCTGGACTGCATGGCTGTTTGCACGCTGGCACCCGCCGTATCGAATCGCTCAGCGGCAACGCGCATCTTGTCGGCGCCAAGTTGCATTCCTTGCAGGCTGCGCTCGGTCTGTCCACCGAGCGCATCGACTGTCTGGCGCATGGCATGGCGTTCGCGTTCGACGAGTTCAAGCAACGATTTTACCTGGTTGCCGAGTCCCTCCAAGGCGCACTTGGCCTCTTCCCGGAAGTCTGCCAATGCCTGTTGGGATTGCTGGTCCATATCGTGGCGTGCGCGATCAAAACTGGAGAACATGTCCTCAAGGCGCGCCGTCATGGCATCGGAAGCGTTGGAAGCGTTACGCAGGCTATCTTCCTGGGCACGGGAAATTGATGCTCCGATACCATTGACCATCGTTTGCATTTGTTGCTCAAGCTGGCCGACCGTCCCTGCAATCTGATCCATGGTGTCGGTTTGTCCGCGGCCAACGCTGTCTTGCATATGCTGAACGAAGGCATCCATCTGATCCATCATTTTTTGTTGCCGTGTCTCCCCATCGGCAAACATTTTTTCAAGTTGCACGGCAATCTTGTCGCCGGCTTCGACACCTTGGCTACCCATGTTCTCGACCGCAGATTGCATGGTACCGACCATATCGTTCAATGCCGCTTGCATGACGTCCTGGCTGTTATGCATATCTTGCAATGTCTTCGCCAATTGCTGTGAAACGGCCTGGCTCGACGATTCGCTGGCGTCGCGAAGATCACTGACCAAGGCGGAGAAACCATTTTGCATCTGCTGCATCGCAGTGACGGATTGCTCCAGCATGGTAGAGAGACCTTGAAACTGCTGGCCGAATGTACTTTCGAGCTTGGCCATAAAGGCCACCAGAACGTCTTGCAGCATCGAACCGACGACTTTGGATTGATCGCCGCTTGCCGCCGAGACCGACTGCGCAATTTTTTCAAGCGGCTCACGAAAACTCGACTCGATGCTCTGGCTGATTTGTCCGGCAAGCATGGTGCCGGAATCACGATAGCTGCCGCTCAGCGTTTCCGCGAGCTTCAGGCTTTCACGTACCTGCGTATCGACCAGGTTTTGCAGCATCTCGCGCAGGTCAGTGACCAGGCTATCCTTGAGCATTCTGGTTTGTACCGAGCTTTCCTGGCTGGTACGTACCAGATCAGCCAGATATTCCTCCCCCACGCCGGCATCGAACAAACCATCAATGGCGTCGGTCAGCTTCTCTAGTTGGTCATAGCAAATACGCAGCTGTTCTTTTTCCAGATGGGTCACGAACATGGCGCAAATGATGGACGCAAGCGAACCAATAAAGGCGTAAAACACGTCACGGATCAGCCCACTGACACTTTCCTGTACTTTTTCAGGTGCACTGGGATCAAACGCATTGAGCCCCAACATCAGGCCGAAAAAGGTTCCAATAATACCGAGGCCGGTAAGTATGCCCGGCAGGTGTTTGAAATACTCGGCATGCAGCGGGGTATCGACAACACTTTGAGCTGAAAAATAATATGATGCAGGTGTCGTGGCACGGCTTTGCCTGACAATTCGTTCACCATCAATGACTTCGTACTGATCATGCAGCGTTTCCTCAAATTCACTCCACTGGTGAAAAAACGAGGTGTTGCTGAAGACACGTTTTGCGGCGATGCGTCGTCCAGCTGGTGCATTGTTCCGTATCCCTTTGATGTCTTCCGTATATTTTGCAAGTTCGCTCGCAAGTTTTTTCGCGGGGACGTAGTAACGTTTATAAAAGCCGCGAGTCAAAAAAAACAGAAATATTATGACTATCGAGGGAGCGATGAATTTTGTCGGTGCTTGTAAAAAATCGAGCATGTGTTGGCCGTTGAGCAAGCGTCAAATTACTGAGAAAGTGATGAAAATATTTTTGTGGCAATAAACGATACCTGAAGTTAACGTTAAAGCGTAGCTTAAAACCCAGTATTTATCCAAATGGCGACCATTTTGATACTTTATTGCAGCATTTTTGTGTTGGCCGATGATGGTGATATCTCGATGGATGTAAAAATGGCCGCTCATGAAGCGGCCATTTTCTTGTTCATCCTACGCTCAGAACTTCGCGCGCAGGGTCACCACCACGTTGCGCGGGTCGCCGTAGTAGTAGCTCAGGCTCGTCGGGCCATACTTCTTGTAATACACCTTGTCGCCCAGGTTGTTGACGTTGACCTGCAGCGAGTAGCCGTTGCGGAATTCATAGCCGGCCATGGCGTTGAAGACCGAGTAGCCGCCCTGGCTCGCCGTCAGCACGCCGGAACGCACGTACGAATTGTCCTGCACCGCCACGCCGCCGCCGAAGCTCAGGCCTTGCAGCGCGCCGGTGGCGCGGTAGTTGCTGAACAGGCGCAGCTGCTGGCGCGGGTCGATGCTGCGCAGCGGCTGGCCGAGGTTGGCCTTGGTCGGATCGTTCAGGTATTTGGTGCGGGTATTGGTATAGCCGCCGGTCAGCTGCCAGCCCGGCATGATTTCGCCGGCCACTTCCAGTTCCCAGCCTTCGCTCTGCGTCTTGCCATCGGCAATACGGCAGTAGCCGGTCGGGTTGGACACGCCGCATGGATTGCTGGAGGTCGTGTCGTCGACCGCGCGGCCTTCGTTGTTGATGCGGAAGATGCCGGCCGAGGCGGTCAGCTTGCCGCCCAGGAACTCGCCTTTCAGGCCCGCTTCATAGTCTTCGCCGGTAATCGGTTTCAGCAGCCGGTTGTTGACGTCCTTGACGTTTTGCGGCGTGAAGATTTCCGTGTAGCTCAGGTAGGCGTTGATCTGTTTGGTGATGTCGTAGGTGACGCCGGCAAACGGCGTGATCTCGTGCTTGATCTCATAGTTGGTGGCGGGCGAGGCGGGCGCCTTGTAGTCCCACCAACTGGCGCGCGCGCCGATGATCACGGCCAGCGGGTCGGTGATCGACAGACGGGCCGTGCCGAACAGGCCCTGCTGGCGCGTGTAGGTCGGCTTCAGGTTGTTGACGGCGGTCGCGTCCTTGTCGATATAGCTGGTGTACGGGTTCCAGTTGCGGATATCGACGTTGGTCAGCGGGTTCAGGTTGAACAGGCCGGCCGTGCCGCGCGTCTTGGTGCGCAGGTTTTCGCCGCCGAACACCAGCTGGTGCTTGCGGCCGAACAGGGTGAACGGTCCGCTGGCCGTCAGGCCGGTGGCTTCCTGGTCGCCGGCGTCGCCCGTGTACAGCGACGTCGTCACGCCGAACAGGTAGGGATTGGTGGTCGACGAGCGCGTGAAATAGCTTTGCTTGAAGCCGTTGTCGTCCATGCGCATGCGTGTGTATTCGCTGCTCAGCTTGACGGTCCACTCGTTCTCGAAGCGGTGCTCCAGTTCCACGAAGGCCTGCTGGTTGTAGCGGTTCCAGCGGTTCCAGTCGGCGCCCAGGTAGGTGTTGCGCGGCAGGTTCAGCGAGGAACCGTCGAAGTTGCCCGGCAAACCGCCCCAGGCGCCGGTGGCGTCCAGGTCGGTGTGTTGCAGGCTGGTGGTCAGCGTGGTGTTCTTGCTCAGGTCGATCGCCAGCACGCCGTACAGCACCTTGCGGTTTTCGTCCCTGGCATCCTGGAAGAACTCCTTTTTATCCTTGACGGCGACGATACGGCCGCGGATGCTGCTGTCTTCATTGAGCGGGCCGGACACGTCCGCTTCCAGGCGGCGGCGGTCCCACGAACCGAGCGACAGGCCCAGGTTGGCCTGGAAGGTCCTGGTCGGGCGCTTGCGCACCATGTTGACGGTGGCCGACGGGCTGCCCGAACCGCGCAGCATGCCGGAGGCGCCGCGCAGCACTTCCACGTGATCGAGCACGGCGGTGTCAGGCTGGATGAAGATCGAGCCGCCCTGCGTGATCGTCAGGCCGTCGACCTGCATGGCGTCGATCGAATAGCCGCGCGAGAAATACTGCACCCGTTCGCTGTCGACATAGTCGACCGTCACGCCGGGTGTGTTCTGCAGCACTTCGTTCATGTCGAAGAAGGCGCGGTCATCGAGCAACTGGCGGGTGATGACGGTGACCGGTTGCGGGATCTCGCGGTTCGATTCGAAACCCTTGAACAGGGTCGACTTGCCGGAGGCGAGCGAGCGCGAGTTCTCGGTGGAGGTCCCCTTGTCGGCCGTGCCGGTAATGGTGATCGCAGGCAATGTCGCATCGGCGCCATTGGCCTGGGCGTCCGCCACGGCGGTCTCGGCCTGCGCCGAGGTGATCGGCAGCAGCAGGGCGGCGCTGGCGCACAGCAAGGTGATCCTGGCGGCATGCCGTACAGGATGGAGGACGAACATGGGGTGGGCAGTGGCGCGGTGGCGGGACATCGGAACTCCAGAGGGTAGCTTGGTAAATAATAATCTAAATGATAATCAATCTCATTATAATTATGCCGATGTTGTTACGTCCATGCAATTGTGATTTTCTGTGACAATTAGTGGTGCCAGAGCAACGTTGTCAAAAGCACTGCGGCATGGCGGCGTTAAGGCAGCACTCATACGCAAGGATGAGTAGCCCATACCCATGGGCGAGTGTGTTTTTTCGCCATTGAGATAAGCTCGGCGGCATGCCTGGATCACAGGCCGTGCCATCTCAAGGAGAAATATCATGCCCCTGCTGCATCCCGCCACGTCCCGCCCGCGCGCCGTGATTATCGGCGGTTCGCTCGGCGGCCTGTTCGCCGCCGTTTCACTGCGCGCCATCGGCTGGGACGTGCGGGTGTTCGAGCGCTCGGCCGGCGTGCCGGACAGCCGCGGCGGCGGCATCGTGCTGCAGCCCGAGGTGGAAGCCGTGTTCGACTTTGCCCGGGTGCCGCACGCGGTGCCGCTGGGCGTGGCGTCGCGCGAGCGCATTTACCTCGACCGGCAGGACCAGATCGTCAGCCGCGCGATGATGCCGCAAGTGCAGACGTCCTGGAATACCCTGCATGGCAGCATGCGGCGCGCCTTGCCGCACGATGTGCTGCATGCCGGCGAACGGCTGCTGGGCTTCGAGCAGCAGGGCGCGCGCGTGACCGCGCATTTCGCCGGCGGCCGCAGCGAAGATGCTGACTTGCTGATCGGCGCCGACGGCGCGCGTTCCACGGTGCGGCAGCAACTGCTGCCGCATATCGCGCCCCATTACGCGGGCTATGTGGCCTGGCGCGGCCTGGCCGCCGAACGCGGCCTGGCCGCCGAACGCGGCCTGGCGGCGGACCTGCAGGCCAAGCTGAGCGACAGTTTTGCCTTCCAGCAGGGTGAAGATCATATGCTGCTCGAATACCTGGTGCCGGGCGACAATGAGTCGACCCTGGCCGGACAGCGCCGGCGCAACTGGGTCTGGTACCGCAAGATTGCCGCAGGCGCCCGATTGACGCAGGCGCTGACCGACCGCGATGGCGTGGCCCACGCATTTTCGCTGCCGCCAGGCGCCATGCCGGATGCGGCCATCGCGGCCCTGCGCCACGATGCGGCGCAGCATCTGGCGCCCAGCTTTGCGCGCCTGGTCAAAGCCACGCCCGAACCTTTCGTGCAAGCCATCCTCGACCTGCAGGTGCCGCAGATGGTATTTGGCCGGGTACTGCTGCTGGGCGACGCCGCCTCCGTGCCGCGTCCGCATACGGCCGGCGGCGCGGCCAAGGCGGCCGCCAATGCCCTGAGCCTGGCGCGCAGCCTGCGTTCGGCCGATACGGGCATGGCGATAGACGCGGCGCTGGCGCGCTGGCAGGGGCAGGCGCTGCGCCACGGCAGGCAGATGAGCGAATGGGGTATCGCGCTGGGCGAGCGCATCATGGATATGGCGCCGCACGGCGCATCGGATGGACGGCCGCGCGAGGGCATGTTTTAGTGTGCTGCCAGATTGATGGTTGACTTTGCACAACTCCCTTGAGGTATGCGGAAGGAAAATGATGAATGGATTTTTCATCAATCGGGTGTGTCGAATGGGTCAGTCATGCTTGAAGCAAGCCTGTGGTGGCGGTCATGAGCGGGCGTCTCATGCTGCTGATTCTCTGCTCGTTGAACATGCCCGCTGCACACAGCGCGCCGTCTGCTGAAGCCAGATCCTTGAATGGAAGTTACCAGATCCATGGTGGCAGCTTGGCGGAGATGCAGCCGCCATCCCCAGGCGACGCCCATGTGTCCTTCCGGTTCAAGGGACGTGGTGCGAGCGATTTGTCCGATTCGATCGGCCCGGATGTAAAAAAGCAGGATGCCTGCAGCGGCGTGGCCGGTTATCGCGAGCGCCGCAGGGGGCACTTGTTATGCGTGCGGGCGAAAGAAGATGGCCCTACCTGTTATCTTGGGCTCGATCTGCGCAAGGGCAAAAGTGACGCTGGCGCGGTCTGCTGACAGGCTTCTGCGTCGCTACACCGCACCTTGCGCACCGAGTGCCTGCCCTGTCACCGTCGACGCCACCAGTCCTTCGATCACTTCCGCCACCCCCATCGCCCCCACCACCTGCAACAGGGTATCGCCAAAGCCGCCCCTGGCCTTGGCGTCGCGGCGGGCGCTGGTGGTCACGCGCGGCGCGGCGCTCCAGGCGATGCGGGCGCCGCTGGCCTGCAGGGCGGCGACCAGGGCGACATCTTCGCTGCAGGCCAGCGGCGCAAAGCCGCCGGCGCGCAGGTAGGCCCGGGCGCAGACGCCGAAGTTGGCGCCGTGGATATGGCGGTGGCCGTCGCAATCGGTATAGGTGCGGGCAAAATGCTCGCGCAGCGCGCTCGCGTGATCCGCATGCGGCGACCAGTCGTCGACGGCGATGGTGCCGCAGACGGCGTCGGCTTTCTGCGTCAGTTGCATGCACAGCCAGTCCGGCGCGACGCAGGTGTCGGCGTCGGTAAATGCCAGCCAGCGCGCGCCGCGTTCGAGCAGCAGGCTGGCGCCGGCGGCGCGCGCGGCGCCCACGTTGCGCGCCTCGACGGCGATGCAGTCCAGGCGCCAGCGCGCGTCGGCCTGCATGGCGTGCGCGAGCACGATGCGCTGCGAGCGGTCGCTGCAGGCGTCAAGCACGATGACGATGCAGACCGCTTCGCCACAGAGCTGGGCGCAGGTGGCGGCCCTGGTCAGTGCTTCCAGGCAGGCGGCCAGGCAGGCTTCTTCATTATGTACGGGAACCACGACGCCGATCATGCGAAACCTTCTTTCTGCGCCACCGAGCGCTCATCGTTGGACCAAACGCCGAGCAGGAAATCGGCTTCTTCGTGACGCACCAGGCAGTGCAGGCCAGGCGCATGCTGGAAGGCGTCGTGCACGCGCACGGTCGACAGGATGCGCTGCGCAAATGGCGCGCGCCAGTGGCACAGGACGATGTTGCCGCCCGGCGCCAGGCCGGCCACGCTGTGCTCGACCACCTGCGCCAGCTCGTCGGCCGACAGGTAATAGGCGATCTCGCTGATGACGATCAGGTCGAATTTTTCCACCCCCCTGGTGGTGCGCGGCCAGTCCTGCGGCAGGCGGTGGCGCTCGAGAGTGACGTTGTCTTCCTGCCGCGCGTCGGCCAGTCTTTGCCGCGCCAGCTGCAACGCTTCGGCGGAAAAATCGGCCGCCAGCAGGCGCTCGCAGCGGTGCGCCAGTTCGAGCGTCAGTTCGCCGTTGCCGCAGCCCGGTTCATAGGCGTTGCGGTAGCGTTGTTGCGGCAGGCAGGCCAGCAGCAGCGCGCGCTTGCGCGCTTCGTACCAGCGCTGGCGCACGCGCCATGGATCGGCATCGTCCTGGTACAGCTGTTCAAAATAGGCGCCGCGCGCGTCGCCGGTGGGTGATGTCAGGTTCATCGGAAGTAGACCTCGCTAGGGTGCAGCAGGCGTTGCAGGGCATGTGGGGCAAGGATGGGCGGCTGGCCGGTGGAAGCGTCGGCCTCGATCTGGCTGGCAAAGCAGCGCACGGCCTCGCGCTTGCGCCGCAGCAGATCGCCGGGCAAGAGCAGGCGGCGCGCGCGCTGCCAGGGCACGCGCGCGTCGCCGGGCACGGCCCAGTGCCAGGTCCAGACCGGCATTTCCACCAGCAGCGCGCCGCAGGCCGGCGCCGCGGCGGCACAGGCGCGCCCGCAGGCTTCATGGTCGGGGTGGCCATCGAAGCGCCAGGTGGTCAGCACGGTGTCGCCAGGGCGCAGGATTTCACGCAGCATGGCGCCCAGGTGGGCTTCGCGCGCGGTGACGCCGCCGTCGGGCAGATGCAGGCGCAGCCACGCTGGCGTGATGCCCAGCGCGGTAGCGGCCTGCACCGATTCATCAGGGCGCACGCGGCTCAAACGCTCTTTCGGCCACAGGCTGGAACCGGGATGGCTGGCGCCGCCGTCGGTGACGGCCACCAGCAGTACCTCGCTGCCTTGTTGCGCCAGCAGCTGCAGCAGGCCGCCACAGGCGAGGATTTCATCGTCGGGGTGGGGCGCGACCACCACCGCGCGCGCACTGCCCGGCACCAGTTCGCGCGCCGTGACGGGCGGCAGGGCGGCCAGGCCGGGCCAGGCCTGCCAGTCGGCGTCCGGCGTGCCTGCGCCTTCGATCTGGCGCTCTTGCTCGGGAATCATCAGCATGCGCATGTCACAGCCCCCACGGATGGTCGGCGGCGCCGGCGACAATGCCGCCCAGGGTAGCCTGGTCGCGCTCGGCATGGCTCTGGCGCAGGAAGACCGGCAAGTCGCTTGCCAGGCGGGCAAAGTGCGCATCGCGGCACAGCGGGCCGGCGCCCAGCGCGCGCGTGGTCAATTGCAGCACCAGGGTGGCGCAGTCTTCGACGGCCAGGCGCAGGCGCAGCGCCAGTTCCATCGCGTCGCGCTGGGGATGCTGGTCGATCTCGCGCGCGCCTTCGCGCAGCAGGGCGCCGGCGGCGCGCAGCGCGCAGTCGATCCGGCCCAGTTGCGCCAGGCGCACCGGGTCGGGCGTGGCATGCCCGGCACGCGCGTGCAGGTAGCCGGCCACGGCGCAGGCGGCACCATACCAGCCGGCCGCGATGCCGGCGCCGCCATGCCAGAAGCCGGGCCGCGCCAGGTAGGCGCCCGGTGCGCCGACCGGGGTGGCATGGGCGGCGGAAAACAGCACGTCGACGCTGGCGCTGCCGGCCATGCCGACCGCCTGCCAGCCGTCGTGCGTGACGGTGACGCCAGGCTGGCTGAGTGTTACCTGCGCCAGGCAGGCCTCGCCGGCGTCATTCCAGCAGCTGACCAGTGCATGGCTGAGGCCAGCCGCGCCCGAGCACCAGGCCTTGCGGCCATCGAGCTGCCAGTGGCCATTGGCGCCCTGGTGCAGCTTGACGCGCGCGCCCGGCATTTCCGCGCACCAGACGCCCCAGCTGCTGCCGGGCGCCTCGCCGGCGCCGTCAATTTCAGCCAGGATGGCCAGCGCGTCGGTATGGCCTTCATACAATTTGAGCAGGGACAGGTCGACCGCGGCAATGGCGGCCAGCGCCTGCCAGCGCTGCAAGGTGGCGCCGTGGCCAGGCAGCGGCAAGCGGTCGAGCCCGGCGGCTATCAGGCGCTGCAATTGTTCCAGGGGTGGCGCAGCGTGGGCGGGCAGCAGGGCGGCCAGCGCTTCGGCGCTGAAGGCATCGGATGGTGCGGTGGAATGGGGGGTGGCAGACATTGCAAGCTCCTGTTTTTACAACAGATTAGCTTTGTATTTTTGCAATGTATGTACGATCCTGCACAGTCGCCAGCAAACAGATGCGTGTTTGCCGGCTGCCAATTATTTGCGCGTGTAGATTTCGTCCGGCACCCAGGTGCCATTCGCCAGCGACAGCAGATACAGTGTGTTGCCATTGATATACATGGCACCGGATCTTGCCGAAGCCGGTTCCGTGCCGGTGTCCAGGATGCAACTGCGCGACGAGGCGCCGATGCTGAAGCACCATTTTGCCTGCCCCTGTTCGACCAGGTATTGCACGGCGCTGCCCGTGAGCAGGGTTTTGTAGGCGGGAATGGCCACATTCACCTTGTCGAGCTTGAGGGTGGTGGTCGCGCCGCTGGTGGTGAGCTTGATCGGCGAATCGGCCGAGCCCGTGAAGGTGATGCTGGCATTGGCCGACGTGGTTTGCGTGGCAAGCGGTGTGCCGCCGCAGTTCGATGCCAAGAAATACTCGGCCTTGGTGACCACTTCCAGCGTGCCGTCGGCTTTGGCCGACAAGGTCACGCTATCGAGTTCATGATCGTCGCATGGCGCTTGCCAGGCGCCCGCATAGACGGAAAGAGGGGCGGTCACTGTGCCGGTGCCGGTCCCGGTCCCGGTATCGGGACTGGAAGAACCGCCGCCGCAAGCGGCCAGCAAGGTGGAGGTGAGGAGCAATGCCAGCGGCGTTTTCATGTCTTTCCTGTAATCCGTGAATGCTGAAAACCAGCGTCCACGATTATATGAAATATTTCTTTATTGAAACTATCGAAATCTATCCGCGCGGCAGGGATGGCGGTCTTTCCTGGACGGCGGCGGCCTGCGGCAGCATCACGCTGAACACCACATGCGGCGCTTCGTAATGATAGGTGATGGTGCCGCGATGCGCCTTGACGATTTCCTGCACGATATACAGGCCCAGTCCCATGCCGCCCGGATTGCGCACATTGTGCAGGCCGGCCGCCTTGAATGGGTCGAACAGGGTGCCGGCGGCAAGCATGCTGATCGGCGCACCTTCGTTCCTGACGCTGAGGACCAGATTGTCTTGCTGGCGCACCAGCGCGATCTGCAATGGCCGCAGGCACGCGCCGTGGTGCAGAGCATTCCCCAGCAGATTGGTGACAACCTGGGCGATGCGGTCCGCGTCGGCCATCGCCATGCAACTGGCCGGCAGCGCCAGCCGATGCTCGACGCCGGGATGCGCCGTGCGCGATTCGTCGACCAGGTCGGCCAGCAGGGCCGCCAGGTCGACGCTGCGCAAGCAGATCGGCATGGCGTTGCTGGTGCGCAGCTGGCTGAGATCCGTCACCTGGCTGATCAGGCGTTGCATGCGCGCACTGGACGACTGGATGCGGCGCGCCAGCGTCTGTTGACGCTCGTCGCGCTGCAAGATGGTGGCCGCCATCTGGATCGCGTGCAAGGGGTCGCGCAGGTCGTGCCCCAGCATGGCCAGCATCAGGGCGCGCACGCGGTCCGCTTCGACCTGCGCGAACAGGCTGACGCGGTGCAGTTCGGCCAGCAGGCCGATGGCTGCGTCGAGCCGCCACGATTCCCAGGGCTCGCAGCGGCCGTGCACGGCTTCGCACCAGAGGGCGAACGAGCCGCGCGGCGTGAGCCGCGCGCCCAGGGGACCGATCTTGACGATTTTCTCCGGCTTGCCGCCCCAGCGCACGTTCTCGATCTGCTCGGTACGCAGCAACAGCAGCCAGCCGTTGCCGGCAGGATTGAAACTCAGGGCCAGCAAACCAACCCATTTGCCCAGCGCGCCGTGGATGGCGGGCGGCCAGTCCTCGCGCGCGCAGCGCTGCACTATCTTGTCACTGTGCTGCGGCAAGGTCGCGACCATGGCAGCCGCCAGTTCGGGCGATACATCGCCATGGCATTGCAGCTTGCCGTGCTGGGCCAGTACCAGCGCATGCGCGCCAAAGGCGTCGGCCAGCGCGGTGGCATGGCGCGGCAGCACGCTGGCCAGGTCTTCCTCGACCAGCAGCGCCGCCGTGATCTGCTCGCAGACGGTGGCGGTGGTCGCCAGGTGCGCGCCCTGGGCACGGCTGTCGAGTACCTGCGCGGTCGACGCCAGTACCTGGGCCAGGACGTCGCAAGCCATGCGCACCGCATACGGTACATGGCGGGCGCTGCCATGGTGGCAGGCCAGCATGCCCCACAGGCGGTCGTTGATCAGGATCGAGATGCTCATCGAAGCGGCCACGCCCATGTTTTGCAGGTATTCGACATGCACCGGCGACACGCTGCGCAATACGCCGTGGCTCATGTCGAGCGCGGCACCGGCGGCACTGCCGAACATGGGCACCGCCGCATAGTTCACGTCGGGGATCAAACGCACCGTGTTGATGATGTACAGACGCCGTGCCTGGGCCGGGATGTCGCTGGCCGGATAGCGCTGCCCCAGGTAGGGCGGCCAGCTGTCCAGCCGCGCTTCGGCCACCACTTCGCCGCTGTCATCAGGACGGAAGCGGTAAGCCATGACGCGGTCGAAACCCGTCATGGCGCGCACTTGCTCGACCGCGAACTGCAGCAGGGCGGTGATGTCTTTCTGGCGTTTCAGGCGGTCATACATTTGCTGCGCCATCATGACCTGCCGCGTGACCTCCGGCGGCGGCTGCAGGCACCGCTCGAATTCCAGCAGCACCCGCCCCAGGTGGGCATGCACGATGCAGTCGACGCGCAGGCCATCGACATGCATCGCCGCCATCATCGGCGCCGCTTCGCCTTCGCTGATTTCCTGCAGGCAGGTCCGCACCAGCGTTGCCGCTTCGGCCGGCAATCCGAGGGCGTCGTGCGGCAAGCCGGACGACAGCGGCACGCACAATTGCAGCAGGCTGGCGGCATTGCCGGACCAGCCTGTCAGCAGCCCGTCGGGACTGAACACCAGCAGGGCGCCATGGGGCTGGATCTGGCCCGGCAGATGGATCGCTTCGTCGGCGCAATTGGCCAGCGTGACCGGCACTTCGGCAGGTCGTGCTGCTGTTAAAGACGGATGGACCATCAAGGTGTTGCTCCAGAATATGCACGCGGCCGCCCTGGACGCCGGCATGCCGGAGCGGGCAATGGAAGGAAATCAGGGATGAGCGCGGCCTGCGGCGCACGGCGGGAGCGGGAAAACTGACTCGGACGAAGTCATGATGCGCTTGAATCCCTGTTATGTCCACCTGCATTTCAGCCGGCGGGCACGGCGCACGCCGGTCCTGGGGGGTGGTATTGCCGGCTTAAAGCGTTTCCCAGTCGTCAGCTGCCGGCATCTTGGCCAGCGCCAGTCGTTGTGCCGGCTGGCGCAGCTGTTGACCAAGCTTGAACACGCCGACCACTTCGGCCAGGTGGTGGGCCTGGTCCTGCAGGCTTTCTGCGGCCGCCGCCGCTTCTTCGACCAGCGCCGCATTCTGCTGCGTCACGCCGTCCATTTGCGCCAGCGCCTGGTTGACCTGGGCGATGCCGTCGCTTTGCTCGCTGGTGGCGACGCTGATGTCGGCCATGATGGCGGTCACCTTGCGCACGCTGTCGACCACTTGCTCCATGGTAGCGCCCGCTTCATCGACCAGCTTGCTGCCGGCCGCCACCTTGTCGACCGAATCGTCGATCAGCAGCTTGATTTCCTTCGCCGCCGCGGCGCTGCGCTGGGCCAGACTGCGCACTTCGGTGGCGACCACCGCGAAGCCACGGCCCTGCTCGCCGGCGCGCGCCGCTTCCACGGCCGCGTTCAGGGCCAGGATATTGGTCTGGAAGGCGATGCCGTCGATCACGCTGATGATGTCGACGATCTTGTTCGACGAGTCATTGATCGAAGTCATGGTGGCGATCACCTTGCCGACCACCACGCCGCTTTGCTGCGCCACTTGCGAAGCGGTGGCGGCCAGCTGATTCGCCTGGCGCGCATGCTCGGCGTTTTCCTTGACGGTGCCGGTCAGCTCCTCGACCGAGGCGGCGGTTTCTTCCAGGGAACTGGCCTGCTGTTCGGTGCGCGCCGACAGGTCGTTATTGCCCTGCGCGATCTCGGCGCTGGAACGGGCCACGTTGTCGGCGCTGGCCTGCACCTGCAGCAGCACGGCGTGGATTTTTTCAACGAACTGATTGAAACCCTGGCCGATCACGGCCAGCTCGTCGGTGCCCTTGACGTCGAGCTTGACCCGCAGGTCGGCGTCGCCGCTGGACAGGTCGGTCATGGTCGCGCCCAGCCGGCGCAGCGGACGGGTCAGGCGGTTGACAGTGAGAATCAGGATGCCGGCCGTGGCGGCCGCGCACAGCAGGGCGACGATCAGGGTATAAGTGATCAGTTCGCGCGCCGGCGCGGTGGCGACGCTTTTCGGAAAGCTCAGCTCGACGCTCCACGGCGCGATCTCCGGGTGGATCAGCAGCGGCTGCAGCAGATGGATGATGCCGTTGCCGTCTTCATATTCGTAGGGCTGGCCCTGGCGCACCTTGTCCAGGCCGGCGGCCGGTACATCGTCGGCCGGCTTGCCCAGGCGGGCCGGCAAGGGGTGGCTGGCATACAGGCCACCGTTGGAGATCAATGCCAGCTGGCCGCCTTCGATCACTTTCAGTCCGGCCAGGATGGTCGTCAGGCGGGTCAGCATGAAGTCGGCGCTGGCCGCGCCCTGGAAACCGTCGATCATGATCGGCGCCACCAGCGAGGCCATCAGCACGCTCTTGCCGTCGACCGGATACAGATACGGTTCGGTGAAGACGGGCTTGCCGCTGCGCTTGGGCACGTCATACCAGTCATTGGCGCCCGGCTTCGGGTCGAACACGATGGGTTCGGCCTGCATCTTGCCGCCGGCGCCACGGGTCCAGTAGGGCATGAAGCGGCCACTGGCGTCGTACAGGGGAGCTTGTCCTGCAAACTCGGCATCCTTGCCGTCGAGCGCGTTCGGCTCCCAGGTGACGGTCACGCCGATCAGGTCTTCCGAGCTGGCCAGGGTTGCCTTGCTGAGTTCGTTGATCTGTTCGCGCTGCAGGGCCAGGCTGGCACCGCGCGTGCCGCGCATGGCGCCGGCCAGGCTGGTGACGGCGGACAGGTTGCCGCTGATGCGCGCCTGCAAGGTGCTCGACACTTCGCGCGCCGTGGTGCGGGCCAGGGCCATGGAGGCGGCCTCGGCGTTGGCGCTGCTTTTGAAACCGATCACGGCGGCAGTGATGCCGAGGCTGAAGATGGCCAGCGCGGTGGCGGCGACGCAGATCTTGCTGTTTAAGGAGAGTTGCATGATGGCGTATCCCTGGCAGCGTGGGCGTGCTTGAAAGAGCGGATGGCGGCCGCAAGGGCCGATGGTCGGGCAAGCTGAATTCTCACCAAACGTCACTGAAAGGATAGGGCCGCCGCGTAGTGAAAGTCAATTAAGTTGTGATGCGGAAAATCACATTTGTTGTTTCGAAGCACTACGCGGGGCGTGCCTCATCGGCTGGCCGGCCCCGCTCCAGCGCCTGCCGCAGCGCCGCCAGCAAGGCGGGCAAGGCTGCGTGCAGCCCCGGCATGGACGCTTCCGTCAATGTGGCCTGCGCTTCGCAACGTCCGGACGGCTGGCCCCAGCGCACCTCGGCAGCAACGCTTGCCTCGCCGTCCAGTCCCGACACGGTCACCAGCAGCGCCAGCTCATCGGGCTGGTGGTCGGGCACGGCGTCCAGCAGGCAGGAGATGCCGAAGCGGTACTCGAGAAAAGCGCCTTGCGACCCGGTGGAAAAGGCAAACACGGACGCGAGTACCTGAGGTGACGCCTGCGTCAGCGACGGCAAGGCATCCTGGAACAGCGGCAGCAGTTCCGCTTCCATGCGCAGGACAAGAGGGTGGTGATGGCTGACGACGGTCATGGTGGACACAGTAGTACCTAAGTAGAATCTCGTAGTAAAACTAGCAAAAATTCGACTTTGCAGCGATAAATGCCATGATGCGTTGCAACATAGTAACTGTTGCAATATTGCCCTGTAGCCCATCCCGGGCTCAAGCCAAAGGCGAGCAGGATGGTGCTATCGGTATTGTCGCGGACGCGCGAGGCGTGGACAAGGGTCTTGCCGGCTTTGTTGCGGATACGCGTACAACCAGGTGCTGCGGTGTTGCTTAACGACCCAGGCCGCTCATCCAGCTAGGCTGCGGGTGGGCGCGCGACAGTTCACGCATGCGGTATTCCAGGTCGTAGCGGTCGGTCGATTCGGCCAGGTAGGCTTCTTCGTAAGCGCGTTCGCGGTGGTCAGGACCTTGCGACAGGAAGGTGGTGATGCCTTTGACAATGCTGGTCAGGGTGGCAACGATGTTGTTCGATGGGGTGCTGTGATACATGAATGTGGTCGACATGGCAGGCTCCGGTTAGTTGGGGTGTAGCAACTGCTGCACCGCAACATAAGTATAGTCCTTTCAAGTTATAAGTACACTTTCGATTTCAAATGTCAGCTATTCAATTATCAAATAATGGGTGCGAAAGCTGCGCAATCCGGGGCTTTCGGGCATAATGCGCCCACACTGAAGTAGTATTACTACGACACGCGAAGGCTGGCTGATGTTGTTTTCAGACCTCGACGCTGCCTGACCCGCTGTGCGGTGCATGACAGATATAAGGCAAGACAACACAACTCTTGGAATTGAAAATGGAGAAGGTATGGAATACGTAAAGCAAGGCCAAGGCGCGCGCGCCCCGCAGGCCGGCACGCAAAACAATACGGGCGCCCTGATCATTGTCACGGTGCTGTTTTTCATGTGGGGACTGCTGACATCGTTGAATGATGTGCTGATTCCCCACTTGCGCTCGATCTACACGCTGACCTATGTGCAGGCGATGCTGGTGCAATTCTGTTTCTTTGGCGCCTACGCCATCGTTTCCATGCCGGCCGGCGCGCTGATCAAGCGCATCGGCTACCAGCGCGGCGTCGTCGCCGGCCTGCTGATCGCGGCCGCCGGCTGCGCCATGTTCTATCCGGCCTCGACCGGCAGCTACGCGCTGTTCCTGCTGGCCTTCTTCATCCTGGCGGCCGGCATCACGGTGCTGCAGGTGGCCGCCAATCCGTATGTGACCGAACTGGGCGACCCGCAAACGGCGTCGAGCCGCCTGACCCTGACGCAAGCGTTCAACTCGCTGGGCACCACGGTGGCGCCGACCCTGGGCGGCATCCTGATCCTGTCGGGCACGGTATTGACGGTGCAGCAGTTCGACCTGTTGCCGGCCGCCGAGCAGTTGGCCTACCGCGCCAAGGAAGCAGCCGCCGTGCAAGGTCCATACCTGGCGCTGGCCGCCACGCTGGTGGTGCTGGCGGTGCTGTTTGCGCTGGCCAAGCTGCCGACGATTTCGCATGCGGACGATGACGTCAAGCTGTCGAGCGATGGCCACAAGGTCTCGATCTGGTCGCACCGCCACCTGGTGCTGGGCGCGCTGGCCATCTTCCTGTACGTGGGCGGCGAAGTAAGCATCGGCAGCTTCCTGATCAACTTCCTGGGCGAGAGCCATATCGCCGGCCTGACGCCGGCCGACGCCGCGCATTTCGTCAGCTACTACTGGGGTGGCGCAATGGTCGGCCGTTTCGTCGGTTTTGCCGTGATGCGCTATGTCAGCCCGGGCAAGACCCTGGCCTTCAACGCCGCCATCGTGATCGCGCTGATCCTGGTCGCCGTGTTCGGCACCGGCCACACCGCCATGTGGGCCCTGATCGCCGTCGGCCTGTTCAATTCCATCATGTTCCCGACCATCTTCAGCATGGCGCTCAACAAGCTGGGCGCGCAAACCGGCCAGGGGTCCGGCATCCTGTGCATGGCCATCGTCGGCGGTGCCATCGTGCCGTTCATCCAGGGTTTCCTGGCCGATCACATGAACTTGCAAGTGTCGTTCATCGTGCCGGCCCTGTGCTACACCTTCATCCTGTACTTCGGCCTGAAATATGCGGGCATGTACAACAACGATGCGGCTGTGAAATAAGCCCGTAGGTCGGATTAGGCGGGGCCGCCGAGGCCCTTCGGGCCGTAATCCGACATCACCACTTCAGCTTGATCAAAAAAAGGTGGCCTCGGCCACCTTTTTTGCATTCAGGGCACGAACCGCGTGCCCAGCACGTCCTGGCACACGGCCAGCCAGGCGCGCGCCGCGTGCGACAGGTAATGTCCGTTCCAGATATGCGCCACCTGCCACGCCAGGTCCGGCTCGACGATGCGTACCGCCGCCAGCGGTACACCAGCCAGGCGGTGGATGAACGGTTCGGGCAGCAGCGCCACGCCGAGGCCTGCGGAAGCCATTGCGACCAGCCAGTCCCACTGGCCGCTCTGGGCGGCGATGACCGGTTCGAAACCGGCCTGCGCAAAATGCTGGCGCAGGCTGCGCGTCAGGGCAAAATCATCCTTTAACAGCACCAGCGGCAAGTCGGCCAGCGCCTTGAACGGCAGGCTGGTGCGCTGCTGCTGGAAGGTGCCCGGCTCGGCCAGCGCCCAGATCGGGTAGCTGGCGACCTGCACCGTCACCAGCTCCAGTTCGGGGTCGGCCGGCAGCACCGTCATGCCGATTTCCAGCTCGCCGGCCGCTACCTTGCGCTCGATCTGCTGGCCCGTGTCTTCCTGCAGGGTCAGCTTGACCTGCGGATGGCGCGCGCGGAAGGCTTTCAGCACGGGCGTGAACAGGACATTGATCATCGGCGGGATGCCGACAGTCAGGCTGCCGCGCGCCAGCGCCTGCGTGTCGCGCACTTCCAGGGTCAGCTGGCGCATGCTGGCCAGCATCTGCTGGCCGTGCTGGTAGACGATGCGGCCGGTGTCGGTCAGGCTCAGCTTGCGCCCGTCGCGCACCAGCAGCTGGGCGCCGACCTCGTCTTCGAGCTGGCGCACCATCTTGCTGATCGTCGATTGCGTCAGGTGCAGCGATTCGGCCGCCTGCGTAAAGCTCGACAGGCGTACGGTTTCCACGAAATAGCGCAGGGAACGGATATCCAAGATAAGTATCGCTTTGTCAAAGCATGAAAATTGCGACTGGATATGTCGCTATTAATTCATGCCATCCATGTATCCCGGATTTTATACTGAAGCCACTTATGGCGCGCATGTATGACCGCCATGTATTTCAAGAATAACCAGGAGTCTTTCGATGTACCAGGATCGTATACGCCACCCGGGCTTGCTCGATAAAATCATGAGCGCCGACCAGGCAGCCACCTTGTTCCAGAATGGCATGCGTGTCGGCATGAGCGGCTTTACGCGCGCCGGCGACGCCAAGGCCCTGCCGCGCGCGCTGGCCGAGCGCGCCCGCCAGGAACCGTTGAGCCTGACCTTGATTACCGGCGCCTCGCTGGGCAACGGCAGCGACGGCCTGATGGCCGAGGCCGGCGTGCTGGCGCGCCGCATGCCGTTCCAGGTCGACCCGGTCTTGCGCGGCAAGATCAACCAGGGCGAGGTGATGTTCATCGACCAGCACCTGTCGGAAACGGCCGAACAGCTGCGCTCGGGCAACCTGGCCGCCGTCGATATCGCCGTCATCGAGGCGACCGCGATCACCGCTGCCGGCGCCATCATTCCGACCATGTCGGTCGGTAATTCCGCCGCGTTCGCCCAGCAAGCGGCCCAAGTGATCATCGAGATCAACCTGTCGACGCCGCTGGCGCTGGAAGGCTTGCACGACATCTATATTCCACAGACCCTGCCGGGCCGCGAACCGATTCCGCTCACGCGCGTCGACCAGCGCCTGGGCGGCACGGCGATCGCCATCGATCCGGCCCGCATCGCCGCCATCGTCATCACCGACAGCCCGGACAGCCCGTCAAACGCCTTGCCGCCCGACGCCGAAACCCAGGCCATCGCGGGCCATGTGATCGCCTTCCTGGAAGGCGAAGTGGCGGCCGGGCGCATGGGGCCGGAACTGCTGCCCTTGCAGGCCGGCATCGGCACGATTGCCAACGCGGTGCTGCATGGCCTGATCGGCTCGCCCTTCCGCAACATGACGATGTACTCGGAAGTGCTGCAGGACAGCGCCATCGAGCTGCTGGACTCGGGCCAGCTGGCGTTTGCGTCGGCCTCGTCGATCACCCTGTCGGCCGCCGTGCATCAGAAGCTGATGGACAATATCGACCATTACCGGTCAAAAATCGTGCTGCGCCCGCAGGAGATCAGCAACCACCCCGAGATCGTGCGCCGGCTCGGCATCATCGCCCTGAACACGGCGCTGGAGTTCGATATCTACGGCAACGTCAATTCCACCCATGTGTGCGGCACGCACATGATGAACGGCATCGGCGGCTCGGGCGACTTTGCGCGCAACGGACAGGTCTCGATGTTTGTCAGCAAGTCGGCCGCCAAGGGCGGGAGGGTGTCGAGCGTGGTGCCGATGGTCTCGCATGTGGACCATACGGAACACGATGTCGATGTGCTGGTGACGGAATGGGGTTATGCCGACCTGCGCGGCCTGGCGCCGCGTGAACGGGCGCCCCTGATCATCGAGCGCTGCACGCATCCGGATTACCGGGACCAGTTGCGCGCTTATTACGACGCGGCCTGCCAGCGTGGCGGCCATACGCCGCATCTCCTGGAGCAGGCGCTGTCATGGCACGCGCGCTACCAGCAAAGCGGCAGCATGCTGGAGGCATGAACGCCAGGAAGGCTAGGGCTGGAACCGCAGCCGTATGCCTTCCGTGACTACCGCCAGCAAGTCGTCCAGGTGGCTGTCCGGTTGCATGTGCTCCATCACGATGCGCAGCGACACCAGGCCGTGCAGCGCCTGCCAGAAGATCTGCGTCATCGTGTGCAGCGCCGCCTCGTCCGCGCGGACCTGGCCGCTGTGCGCCAGTTCGCCGAACAGGTGCAGCGCGTAGGCGTACGGGTCCTGCTCGATATTGCCGTGCTCGACCTCCACCGCGGCGATGGCGGCGTGCGGGCGCAGTTCCATGAACAGCAGCGCGTATTCGTCGCGGTGGCGCAGGCCGTACTGCACATAGGCGCGCCCTACCAGGGCGATGCGTTCCCAGGCGCCGGTGCCGGCATCGCTGGCGCTGCGCATGGTGTGCACCAGGGCCAGCAAGTCCTTGTCCATTGCCTGGCCGATCAGGGTGGCCTTGTCGCGGAACAGGGCGTACACCACGGTGGTGGAAAAACCGGCCGCTTCCGCCACCTTGCGGATCGAGACGGCGCGCGCGCCGCCTTTCTTGATGAGGTCCTTGACCACGGCGATGATATGTTCGCGGCGTGCCTGCGCTTCGCGCAGTTTTCTTTCCTGGATATTGCTTAACTTCTTATCCACACTCTTTCCTGATGATCACTAAAAAAAGGAATTATAGGGCGCGGCAGGGGCCTGGAATGTTTCCAGTCTTGTTACAAATCATTTTTTTATACGGTTGATGCCATCGCTGGCCGTTTTTTTGCGGCCCGGCCAAGCAGTTTGCCGACAATGCCCCTGAATGGTGCAAAAAATCGCCGGCCAGGCTTTGCGAATGGGGGCAAAGGGCGGAAAATGGCGGGATCGCTTACACTGCGTTTTTGCCGTTGCGGCGCGCTCCAGCAGAGCGCGCCGTGGCACTGACAACGCCTTTATATCTCTACGGGATCGTTACATGACCATTAAAATCAGCCAGAACTTCGACTCCGGCGCCATCGAGGTGGTGAACGCCGCCAGCGCCGGCGCCATCGACCTGAAGTTGCGCAAGGACAGCCACGCCGACATCCACCAGTGGTTCCATTTCCGCCTGCAAGGCGCGCGCGGCCAGGCCTGCACCCTGCGCTTCCTGAACGCCGGCCA
Source organism: Janthinobacterium sp. PSPC3-1 (assembly GCF_049896105.1). Classification (NCBI taxonomy): domain Bacteria; kingdom Pseudomonadati; phylum Pseudomonadota; class Betaproteobacteria; order Burkholderiales; family Oxalobacteraceae; genus Janthinobacterium; species Janthinobacterium sp. PSPC3-1. The sequence goes on along the minus strand of NZ_JAFCTQ010000028.1, from coordinate 52,529 downwards.
GGCGACCTATCCGGCCGGCTACGAGGGCTACCAGGCCGTGGCCAGCTACGACAGCGAAAACTGGTTCCGCGTGCCGACCGCCTTCGACGGCCAGGTGATGACGATCACGCATACGCCGGAACTCGACAGCGTCTATTACGCCTACTTCGAGCCGTATTCGTGGGAACGCCATCTGCGCCTGCTGGGCGAAGTGGCCGAGCATCCGCTGGCGCGCGTAGCCGACCTGGGCAGTACGGTCGATGGCCGCGACATGAACCTGGTCACCATCGGCAACCCACAGGCGGAAAAGAAAATCTGGATCATCGCCCGCCAGCACCCCGGTGAATCGATGGCCGAATGGTTTGTCGAAGGCCTGATCGACTCGCTGCTGGACGACGCCAACCCGATCGCGCGCAAGTTGTTGCAACGCGCCGTGTTCCACATCGTGCCGAACATGAATCCCGATGGCTCGATCCGCGGCAACCTGCGCACCAATGCGGCCGGCGCCAACCTGAACCGCGAATGGATGACGCCGTCGCTCGAGTCCAGCCCGGAAGTGCTGTGCGTGAAAAACAAGATCCACGAAACGGGTGTCGACATGTTCTTCGACATCCACGGCGACGAAGCGCTGCCGTACAACTTTGTGGCCGGCAACGAGATGCTGGAAAACTTCACGCCGGAGCAAGCCGCGCACCAGAAGGCCTTCATCGAGCGCTACAAGCAGGCCAGCCCCGACTTCCAGGACAAGTTCGGCTATGCCGCCAGCAAGTACAAGTCCGACATGCTGACCCTGGCGTCGAAATACATCGGTCACCATTTCCAGTGCCTGGCGCTGACCCTGGAAATGCCGTTCAAGGAAAACGCCGACCTGCCCGACCCGGCCGTGGGCTGGAACGGCGCTCGCAGCGCGGCATTGGGTGCGGCCATGCTGCAGCCGATCCTGCTGTCGCTCGATTGAGGACGTGATCATGGGCGTCGAGATCGAACGTAAATTCCTGCTCGCCAATGACGGCTGGCGCCAGCTGGCCGACCCGGAACTGCTGCGCCAGGGCTATCTGTCGTCGACGCGCGAGCGCGTGGTGCGCGTGCGCATCGAGGGACACCACGCCATGCTGACCATCAAGGGCGCGAACGTGGGTAACAGCCGTGGCGAATGGGAGTATCCGATTCCGCTGGCGGACGCCAACGAACTGCTCGACAGCCTGTGCGAGCAGCCCCTGATCGAGAAATACCGGCGCCGCATCATGTATGCGGGCATGGTGTGGGAGGTCGACGAGTTCCTGGGCGCCAATGCCGGCCTGGTGGTGGCCGAGATCGAACTGCACTCGGAAGACCAGCCGTTTGAAAAGCCGGACTGGATCGGCGTGGAAGTGTCGGATGACGCGCGCTATTACAACGCCAACCTGATACGGCATCCGTATTCGCAGTGGTGATGCGGGTTTGACATGCAAAAAGGCAGAACCGAGGTTCTGCCTTTTTTTCATGTGCTGGTGGTGTTGTCGGATTACGCTGCGCTAATCCGACCTACGCCACCTCCGTGAGAATGGTAGGTCGGATTAGCGCGCAGCGCGTAATCCGACAACATTGTCGGCCTCGGCCAACATCAATGAAAATGCTCGGTCCCTTGCGGCGTATCTTCCGGCATTTCGGCATGCGCCAATTCGCCGACCGGGTCGGCAAACAGCGGCGCGCCGCAGTCGTCGCAGTATTCACCCACGTAGCGTTCGGCATGGCGCTTGATCTGCGTGATGCCGGCCGCGTTCAGGTGCTCGATGATTTCATCGACCGGTGTCTTCTGCTTGTCGAGCGCGGCGATGCCGACCTGGATCAGGCCTTCGATCGGCGTGCCGTCCTCGTCTTCCTGGCCATACAGCGGCCAGACGATGCCGTAGATCACTTCCGGTGCCTGGCGCAGGGTGAACGCGATGCGGTATTCGTCGACCTGGCCGTCGGCCGACTCTTCGCCGAAGCCGGCGATCACGGCGCGCAGTTCCGACGGCTCGATCGCCAGCGTATGCGTCAGGTAGTGCACGGCGGCGCGCACCGAGACCGGACGGATCAGCTTGTCCGCTTCGCGGCAGGCCACGTAATACGCTTCCGGCAGCAGCAGCTCCAGGCCGCAGCCGGGCAGCAGGCGGGCGATGGTCGGCGTCGCCTGCGTGCGCCATTGGTCCAGGGCCGCGCTGCGTTCGACGATGAAGTCGTTCTGCAGCGCCGGCACCTGCCAGCGGAACAGCGGCGCGCCCGCAGGGGCCACCACGGCCACCAGCAGGTAGCGTGTATCGGCCAGGAACGGCGCCGTTTCCGGCTCTTTCGTCGATGGCTTGAGGGTCGAACCCTTCAGGGCCGCCTGCGCCAGCTTTTGCGTCTTGGCATAGGTTTCGACATGACTGCGCGGCAATTGGTCGATCGAATAAAGGGTGGGCGCCATCGCCATTTTGGTGCCGTCGGCCAGCAGATGGGCGGCAAAGTGGGCGGACAGCACGCCGTGCGCGTCGCCGGCCATCGGGCCGGAGGCGATCGAAAAGCGCGTCCAGGCCAGGATAGGCACAGCCACCAGCAGCGCGTCGTAGCGCACGTCTTCATGGATGATGACGGTCGATTCGCTGACGGCTTCGACGCCGTCCATCAGTACGTCATAGGCGTTCAGGTCTTCCTTGAACAGGTTGCCCAGCGTGTTGTCGATGGTGTCCTGGTGGCCGGTCTTGAGTAACTTCTGGAGATGCGTATCCAGGCTGTGTTCCCAGGACCGCTCTTCGAGACGGCTCGCTGCCTGGACGATCGCCTGGGCAAAGGTGACCAGGCGCTGGCTGTCGGCAGTCAGTTTATGGGATGAATCTTTGGAAGGACGACGCATAGCGGGATAAGAGTCTCGGAAAGTGAAAAAAATGGATCAGTCAAACAATGATAACCCTTATAACCGTATTGTAGAGGATAAGGCCACACGGATGCACAAGCAGAATGCAGATCATGGCGCTTGCGGCAATTTCAACCCTGGCGCGGATAAAACAGGCGAAAAAAAACGCCGGGCGAGACCGGCGTTTTGCTTATGACGCTAGAGCTGAGTGATTACTCGGCCAGCAATTGGCGCAGCACGAATGGCAGGATGCCGCCGTGCTTGTAGTAATCGACTTCGATCGGGGTGTCGATACGCAGCAGCACGGCCACTTCCTGCGAACTGCCGTCGGCGCGGTGGATCACCAGGGTCGCCAGTTGCTGCGGCTTGATCTCGCCTTCCAGGCCCTTCAGATCGAACGTTTCCTGGCCGGTGATGCCCAGGGTCTGCACGCTGTCGTCGCCGATGAATTGCAGCGGCAACACGCCCATGCCGACCAGGTTCGAGCGGTGGATACGCTCGAACGAGCGGGTGATCACGGCTTTCACGCCCAGCAGCTGGGTGCCTTTTGCCGCCCAGTCGCGCGACGAGCCGGTGCCGTACTCTTCGCCGCCGAACACCATGGTTGGCGTGCCTTCGGCCACATACTTCATGGCCGCGTCGTAGATCGACATCTGTTCGCCGGAAGGCTGGTGGATCGTGATGCCGCCTTCGACCGCCGAGCCGTCCGCCTTGGCAGGGATCATGCGGTTCTTGATGCGCACGTTGGCAAAGGTGCCGCGCATCATGATTTCATGGTTGCCGCGGCGCGAGCCGTAGGAGTTGAAGTCCGCTTTCAGGACGCCGTTTTCCTTCAGCCATTTGCCGGCCGGGCCGTTTTCCTGGATCGAGCCGGCTGGCGAGATGTGGTCGGTGGTGATCGAGTCGCCGAACACGCCCAGTGCGCGCGCGCCTTCGATGCCGGTGGCCACGGCCGCTGGCGTCATCGAGAAATTGTCGAAGAACGGTGGTTCCGCGATATACGTCGATTTCGGCCAGTTGTAGACCTGGCCCGACACGGTGGTGACTTTTTCCCACAGCTTGCCTGGCGCGCCCTTGACGTCGGCGTAGTTGTCCTTGAACACCTTGGCGTTCATGGCGAACTTCATCATGGCCGATACTTCGGCCGAAGTTGGCCAGATGTCGCCCAGGTAGACATCCTTGCCGCCCTTGCCCTTGCCGACCGGTTCCGTCATCAGGTCGCGTGTCATGTTGCCGGCGATGGCGTAGGCCACGACCAGCGGTGGCGAAGCGAGGAAGTTCGAACGGATGTTCGGGTGGATGCGGGCTTCGAAGTTGCGGTTGCCCGACAACACGGCCGAAGCGACGATGTCGTGCGTGGCGATGGCCGCGTTCAGTTCCGGCGTCAGGTCGCCGGCATTGCCGATGCAGGTGGTGCAGCCGTAGGCGGTCACGCCGAAGCCCAGTTTTTCCAGGTAGGGCAGCAGGCCGGCGGCGGTCAGGTATTCGGTCACGACGCGCGAGCCGGGCGCCAGCGAGGTCTTGATGTGGGGCGCGACTTTCAGGCCCGCTTCGACGGCTTTTTTCGCCAGCAGGCCGGCGGCCAGCATCACGCTCGGATTCGAGGTGTTGGTGCACGAGGTGATGGCGGCGATCAGCACGTCGCCGTTCGACACTTTCACGCCATTGGTGGTTTCGTATACGGCGGCCAGGTCGTTTGGGTTCTTGTTGAAGCCGTTTTCGGTGGTCGGCTTGGCGAACAGTTCGGCGAAGTTCGCTTTCACGTTGCCGATTTCGATACGGTCTTGCGGGCGTTTCGGGCCGGCCAGCGACGGGGCGACCGAGGCCAGGTCCAGCTCCACCACGCGGGTGTAGTCGATCTCGCCGGCTTTTGGCACGCCGTACAGGTTCTGCGCCTTGAAGTAGCCCTGGAATGCGTCGATTTCAGCCTTGCTGCGGCCGGTGCCCTTGAAGTAGTCGATGGTGGCGTCGTCGACCGGGAAAAAGCCCATGGTGGCGCCGTATTCCGGTGCCATGTTGGCGATCGTGGCGCGGTCGGTCAGGGTCAGCGATTCGGTGCCCTCGCCGAAGAACTCGACGAACTTGCCGACGACTTTCTCTTTGCGCAGCAGTTCGGTAATCGTCAGCACCAGGTCGGTGGCGGTGCAGCCTTCGCGCAGCGCGCCCGACAGGTTCACGCCGATCACGTCCGGCGTCAGGAAGTAGACTGGCTGGCCCAGCATGCCGGCTTCCGCCTCGATGCCGCCCACGCCCCAGCCGACCACGCCGATGCCGTTGATCATGGTGGTGTGCGAGTCGGTGCCGACCAGGGTGTCCGGGTAGTACACGTCGCCGGCTTTCTTGCCGGTGCTGTGCACGCCGCGCGCCAGGTATTCCAGGTTGACCTGGTGCACGATGCCGAAGCCCGGTGGCACCACGCCGAAGGTGTCGAAGGCCTGCATGCCCCATTTCATGAACTGGTAGCGCTCGTTATTGCGCGAAAATTCCAGCTTCATGTTCAGGTCCAGCGCTTTCTTTTCGCGGTAGTGATCGATGGTCACCGAGTGGTCGACCACCAGGTCGACCGGCACCAGAGGCTCGATCTTCTTGGCGTCGATACCCATCTTGGCGGCCACGTTGCGCATCGCGGCCAGGTCGGCCAGCAGCGGCACGCCGGTGAAGTCCTGCAGCACCACGCGCGCCACCACGAACGGGATCTCGTCGGTGCGTTCGGCGGTCGGGCCCCAGCTCGCCAATTGCTTGACGTGTTCTTCGGTGACCTTCTTGCCGTCGCAGTTGCGCAGCACCGATTCGAGCACGATGCGGATCGACACCGGCAGGCGCGAGACATTAATGCCCAGGCTTTTTTCCAGTGCCGGCAGGGAGTAGAGCTGTCCCTTTTTGCTGGCTGAAATATTAAAGTCCTTGAGCGTGTTCAAAGTGTTGCGGGACATGACCTCTCCTTGTTGGGTATCGTCTGTTGATTGATTATTCGGGGTACAAAACATGACAGAGGCCCCGGCCGGGGACTCTTGCCGCGCACATCAGCCGCCGGCAGGCTTGACTACACCCAGCGACACCGGCGCTTCGGTCGCCAGCGTCGGTTTGGCCTGCTCCGCATCCTTGCATTCATTGGCCAGCTGGCGGTTCTGCTTGGAATCGAGCAGCATGCCTTTGGCCGGAATGCCGATCCAGATCAGTCCGTACAAGCGATTTTCAAAACGGTGGGCGCCGGTGGTGGTGCCGACACGGCTCAGGCGGTGCAGCCGCTTCTGCCAGCGCAGGGCGATATGCGAGTCATCGGTCGCATTGCTGTAGATGGTGATCTTGTTGCCAAGTTCGCAATTGAATTCGGTGGTGGCCGAACCGGTGGTGTCCGGTTCGTCGGCTTCCTCGTTCGGCTCGGCCGGCATGGCGACCGGTTTCACGGCCTTGGCCGGCGCTTTTGCCTTGGCCTTGGTGGTCTTCACGGCTTTGGCGGTCTTGGCTTTGGCGGGGGCCTTGGTATCGGTGGCGGCGTAGCTGGCCGGCGCCAGGGCCAGCGTCATGGCGCCCAGCGCGACGCTGCAGGCCAGGGCTAATTTGGAGAGGGACATCGTGGTATTCCTGTCAGTTTTCGGTGGTGCTGGTCGAGGGCGGATTCAGTAATGCAGCAGCCGCCTCGGGCAGGCCCAGGCCCGCCAGCTTGGCGCGTTGCAAAACGGTCCAATAATATCGGTAGCTGGCGCGGTCATGCAAGCGGCCATTCTGCGCGATCGGTCCCCAATTGGCGCGCAGCGCTTCGTTCAGGATATTGCTCGCTTCATTCACCTCGGACAGGCGGGGCGTGAAGGCCTTGATGATGGGCTTGATCTGGTCGGGGTGGATGCTCCACATGCGCGTGTAGCCGAACTCGGCTGTCGCGCGCTGGGCGTCATTCGCCACCACCGCCGAATCGCGCACATCGGTGGTCACATTGTGCGACGGCACCTTGCCATGGGCGTGGCAGGCGGCCGCCACTTCCAGCTTGGCGCGCACCACCAGCGGATGCGTGAACTGGCCCGGCGTGCGCATGGCCGCGGCCGGCACGGCGCCGTAGTGGGACGAGACAAAATCCATGATGCCGAACGACAGGCATTCGACCTGGGGCAGGGCGGCGATCGCATACGCGTCGCGCAGCGCGCCGTGGGTCTCGATCAGGATGTGCACCGGCAGGTTGTCGCGGCCGGCGCGGCGCGCATGCAGGTTGATCAGTTCGATCGCCAGCATGGCGTCCTGCACGCTGTTGACTTTCGGCACGGCGATATAGGCGATGCGCTGGGCGGCAGCGCAGACGATTTCCACGTCGCGCGCGAAAAACGGGCTGTCGACGTCGTGCACGCGCACGCCGATGCGGTTGAACTGGTTGCCATCGCTGGCCAGCAGTTCGGCCACCATCTGCGCATGGGCTTCTTCATTGCCGGCGCTGGCGCCGTCTTCGCAATCGAACGTGATGTCGAACAAAGGACCAAGCTCTTGTTGCAAAGCAATCGATTTACGCATCAGCTTTTCAGAGCCGGCGTAGTGGTCGCAAGCGGCGAGCAACAGCGGCTGGCGTTTGCCCTGGAATAAAACCTCGGAAGGGTGCATGCTTTAAGACATCTTTGTAGATAAGAACTCATTACTGAAACAGCCGCGCCGCGATAAACGCGGTGCGGCCTTGAGGGCGGACGGCACAGTGTACGCTGCGCCGCCGGAACTGGACTGGGAATTACGCCAGCAGGTGTTTCACGCCTTCGCGCTCTTCGGTCAGTTCTTTCAGGGTCAGGTTGATGCGCTCTTGCGAGAATGCATCGATTTCCAGGCCTTGAACGATGGTGTATTCGCCGTTTTCCGTGGTGACAGGGAAACCGAACACGGTACCTTCAGGGATGCCGTACGAACCGTCCGATGGCACACCCATGGTGGTCCACTTGCCGGCGGTGCCCAGCACCCAGTCATGCACGTGGTCGATGGCGGCGTTCGCTGCCGATGCTGCCGACGACAGGCCGCGCGCTTCGATGATGGCCGCGCCGCGCTTGCCAACGGTCGGCAGGAAGGTGTTGGCGTTCCATTCCTGGTCGTTGATCAGGTCTTTCACGGCCTTGCCGTTGACGGTGGCGAAACGGTAGTCAGCATACATGGTTGGCGAGTGATTGCCCCACACGGTCAGCTTTTCGATATCCTTGACGGCGGTGCCGGTCTTGGCGGCAACTTGCGACAGCGCGCGGTTGTGGTCCAGGCGCAGCATGGCGGTGAAGTTTTTCGCTGGCAGCGATGGCGCCGATTTCATGGCGATATAGGCATTGGTGTTGGCCGGGTTGCCAACCACCAGCACTTTCACGTTGCGCGAAGCGACGGCGTCGAGCGCCTTGCCTTGCACGGTGAAGATCTGGGCATTGGCTTCCAGCAGGTCCTTGCGTTCCATGCCCGGGCCACGTGGACGCGCGCCGACCAGTACGGCCACGTCGACATCCTTGAAGGCGGTCAACGGATCGGAATGAGCGGTCATTTCCGTCAGCAGCGGGAAGGCGCAATCGTCGATTTCCATCATCACGCCCTTGAGCGCTTTCTGGGCCTTTTCGTCCGCGATTTCAAGCAATTGCAAGATAACAGGCTGGTCCTTGCCGAGCATGTCGCCATTGGCGATGCGGAACAACAGGGCGTAGCCGATCTGGCCGGCGGCGCCGGTCACTGCAACACGCATAGGGGTTTTTGCCATGATGAATCTCCAAAAATGGGAAAGAAAACGGGCTTGAAGCTGGGCTTACGCTTGTTCGGAAAAACTGTAATGATACCAAAACCGGCTGCTGCCACCGAATTGCCTGTGGTGCGCGCCGTCGCGCCCTTGTTGTTTCAGGCCAGAGTGGCTGGCCAACAACGCACTGGTATGAAACCATCAGTTTGTCGGGCGCAGTGTAGGCTTCCGATTTGCATCTGTCAATCCTATCTTATGTCTTATATAAGACAGATAACCAGCGGGTTTTTACTGGACGCGGGCAGTGATTTGTGTTGAAATGTCGGACTATGAATTCCGCCTCGTCCAATCTGACCAACAATGCCACTGCTGCAAGCGGGGCGGTCAGTCCGACCGCGGACGCACCGGTCCCATCGAATCCGCCTGCCGCTGCCGCCACGATGGCTGCCGCGCCAGCGCCCACGCCCGCCGCCACCGCCGCCTCGCCCACCTTCAGTCCTTTGTATCAGCAGATCAAGGCGCTGATCACGCAAAGCCTGCAATCGGGCGAGTGGAAGCCGGGCGAACTGATCCCCAGCGAAGTCGAACTGGCCGGCCGTTTCAAGGTCAGCCAGGGCACGGTGCGCAAGGCGATCGATGAGCTGGCCGCCGAAAACCTCGTCATGCGCCGCCAGGGCAAGGGCACGTTCGTGTCGACCCACCACGAGGCGCGCGCGCATTTCCGCTTCCTGCGCCTGGTGCCGGACGAAGGCGTGCCGCATTACCCCGAAAGCAAGTTCATCGAGGTCAAGCGCGTGCGCGCGCCGGCCGATGTGGCGCGCCTGATGGAGCTGAAATCGGGCGACGCCGTCATCTTCATCAAGCGGGTGCAGTATTTCGACGGCGTGCCGACCGTACTGGAAGAGCTGTGGCTGCCCGGCCTGATCTTCAAGGGCCTGACGGCCGAGCGCCTGGTGGAATACAAGGGGCCGATGTACGGCCTGTTCGAAACCGAATTCGGCACGCGCATGATCCGTGCCTCCGAGCAGATCCGCGCCGTCTGCGCCGATGCGGGCGCGGCCCATTTGTTGAATGTCGAGGCGGGTACACCATTGCTCAGTTCCGAGCGCGTGTCGTTTACGTATGGCGACAAGCCGGTGGAATTGCGCCGCGGCCTGTACCTGACCAGCCGCCACCATTATCAGAATGAACTCAGCTGAAGCTGCGGGGCGCCTGGCGCCCGAACAAGCGGACAGGCTGACGTCCATCGTTTGAAAAGTGTCCACCGCGAGGCGGGCATTGGAGACAGCAGAAATCGCAGGCAAAGCGCGGCCCGCCAGGCGTACGCCACCGGCGGGTCGTTTTTTGCCAGCGTTTCTGTAATTAAATTACGTGAACTACGGAAAGTAGCGCGGGATTGTGTAGTAAAAAACCATTTTGGTTATATGTAACAATAGATAGTGGTATGGCTTGCGAAAATCGGCGAAAATCGCGGCTTCCAATATTTAGTTCAGTTCAAAGGGGAGGTTTTTGTTATGTCTGAAGCCGTAAAAGAAGTACCAAAAAAAGAACGGCCGCAATTCCGTAACATTCATGTTACCGAATTGTCGAACTACCGCATGGCGGTTGGCGCCATCGTCTCGATCCTGCATCGTATCAGCGGATTCATCATTTTCGCCCTGCTGCCGTGCATCCTGTACATGCTGGAACTGAGCCTGCGTTCCGAAATGTCCTACGCTTACTTCCAGGGCATCGCCTCGCACTGGTTCGTCAAGCTGATCACGCTGGGCCTGGTCTGGGCCTTCCTGCACCACTTCTGCGCCGGCATCCGCCACCTGTTCATGGACGTGCACGTCGCCATCGAAAAAGACTCGGCCCGCAAGACCGCCTCGACGGTGCTGGTGGTGAGCCTGGTGCTGACCGCCCTGGTCGCTTTGAAACTGTTTGGAGTATTTTAAACATGGCAGACAATAACATCGGACCGAAACGCCTCGTCGTCGGTGCCCATTACGGCTTGCGCGACTGGCTGGCGCAACGCGTCACCGCCATCGTCATGGTGGCCTATGTCGCCATCCTGCTGGTCTCGTTCCTGACCGGCCAGAACTTCAGCTATGAAGGCTGGGCGGGTCTGTTCGCGCAGCAATGGTTCAAATTATTCAGCCTGGTCACCTTCCTGGCGCTGTTTTACCACGCATGGGTCGGCGTACGCGACATCTGGATGGACTACGTGAAAAGCGCTGGCCTCCGTTTGACCCTGCAAATTGCCACCATGCTGTGGTTGATCGCTTGTGCCGGCTGGACGGTACAGATACTCTGGAGTGTGTAATCGTGGCAGCATATAAATCTGCAATTCCTACCCGCCGCTTTGATGCGGTGATCGTTGGCGCCGGCGGTTCCGGCATGCGCGCGTCGTTGCAACTGGCCGAAGCCGGCCTGAACGTCGCTGTACTCTCGAAAGTTTTCCCGACCCGCTCGCACACCGTGGCGGCGCAGGGCGGTATCGGCGCGTCGCTCGGCAACATGGCCGAAGACAACTGGTTCTGGCACATGTTCGACACCGTCAAGGGTGGCGACTATCTGGGCGACCAGGATGCCATCGAATTCATGTGCCGTGAAGCACCAAAAGTCGTGTACGAACTGGAACACTTCGGCATGCCGTTCGACCGCAACCCTGACGGCACCATTTACCAGCGTCCGTTCGGCGGCCACACGGCCCATTTCGGCGAAAAGCCGGTGCAGCGCGCCTGCGCGGCGGCCGACCGTACCGGTCACGCCCTGCTGCACACGCTGTACCAGCGCAATGTGCGCGCACGTACCCACTTCTTCGTCGAATGGATGGCGCTGGACCTGATCCGCGACGCCGACGGCGACGTGATCGGCGTGGTCGCGCTGGAAATGGAAACCGGCGAATGCATGATCCTGGAAGCAAAAACCACCGTGATGGCCACCGGCGGTGCGGGCCGTATTTTCGCCGCGTCGACCAATGCCTTCATCAACACCGGTGACGGCATGGGCATGGCGGCACGCGCCGGCCTGCCGCTGCAGGACATGGAATTCTGGCAGTTCCACCCGACCGGCGTGGCCGGCGCGGGCGTCCTGATCACCGAAGGCGTGCGCGGCGAAGGCGGCATCCTGATCAACTCGGAAGGCGAACGCTTCATGGAGCGCTATGCGCCAACCCTGAAGGATCTGGCGCCGCGCGATTTCGTGTCGCGTTCGATGGACCAGGAAATCAAGGAAGGCCGCGGCTGCGGTCCGAACAAGGACCACGTGATGCTGGACCTGCGCCATATCGGCGCCGACACCATCGCCAAGCGCCTGCCGTCGATCCTGGAAATCGGCCACAAGTTCGCCAACGTCGACGCCACCAAGGAACCGATTCCTGTCGTGCCGACGATTCACTACCAGATGGGCGGCATCCCGACCAATATCCATGGCCAGGTCGTCACCCCGACCGGTCCTGATAACTCGGCCAAGGTCGTCAACGGCCTGTACGCGATCGGCGAATGCGCCTGCGTCTCGGTGCACGGCGCCAACCGCCTGGGCACCAACTCGCTGCTGGACCTGGTGGTGTTCGGCCGCGCGGCCGGCAACCATATCGTCAACAGCGGCCTGAAAGCCAGGGAAAACAAACCCTTGCCAGCCGACGCCGCCGAGTTTGCGATGGGCCGCCTGGCGCGCCTGGAAAACTCGACCGGCACGGAAACTGTGCAGGGCGTGGCGAACGAGATTCGCGCCACCATGCAGAAATACTGTGGCGTGTTCCGGACCGACGCCATGCTCGACCAGGGCGTGGTTGAGATCATGAAGCTCGACGAGCGCCGCAAGAACGTCTCGTTCAAGGACAAGTCGATGGTGTTCAACACCGCCCGCGTGGAAGCGCTGGAACTGGACAACCTGATCGAAACGGCGAAAGCGACCATCGTCTCGGCCGCGGCGCGCAAGGAATCGCGCGGCGCCCACGCCCAGGACGATCACCCGACCCGCGACGACGACAACTGGATGAAGCACACACTGTGGTATTCGGAAGGCAACCGACTGGAATACAAGCCGGTCGTGACCAAGCCGCTGACGGTAGATACCTTCAAACCGAAACCACGTACTTTCTAAGGCTATACCATGGCACGTACTCTCAAATTCAAAATCTACCGCTACGATCCCGACCAGGATGCCAAGCCGTACATGCAAGACCTGACGGTCGAACTGAAAGACACCGACAAGATGCTGCTCGACGCACTGCAGCGCATCAAGGCGGACGTCGATGACTCGCTGGCCCTGCGCCGCTCGTGCCGCGAAGGCGTGTGCGGTTCGGACGCGATGAACATCAACGGCAAGAACGGCCTGGCCTGCACCACCAACCTGAACGAGCTGACCGAGCCTATCGTGCTGCGTCCGCTGCCAGGCCTGCCGGTGATCCGCGACCTGATCGTCGACATGACGCAATTCTTCAAGCAGTACGATTCGATCAAGCCGTTCCTGATCAACGAATCGATCCCGCCTGAAAAAGAGCGCCTGCAGTCGCCGGAACAGCGCGAAGAGCTCGATGGCCTGTACGAGTGCATTCTCTGCGCATGCTGCTCCACGTCGTGCCCGTCGTTCTGGTGGAATCCGGACAAATTCGTGGGGCCAGCCGGCCTGTTGCAAGCCTACCGTTTCATCGCCGATTCGCGCGATGAAGCCACCGGCGCGCGCCTGGACAACCTGGAAGATCCGTACCGTCTGTTCCGCTGCCATTCGATCATGAACTGTGTCGACGTTTGCCCGAAAGGCCTGAACCCGAACAAGGCGATCGGCAAGATCAAGGAATTGATGGTACGCCGCGCGATCTGATCGTTCAGAACGTATCCCGCCGGCGCCGCCCCGGCAGGGCAGGGGAGTGGCCCCTGTCCTGCCGGGTGGCGCCGGCAAAGCAGTACCGTGCCGTTTTTGACGACACGCGCAAGATGGTAAAACCCAATGACAGAATCAATTTTGTCCTCGCATCAGGCCGACCCGGCCAACCGCGCCCGCCTGCGCTGGCGCTCGCGCCGTGGCCTGCTGGAAAACGACATTATCCTGACCCGTTTTCTCGATGCGTATGAAACCGAATTGACCGACGAAGAAGTCGACGCGCTGACGCGTTTGCTCGATTTGTCGGACAATGCGTTAATGGATCTGGTACTGGCCCGTAAAGAGCCGGAAGGCGAAGTCGATCTGCCGCACGTGCGCGCACTGCTGCAACGACTGCGCATTGCCTAGACGCCTGGGCGATATATTGCAAACGGTGCGAGTGGCGCGCTGTAGCTCCGCAAGACGCGGGGCGAATTGCAGCCAGAATTTTTGATTTTAATTTCGACTCACTCCCGAGAAGGAAGAGCCCATGAATACCTCTGACACAAAAGCTACCCTGTCGTTCTCCGATGGCAGCCCATCGCTTGAATTTCCGATCTACAAAGGCACCGTCGGCCCGGACGTCATCGACATCCGCAAGCTGTACGCCGGTAGCGGCAAGTTCACCTACGACCCAGGCTTTATGTCGACCGCCTCGTGCAATTCGTCGATCACCTACATCGATGGCGACAAGGGCGAACTGCTGTACCGTGGTTACCCGATCGAACAGCTGGCCGTCAACGCCGACTTCATGGAATCGTGCTACCTGCTGCTGAACGGCGAACTGCCGAACGCCGCAGAAAAAGCCAAGTTCGTCGACACCGTCACCAAGCACACCATGGTGCACGAGCAGATGCAATTCTTCTTCCGTGGCTTCCGCCGCGACGCGCACCCGATGTCGATTTTGGTCGGCACCGTCGGCGCGCTGGCCTCGTTCTACCATGATTCGCTGGACATCAACGACCCGCGTCACCGCGAAGTGTCGGCCATCCGCCTGATCGCCAAGATGCCGACCCTGGTCGCGATGACCTACAAGTACTCGATCGGCCAGCCGTTCACCTACCCACGCAACGACCTGTCGTACAGCGCCAACTTCATGCACATGATGTTTGCCAACCCGTGCGAAGACTACAAGGTCAACGACGTGCTGGTGCGCGCCCTGGACCGCATCCTGATCCTGCATGCGGATCACGAGCAGAACGCTTCGACCTCGACCGTCCGCCTGGCCGGTTCGTCGGGCGCCAACCCGTTCGCCTGTATCGCTGCCGGTATCGCCTGCCTGTGGGGTCCTGCCCACGGCGGCGCCAACGAGGCGGCACTGAACATGCTGAAGGAAATCGGCACCGTCGAGAACATCCCTGCCTTCATCGAACAGGTCAAGGACAAGAACTCGGGCGTCAAGCTGATGGGCTTTGGCCACCGCGTGTACAAGAACTTCGACCCGCGCGCCAAGCTGATGCGTGAAACCTGCTACGAAGTGCTGGAAGAGCTGGGCCTGCAGGACGACCCGCTGTTCAAGCTGGCGATGGAACTGGAAAAGATTGCACTGAACGACGAATACTTCGTCTCGCGCAAACTGTACCCGAACGTCGACTTCTACTCGGGCATCGTGCAGTCCGCACTGGGCATCCCGGTATCGCTGTTCACCGGTATCTTCGCCATGGCCCGTACGATCGGCTGGATCGCCCAATGGAACGAAATGATCGCCGACCCGGAACAGAAAATCGGCCGTCCGCGTCAGTTGTTCGTCGGTTCGACCACGCGTGAAGTCAAGCCGCTGGACCAGCGCGCTTAATATCATGCGCATGTAACAAGCAAAAAAGCGGGCCCTCGGGTTCGCTTTTTTTATGGCCGGCGCAATTGGCCGTGCCCGCTATCGTCAAGGCGCAACACTGAGACCCCGGCAGCCCCGCAAAGCTTACATTTGCTTGCCAAATAAAAGTCAGGCGGCGGTTGTTGCGTTACAATACCGCGTGCTATTCTAAATGACGGTATGCAGAATGCTGGTGCAATAAACAAGCCCTTCCCCACAACTTGATGTGCAATCCGCTAACCGGTCAGGCCGTGTCGCGGAAGGTTAGATTAACCCGCTAATTCCTCGCGAAACGCGAAGAGAGGTGAGCAATATATGCAGCAATTAACGACCAACTCCTACCTGTTCGGTGGGAATGCTCCGTACGTGGAAGACCTGTACGAAGCGTATCTGAACAATCCCGGCTCGGTACCTGACAACTGGCGTGCCTACTTCGACGCGATGCAGCACGTGCCTGCCGTCGACGGTACCAACAAGCCCGACGTCGCCCACGCTTCCGTGGTGGCCTCGTTCGCCGAGCGCGCCAAGGCCGGCCCGATCCGCACCGTGACCGCCTCGTTCGATGCCGAAATGGGCCGCAAGCGCGTCGCCGCCACCCAGCTGATCGCCGCTTACCGCTACCTCGGTTCGCACTGGGCCAACCTGGACCCGCTGCAACGCCAGGAACGTCCGATGATCCCGGAACTGGAACCGAGCTTCTACGGTTTCAACGATGCCGACATGGACACCGTGTTCAACATCAGCAACACCTATTTTGGCCCCGAGACCGCCACCCTGCGCGATCTGCTGAACTACCTGCGCGACACCTACACGCGCTCGATCGGCGCCGAATTCATGTACATCTCCGACCCGGCCGAAAAGCGCTGGCTGCAAGAGAAACTCGAATCGATCCGCTCCACCCCGAATTTCAGTGCCGAGAAAAAAGTCCACATCCTGGACCGCCTGACGGCAGCCGAGGGCCTGGAACGCTATCTGCACACCCGCTACGTCGGTCAGAAGCGCTTCTCGCTCGAAGGCGGCGAAACCTTTATCGCCTCGATGGATGAAACCATCCAGCGCGCCGGCGAAAAAGGCGTGCAGGAAATCGTCATCGGCATGGCCCACCGCGGCCGCCTGAACGTGCTGGTGAACACCCTGGGCAAGGCGCCGCAGGAACTGTTCGAAGAATTCGAAGGCAAGCACGGCGACGACCTGCCCGCCGGCGACGTGAAATACCACCAGGGCTTCTCGTCCGACATCTCCACCGCAGGCGGCCCGGTCCACCTGTCGCTGGCGTTCAACCCGTCGCACCTGGAAATCGTCAACCCGGTGGTCGAAGGCTCCGTCAAGGCCCGCATGGACCGCCGCGGCGACGCGCAAGGCGCGCAAGTGCTGCCGATCCTGGTGCACGGCGATGCCGCTTTCGCCGGCCAGGGCGTGGTCATGGAAACCTTGAACCTGGCGCAGACGCGCGGCTACCACACCGGTGGTACCGTGCATATCGTCATCAACAACCAGATCGGTTTCACCACTTCCGATCCGCGCGATGCGCGTTCGACCCTGTACTGCTCGGACGTCGTGAAAATGATCGAAGCGCCGGTACTGCACATCAATGCCGACGATCCTGAAGCGGTGGTGCTGGCGACGCAGATCGCGCTCGACTACCGCATGGAATTCAAGAAGGACATCGTCCTCGACATCATCTGCTACCGCAAACTGGGCCACAACGAACAGGATACCCCTGCGCTGACCCAGCCTTTGATGTACAAGAAGATCGGCCAGCATCCAGGCACCCGCAAGCTGTACGCGGACAAGCTGGTGGCCCAGGGCGTGATTCCTGCCGATGGCGGCGACAAGATGGTGGCCGCCTTCCGCGACGCCATGGACGCCGGCAAGCACACGGTCGACCCGGTCATCTCGAACTTCAAGAACAAGTACGCGGTCGACTGGCTGCCGTTCCTGAACAAGAAATGGACCGATTCGGCCGACACCGCCGTGCCGATGACCGAACTGAAACGCCTGGCCACCCGTATCACCACCGTGCCGGAAGACTTCAAGGTCCACTCGCTGGTTGAAAAAGTGCTGGGCGACCGTGGCACCATGGGTCGTGGCGAAATGAACCTGGACTGGGGCATGGGCGAACACCTGGCCTACGCGTCGCTGGTCTCGTCCGGCTACGCGATCCGCCTGACCGGCCAGGACGCCGGCCGCGGCACGTTCGTGCACCGCCACGCCGTGCTGCACGACCAGAACCGCGAGCGCTGGGATGCGGGCACCTACATTCCGCTGCAAAACGTGTCCGACAGCCAGGCGCCGTTCACCGTCATCGACTCGGTCCTGTCCGAAGAAGCCGTACTGGCCTTCGAATACGGCTACTCGACCGCCGAGCCGAACACGCTGACGATCTGGGAAGCCCAGTTCGGCGACTTCGCCAATGGCGCGCAAGTCGTGATCGACCAGTTCATCAGCTCCGGCGAAGTGAAATGGGGCCGCGCTTCGGGCCTGGTCATGATGCTGCCGCACGGTTACGAAGGCCAGGGTCCGGAACACTCGTCCGCCCGTCCGGAGCGTTTCCTGCAGCTGTGCGCTGACAACAACATGCAAGTCGTGCAGCCGACCACGGCCGCGCAGATCTTCCACCTGCTGCGCCGCCAGATGGTGCGCCAGTTCCGCAAGCCTCTGGTGATCATGACGCCGAAGTCGCTGCTGCGTAACAAGGACGCCGGTTCGCCGCTGACCGACCTGGCCAAGGGCAACTTCCAGACCGTGATCGGCGAAGTCGACGAGAAAATCGACGCCAAGAAGGTCAAGCGCGTGATCGCCTGCTCGGGCAAGGTCTACTACGACCTGGTCAACGCACGCAAGACGCGCGGCCAGACCGACACGGCCATCGTGCGCCTGGAACAGCTGTATCCGTTCCCGCACAAGTCGTTCGCTGCGGAACTGAAAAAGTTCCCGAACCTGGTCGAAGTGGTATGGACCCAGGACGAGCCGCAAAACCAGGGCGCCTGGTTCCAGATCCAGCACAACATCTTCGAAGGCCTGGAAGCCGGTCAACGCCTGGCCTACGCCGGCCGTCCTGCTTCGGCATCGCCGGCTGTCGGTTACTATGACAAGCACTACGCCCAGCAAAAAGATCTGCTGGAAACGGCATTCTCGAAGCTGAAGGGCTTTATTCTGACCAAATAAGCGGTCGGCAACTTGTCACGGAGCGCCGCCACTGCTACGCAGCGGCGGCGCCGCAATAACAAAATAAACGGAGTTTTACATGGCACAAATCGAAGTCAAAGTACCCCAGTTGTCGGAATCGGTTGCGGAAGCAACCCTGTTGGCATGGCATAAAAAAGTCGGCGAGCCAGTCGCGCGCGACGAAAACATGATCGATATCGAAACCGATAAAGTGGTACTGGAATTGCCGGCACCAGCCGCTGGCGTGATCGTGCAAATCATCAAGGACAACGGCGCCACCGTGGTCGCCGGCGAAGTCATCGCCATCATCGATACCGAAGGTTCGGCCAAGGTCAGCCCGCTGGAAGTGTCGTCCATCCCTGCGCCAGCGCTGGCCGCCGCCGCGCAAGAAACCGCGACCGCCTCGGCGCCTGCCGCAGCCGCCACCAAGGGTGACGTGGCCATGCCTGCCGCCGCCAAGATCCTGTCCGAAAAAGGCCTGGCCGCTGGCGACGTCGCCGGTTCCGGCAAAGACGGCCGCGTGACCAAGGGCGACGCCCTGGCCGCTGCCGCCAAGCCTGCCGCCGCCGCGCCTGCGCCAGTGGCCGCCAAGCCGGCCCTGCAACAAGTTGCCGCACCTGGCGCCGCCAGCCTGGGCGACCGTCCGGAAGAGCGCGTGCCGATGAGCCGCCTGCGTGCCCGTATCGCCGAGCGCCTGCTGCAATCGCAATCGACCAACGCCATCCTGACCACGTTCAATGAAGTGAACATGGCGCCCGTGATGGAACTGCGCAACAAGTACAAGGACAAGTTCGAGAAAGAGCATGGCGTCAAGCTGGGCTTCATGTCGTTCTTCGTCAAGGCCGCCGTCGCCGCCCTGAAAAAGTACCCGATCATCAACGCCTCGGTCGATGGCAATGACATCGTCTACCACGGCTACTTCGACATCGGCATCGCGGTCGGTTCGCCACGCGGCCTGGTGGTGCCTATCCTGCGCAACGCCGACCAGATGTCGATCGCCGAGATCGAAAAGAAAATCGGCGAATTCGGCGCCAAGGCCAAAGAAGGCAAGCTGACCCTGGACGACCTGACCGGCGGCACCTTCTCGATCTCGAACGGCGGCACCTTCGGTTCGATGCTGTCGACCCCGATCATCAACCCGCCACAATCGGCCATCCTGGGCGTGCATGCGACCAAGGACCGTGCTGTCGTGGAAAACGGCCAGATCGTCGTGCGTCCGATGAACTACCTGGCCATGTCGTACGATCACCGCATCATCGACGGCCGCGAAGCCGTGCTGGGCCTGGTCGCGATGAAGGAAGCGCTGGAAGATCCGGCACGCCTGCTGCTGGACCTGTAATACCACGTTCGCCCCGGCGCGGCCGCCGGGGCAGTGCAAGCAGTACCGTTGTACCCCGTGCCAGAAGACGCAGCTGGCTGATCTCAACTCAAAGAGGATTCCCATGAACGTCTCTGAAGAAATCAAGCGTCTGCATGAGTTACACCTGGCTGGCGCATTAAGCGATAGCGAATTTGCGCAAGCCAAGGCCAAGCTATTGGGCGGCATCAACCTGGACAAACCGGACAACACGTTCGGTGACGGTCCCGCGAACGACCTGGTACAAGAGTTCAGCCGGCTGCGCCGCTCGCGCGGCGACCGCTGGCTGGGCGGTGTATGTGGCGGCCTGGGCCGCGCTTCCGGCATGGAAGCGTGGATCTGGCGCCTGGTGTTCGTGCTGTTTACGCTGACCTTCGGCTTTGGCGTGGTGATTTACCTTCTATTGTGGATTTTCGTCCCGGACGAAGAGATTGGAATAACAAAACATGAGTACTAAACAATTTGACGTCGTCGTCATCGGCGCCGGCCCTGGCGGCTACATCGCCGCCATCCGCGCCGCCCAGCTGGGCTTTACCGTCGCTTGCGTCGACGAGTGGTCGAACGCCAAGGGCGGCGCCGCTCCCGGCGGTACCTGCACCAACGTCGGCTGCATTCCGTCGAAAGCGCTGCTGCAATCGTCCGAGCATTTCGAACACGCGGGCCACAGCTTCGCCGAGCACGGTATCGATGTTGCCGGCCTGAAACTGAACCTGGGCCAGATGTTGAAGCGCAAGGATACTGTCGTCAAGCAGAACAACGACGGCATCCTGTACCTGTTCAAGAAGAACAAGATCGCCTTCTTCCACGGCCGCGCATCGTTCGCCGGCGCCGCTGGCGAAGGCTATGAGATCAGCGTGGTGGGCGCCGCCAACGAAACGTTGACGACCAAGCACGTCATCATCGCCACCGGTTCCAACGCACGCGAACTGCCGGGCGCGCCATTCGACGAGAAACTGATACTGTCGAACACCGGCGCACTGGCGATCGACGCCGTACCGGCCAAGCTGGGCGTGATCGGCGCCGGCGTGATCGGCCTGGAAATGGGCAGCGTATGGCGCCGCCTGGGTTCCGACGTGACCATCCTCGAAGGCCTGCCAGTCTTGCTGGGCGCGGTCGACGAGCAGATCGCCAAGGAAGCGGGCAAGCTGTTTGCCAAGCAAGGCCTGAAGATCAGCCTGGGCTGCAAGATCGGCACCATCACGCCGGGCAAGAAAGACGTCAGCGTGGAATACGTCGATGCCAAGGGCGAGGCCGTCACCGCCGTGTTCGACAAGCTGATCATCTCGATCGGCCGTACGCCGAACACCAACGGCCTGGCTGCCGATAAGGTGGGCCTGCAACTGGACGAACGCGGCTTCATCGCCGTCGACGGCGATTGCAAGACCAACCTGCCGAACGTGTGGGCGGTGGGCGACGTGGTGCGCGGTCCGATGCTGGCGCACAAGGCCGAAGAAGAAGGCGTTGCCGTGGCCGAGCGTATCGCCGGCCAGCATGGCCACACCAACTTCAACACGATTCCGTGGGTGATCTACACCTCGCCGGAAATTGCATGGGTCGGCAAGACCGAGCAGACGCTGAAAGCCGAAGGCATCGCCTACAAGGCCGGCAGCTTCCCGTTCCTGGCCAACGGCCGTGCGCGCGCGCTGGGCGATACGTCCGGCATGGTCAAGTTCCTGGCCGATGCGACCACCGATGAGATCCTCGGCGTGCACATCGTCGGTCCGATGGCCTCCGAGCTGATTTCGGAAGCCGTGGTGGCGATGGAATTCAAGGCTTCGGCCGAAGACATCGCGCGCATCTGTCACGCTCACCCGTCCCTGTCGGAAGCGACCAAGGAAGCGGCGCTGGCGGTTGACAAGCGTACCTTGAACTTTTAATCGTAGTTAGTCTTACAGGGGCGCTCGCGGTGTTGGCCGCCAGCGCCCCTGCGCGTTGAATCGAGCCCCATGAACGTAGAAGAGTTTTACCAGAACGCGTTGCAGCAGCGCGATTTCAAGGCCGACGCGGCACAGCGCCGCGCCGTCGACCGCCTGCAACTGTGCTATGACGAATGGGTGGCCTACAAGGGCCAGCGCTCGAGCACCTTCAAGCGCCTGATCAATCGCCCTCAAGTGCCGAAGGGCGTGTACATGTGGGGCGGGGTAGGGCGCGGCAAGTCCTTCTTGATGGACAGTTTTTATTCGGTGGTGCCACTGGTGCGCAAGACGCGCCTGCACTTCCATGAGTTCATGCGCGGCGTGCACCAGCAGCTCGATGAACTCAAAGGCGTGGCCGACCCGCTGGACGAGGTGGCCAAACGGATCGCCAAGAAATACCGATTGATCTGCTTCGATGAATTCCACGTCTCCGACATCGCCGACGCGATGATCCTGTACAACCTGCTGTCGGCCCTGTTCGACAACGGCGTGTCCTTCATCATGACCTCGAATTACGATCCCGACCTGTTGTACCCGGACGGCCTGCACCGCGACCGCATGCTGCCGACCATCGCGCTGCTCAAGGCCAAGCTCGACGTCATGAACGTCGACGCCGGCGTCGACTACCGCGGCCGTGCGCTGGAACAGGTCGACAGCTACTACACGCCACTGGGCGCGGCCACCGACAAGGCGCTGCGTGACGCGTACACGCGCATCGCCGAGACGGCCGACGAAGACGCGCGCATCCGCATCGAGAGCCGTGAAATCCACTGCCTGCGCCGCGCCGGCGGCATCATCTGGTTCGATTTCGCCACCCTGTGCGGCGGACCCCGCTCGCAAAATGATTATCTTGAAATCGCCAGCCGCTTTCATACAGTGATATTGTCGGCAATACCGGCCATGTCGGCGGCGCAGTCGTCCGAGGCGCGCCGCTTCACCTGGCTGATCGACGTGTTTTATGACCAGAAGGTGAAACTGATCATGTCGGCCGAAGTGTCCCCCGAGCAGCTGTATACGAACGGCATGCTGGCCAATGAATTTCACCGTACCGTCTCGCGCATCGTCGAAATGCAATCGCGCGAATACATGGAAAAAGAACAGCGCGGCGCGGCCGACGCGATCGTTTGAAACAAGGCAGGCAAAGGATGAAAATGATGGCAAGAATCAAGTTGGGCATGGCATTGGGCCTGGCGCTGCTGCTGTCGGCTTGCGCCGTGCAGAACAAGGCAGCCATGGATGAGGTGGGCATGCCGCAGGTGCCGCCCACCGTGACGATGGCCGAGGCTGACGCCAAGCTCAAGCAGGTCTCCAGCGAACGAGCCGCCGCCGAGAGCGTCTATGCGGCGCGCGAACTGGTGTGCTATGACCGTTTCTTTGTGAACAACTGCCTGGACCAGGCCAAGGAAACGCGTCGTATCACCCTGATGCGCCTGCGCGCCATCGAAGCCGAAGCCAGCCATTTCCAGCGGGCCGAATCGGTGCGCCTGCGTGACGCCGACCTGGCGCGCACGCAACAGGATGCGCGCGACGAGCTGGCCGAGCGCACCGTCGCCACGTCGAAGGCCGTGAAAGTGGTCACGCCGGAAGCCAGGCCAGCCAAGCCGGCCGGGCCGACCCTGGCCGAGCGCCAGGCCCAGCACGCCGCTGACGTGAAACAACAGGCTGCGCAAGATGCCGCCGAGGCGCCGCAGCGCGCCGCGCGCGAGGCCAATTTTGCGCGCAAGCAGGCCGAAGCGGTGAAACGCCAGGAAAGAGTCGCCAAGCGCCTGGCCGAGCGCGAGAAAGCCGCCGCCGCCAAGGCCGCCCGCGCGGCCGCTGCCGCCAGTGCGCCGCCACCGCCGATCGGCGATAACTGAATTGGCCATGGCCGGCCGCAATGGCTGGCCCTGAAATGGCGTGCCGTATCGCGCGCGGCAGGTTAAACTACGGCCTTGCCGGTGATGCCGGCGCAGAGTCAGCGCAGGCGCGCCACGCCTGCGCCCGTTTACTCCCTCATTATCTGGAACGCAACACATGAGCGATGCACAGCATATACAGCGGCGCCTGATTGAACTGGACGTCGAACACCGCGACCTCGATGCCGTCATCGAGTTGCTGGTGCTCGATGGCCATCATGACGAGTTGCAACTGCGGCGCCTGAAAAAGCGCAAATTGCAATTGAAAGACCATATCACCTTGCTGAAAATGCAATTGGTGCCCGATGTGCCCGCCTGAGGGACGCCAGTAGCGTCCGGCCCAGTCCTTACCTAAGTTTATTTTGACCGATCACCAATTATTGCCTGCCAGCCAAGACGGCTTGCCGCCCGAGCCAGCCGACGTCGTGGCAGCCGAACCCGGCAAGCACGACGCCGACATCGAACGCCTGTTCGGCGCCGGTGGCCCGCTGGGCCCGGCGGTGGGCAGCTACAAGCCGCGCCGCTCGCAAACCGAGATGGCCAAGGCCATCGCCCACGCCATCGACAGCCAGACCACCCTGATTGCCGAGGCGGGCACGGGCACCGGCAAGACCTTTGCCTACCTGGTGCCGGCCCTGATGTGGGGTGGCAAGACGATTGTCTCCACCGGCACCAAGAACTTGCAGGATCAATTGTTCCTGCGCGATATCCCGACCGTGCGCGCCGCGCTGCAGGCGCCGGTCTCGGTGGCCCTGCTGAAGGGCCGCTCGAACTACGTCTGCCATTACCACCTGGAACGCACCTTGCAGAACGGCCGCATGACCTCGCGCGACGACGTGGGCCATCTGCGCGAGATTTCACGCTTCCTGAAAATGACCAGTTCCGGCGACAAGGCCGAGCTGGCCAAGGTGCCCGAGAACGCCATGATCTGGAACCTGGTCACGTCCACGCGCGATACCTGCATGGGCGCCGAATGCCAGTATTACCAGGATTGCTTCGTGATGAAGGCGCGCAAGGAAGCCCAGCAGGCCGACGTGGTGGTGGTCAACCATCACCTGTTCTTTGCCGACGTGGCGCTGAAAGACACCGGCGTGGCCGAACTGCTGCCGTCGGCCAACACCATCATCTTCGATGAGGCGCACCAGCTGCCCGATACCGCCACTTTGTTCTTTGGCAATACCGTCTCGACCTCGCAAATCCTGGAACTGTGCCGCGACGTGCTGGCCGAAGGGCTGGCCCATGCGCGCGGCATCGACTGGGCCAAGACGGTGACGGTGGTGGAAAAGGCCGCGCGCGACCTGCGCCTGACCTTCCCGCAAGATATCGTGCGCCTGTCCTTGCCGCAAATCGCGCCGTCGAGCGATTTCTTTCCTGCGCTGGAGACTCTCAAGGACGAGCTCGACGGCATGGTGGCCGTGCTCGAGACCCAGGCCGAACGGGCCGAAACGCTGGAACAGTGCCGCGTGCGCGGCGTGGAACTGGCGCAGCAGCTGAGCAGCTGGAAGTTCGACCCGAAGGCGAAGATTGCCGCCGGCGAAGAAGCCGTGTTCTGGGTCGAGGCCTTTTCCAGTTCCTTGCAATTGCACAAGACGCCGCTGTCGATCGCGCCAATTTTCAATAACCAGCGCGAAGGCACGCCGCGCAGCTGGATTTTTACATCCGCCACCCTGGCCGTGAAAAACGACTTCAAGCATTTTTCCGAACAGATGGGGCTGACGGGCGAACCGTCGCATACCTGGCCAAGTCCCTTTGACTACGGCCAGCAGGGTTTGCTGTTCGTGCCGCAAAACCTGCCGCAGCCCAATTCGCTGGGCTATACCGACGCCGTCATCGACTGCGCCTTGCCGATCATCGAGGCGGCCGGCGGGCGCACCTTCTTCCTGTGCACCACCTTGCGCGCCGTGAAACGGGCGGCCGAACGGCTGGCCGACGAATTCAAGCAGCGCGGCCTGGACTTCCCGCTGTTCGTGCAGGGCGACCGTGGCCGCACCGAATTGCTGGACCAGTTCCGCGCGGCCGGCAATGGCGTGCTGATCGGCAGTCAGAGTTTCTGGGAAGGCGTCGACGTGCGCGGCGACGCCTTGTCGCTGGTGATCATCGACAAGCTGCCGTTCGCGCCACCCGACGATCCGGTATTGGCGGCGCGCATCGAGGTGATGGAAAAGCAGGGCAAGAACGGTTTCATGCACCATTCGCTGCCGGAAGCCATCATCAACCTGAAGCAGGGTGCCGGCCGCCTGATCCGCGACGAAGGTGACCGCGGCGTGCTGATGATCTGCGATCCGCGATTGATTTCCAAGCCGTATGGCAAGCGCATCTGGCAAAGCCTGCCGCCGTTCAAGCGCACGCGCGACACGGCCGAGGTGATCGAGTTTTTCCGCAACCTGCCGGCCAAGTTCTGACCCTTTTCCTGGCCGGCGCGTCCGCGCCGGCCATTTTCCCTTTTTAATCAAGTACCTGGCGCATGGGCGCGCGGCTTGCCTGCGGGCCTGGCATGCCAATAACTGGCGTATTCAGGCTGGATTTTGGCATATTTCGGCGTCGATGCCTGACGTGACGATGTTTGTGCGTGCGCAAATATGGACGTGCTCAGCGGTTTACAGTGGACGCAGTCCTTGTCGATCAACATGCGGTGACGGGAGGGTGTACCGGGAACAGGGGGGATGCCATGGATATCCGCTACGGCTGTTTCTTAAGCTATGCGCACGGAAATTTCGCTTTCATGAACAAGTTCAAGAACGATCTTGTGGAAGCCCTGTCGTGCTACCTGGAACCCCACCTCGACCGCGAAGACGCCCTGTTCATCGACAGCGAACAGCTCGGCGGCGGCGATGACCTCGACCGTCGCGTGGCGCGCGCCATGTGCGAGAGCGTGTGCATGATCGTGCTGTACACGCCCAAATATGAAGCCCATGGCTATACGCGGCGCGAGTTTGCCGCCATGCAATTGATCGAGCAGGAGCGCCGCAACTGGTACGAACTGCCCAGCCATTTGATCATCCCCATCATCATGACGCAGCACCCCGATGGCCTGCCGGCGCAAATTGCCGGTCCCGGTTTGTATGTCGATTTTTCCGCCTACACGCTGGCCAGCGGCGACCTGAAATCGAATCCGCAGTATCTGCCCGATATCAAGAAAATCGTGCAGCGCATCGCCAGGCATTATCAATTGCTCAAGCGCTCGACACCGCCGGGCCATGATTGCAGCCGCTTCGTCCTGCCGGATATCCCGCCGCAGTGGCGCGCGGTGCCGCCCCCTCACTTCCCACGTTAAAGGTCCCCGCCATGGAATGCCCACGCCTGTCCCTGCCGCCTTTGAGCGCCCCTGGTGAAGTCGTCACCTTTTATTCCTACAAGGGCGGTACCGGCCGCACCATGGCCCTGTCGAATATCGCGGTGCTGCTGGCGCGCCGCGACAACGCCAGCGTGCCGGTGCTGATGCTGGACTGGGACATGGAAGCGCCCGGCCTGCACCATTATTTCGAGCAGCACGAGGAGTGTCCTGGCGTGCTGGAGTTCTTCGAGGCTTGCCGCGAACAGCTCGAACGCCTGGGCGCCATGCATCCGGCGGGCCACGGGCCGGGCGGCGAGCAGGACTATGCGGCGCTGGCCGAGCGCGTGCTCGACGCCATCGACTGGCAGCAATACGTGGTGCGGGTCGACCAGGGCAGTCCCTTGTACCTGATGCGCGCCGGGCGTTTCGACGCCAGCTACAGCGAACGGCTGGCGCAGATGCGCTGGGATCAGTTGTTCGACGCCTGCCCGGCGCTGTTTCGCTGCTTTGCCGATACCCTGGCGCGGCACTTCCGCTACGTGCTGGTCGATTCGCGCACCGGCCGCACCGACAGCGCCGGCATCTGCACCACCTTGCTGCCCAGGAAACTGGTGGTGGTCTTCACGCCGAACCGGCAAAGCCTGGAAGGCGTCGATGCGCTGGTGACGCGCGCCATCGAATACCGGCGCAGTCATGAAGATGAACAACGCCAGCTGCTGGTGTATCCGCTGCCGTCGCGCATCGAAATGGGCGACGGCGCACAGCGTGCGGAATGGCGCCGCGGCGACAGCTACAAGGGTATCGCCGGCTACCAGCCGATGTTCGAGCGCCTGCTGCGTACCTCGTACGGCCTGTCGCAGATCGCGCTCGACAGCTATTTCGATGAAGTCCAGCTGCAGCAGACCAAGACCTTCGCCTATGGCGAGCAGCTGGCCGTGCGCATCGACCAGGGCGGCGACCGTTTTTCGCTGACGCGCACCTTCGAAGCCTTTCTGCAATGGCTGACGGGCGGCTATTTTCCGTGGCAGTCGAGCCGCGAGATCGGCCTGCTGGCCGCCATCGACGAGGCACGGCGGGCGCTGCAGCTCGAACCGGGCCGCGCCGTGGCCCTGCCGCTGGCGCGCGACCTGGCCCGGCTGGGCGAGCTGTACCGCAAAGACGGCCGGCCGGAACAGGCGCTCGACGCCTTCCGGCAAAGCGTCGAGATCCGCACCCGCATATTGGGTGGCGAGCATATCGATACCCTGGCCGGCAAGAGCGGCATGGCGCGCCTGCTGCGCCAGCTGGGCAGCCTGGGCGAAGCGCGCCAGCTGGAAGAAGACGTGGCCGAGGCACGCGAGCGGCTGCAGGGCGCCGAACATGCCGATACCCTGGCCGCCAAGGCCTGCCTGGCGCAGACCCTGATGCGCCAGGGCGATTATGCGGCCGCGCTGGCCCTGCAGGATGCGGTGCTGGCCAGCCAGTTGCGCCAGCTGGGCAATGAGCATCCCCGCACCCTGAGCGCGATGGACTGCCGCGCCACCACCTTGTTGCACATGGGCAGCCTGGACGAGGCGCGGCAATTGCTGGACACCGTGGTGGCCGCGCGCGCGCGCCTGTTTGGCGCCGAGCATGGCGACACCCTGCACAGCAAGCTGGCGCTGGCCCAGGTGCTGGGCCGGCAGGGCGACCTGGACGGTGCGCGCCAGTTGCTCGACACCATATTGCAGGCGCAGGAACGCACCCTGGGCCTCGACCATCCTGCCACCCTGGCCACGCGCGATCGCCTGGCCGATATCGTGTCCGGGCTGGGCGACTGGGCCGGTGCGCGCCTGCTGCATGAAAACCAGGTGGCGGCGCGCGAGCGCACGCGCGGACTCGATCATCCTGAAACGCTGATGAGCCAGCGCAAGCTGGCCGAGGCGCTGCTGCGGCGCGGCGAACTCGAGGCCGCCCGCAGCGTGCAGGAGCAGGTGCTGGAAGTGCATGCGCGCGTGCTGGGCGAGCATCATCTCGATACCTTGCACAGCCGCAAGCAACTGGCCGGCACCATGCAGCAGCAAGCCATCCTGGCCGACCACGGCGTGTCCGATACGGATGCGCCGGAGAGCCTGGCCAGCATGATCGCCATGCTGCAGGGCATGATCGAGCGCGAGCAATATCGCCAGGCCGGCGAACTGGCCGAACACCTGAAGTCCTGCCTGCTGCGCCCCGGCGTACCGGGCAAGCTGCGCAAGCGCGGCATGGCCCAGCTCAAGCACCTGTACAAGCTGCAAGGTGACCTCGACGCGCTGTTTGCGCTGCAGGAAGATGAAGTGCAGGCGCTGGAGGGGGCGTTGTCGGAAGCGGGTATCGAACAGCGTTGAATCGGGGTTGTCTGTAATGCAAAAAAATGCCGTATTGCATCGTCGTCCACGCGCAGCAGAAGCGTTGCTTCGGGTAAAATCTCGGCATGAGAATTTTAATCAGTAATGACGATGGCTACCTGGCGCCGGGTCTGGCCGCCCTGGCCGATGCCTTGGCGCCGATCGCCGAGATCGTGGTGGTGGCGCCCGACAGCAATCGCTCGGGCGCGTCCAATTCCCTGTCGCTGGACCGGCCGCTGTCGGTGCACAAGGCCGGCAACGGCTTTTATTATGTCAACGGCACGCCGACCGACTGCGTGCACGTGGCGCTGACCGGCATGATGCTGGAGCGGCCCGACCTGGTGGTGTCTGGCATCAACAACGGCCCCAACATGGGCGACGACACCCTGTATTCGGGAACGGTGGCGGCCGCCACGGAAGGCTATCTGTTCGGCATCCCGGCGATCGCCTTCTCGCAGGCCGAGTATGGCTGGGTCAATCTCGATGCGGCCGCGCGCGTGGCGCGCGACATCGTCGAGCGCCGCTTCGACGAATTGCAAAAGCCGTATCTGCTGAACGTGAATATTCCTGCCATTCCATACGAGCAGCTGCAGGGCATGGCCGCCACCCGGCTGGGCAAGCGCCATTCGGCCGAGCCGGTGATCCGCGCGCTCGATCCGCGCGGCCGCGAAATTTTCTGGATCGGTCCGGTGGGCGCGACCCGCGAAGCCGGTCCCGGCACCGACTTTCATGCGGTGGCGCAAGGGCAGGTGTCGATCACGCCGCTGCAGATCGACCTGACCCATGTGACGCAACTCGACGCGCTGTCGAAAGGCCTGGCATGAGCGACAAGCCGCGCAGTTTCCCTTTGTCGCTCGATGCGCTGGCCGGCAAGCCGTCGCGCCAGGGCGCGGCGCCCACGCTGGCCCAGTCGCGCATCGCCACGCCGCAAACGGCGACCCAGAACAAGGCGCAAAACGCCGTGCGCGGCGCTGCGCCCGCCTATGGCGCGCCCAACGGCATCACGCCGTCGCGCGCGCAGCCCTTGCCGGCGGCGGCGCCCAGGCAAAATCCGCTGGTCTCGGACGCGGTGCGGCGGGCCATGGTGGCGCGCATCGTCAAGCAGGGCGTCAAGGACCAGCTGGTGCTCGACGCCATGCAGGCCGTGCCGCGCCATCTGTTCATGGACGAGGCGTTCGCCTCGCAGGCGTATATCGACGCGTCCTTGCCGATCGGCCACCAGCAAACCATTTCCCAACCGTATATCGTGGCGCGCATGATCGAAGTGATGCGCAATGGCGGCGCCCTGCAGCGCGTGCTCGAGATCGGCACCGGCTGCGGCTACCAGGCGACGGTGCTGTCGCGGGTGGCGAAAGAGGTGTTTTCCATCGAGCGCATCAAGCCGCTGCACGAGCTGGCCAAGGCCAACTTGCGCCCGCTGCGCGTGCCGAACCTGCGTTTGCAGTACGGAGATGGTATGCTCGGTCTGCCGCAGGCGGCACCCTTTGACGGGATCATCCTTGCCGCAGCCGGCCTGGAAGTGCCGCAAGCCCTGTTGGAGCAATTGACGATAGGCGGGCGCCTGGTGGCGCCGGTGGGCGACAAATTGCAGCATTTACAACTCATTACCCGGGTAGGAAAAATGGAGTGGACCAGCGCAGCGCTGGAAGACTGCCATTTCGTGCCTTTGCGCCCGGGCACCATCTGATCCGCGGATCAGCCAGCAAGCAGGACAGATAACGACATGCGAATGATGAAACAAACCAAGGTACTCCTCAGCGCCATCACGCTGGCCATGCTGCTCAGCGCTTGCGGCACCACCGGCGTGCAGGCGCCCGTGGTCGAACGCCAGCATACGCCAGGCACGGCCTCGGCCAGCGAGGCGCGTGACCGCGATCCGGCCCTCTACACCGTCAAACGCGGCGACACCCTGTTGCGCATCGCGCTTGAACATGGCCAGAACTACCGCGACCTGGCGGCATGGAATAACATCAGCGATGTAAACGACATCAAGGTCGACCAGGTATTGCGCGTGCTGCCGCCGACCGGCGACACGGGCGGCGCCCAGACCTCGGCCGTCGTCATGCCGGCCATTACCGAAGTGCGCCCCGCCGCGCCGGTGGTGCCGAAAAAGAACGGTCCGCGCGGCGAGAAGCGGCCGTATTCCGATGCCACCCTGGCCGAACTGCGCAGCGATGCCGGCGTGGCCGAGTCCCCGCCAGCGGCCCCGCCGGCGGCGCCGCTGGCCGTGCCGGCCAAAGCCGCCGTGGCCACCAGCGGGACCGGCGCGCCGGCCGCCGCCGTGGTCGCCGCCGGCGATGAAAAGCTCAGCTGGATGTGGCCGTCCGAAGGCAAGGTGATCGGTACCTTCGACGAAGGCAAGAACAAGGGCGTCGATATCGCCGGCAAGGCCGGCCAGCAAGTGGTGGCCGCCGGCGCCGGAAAAGTAATGTACGCTGGCAGCGGCATCCGAGGTTATGGTAACCTTGTTATCGTGAAGCACAGTAACAGTTTATTGTCGGCTTACGCGCATAACCGCAGCATTCTGGTGAAGGAAGGGCAGAGCGTCAACAAGGGCCAGGCCATCGCCGAAATGGGCGATTCCGATGCCGACCGGGTCAAGCTCCACTTTGAAATCCGCCAGCAGGGCAAGCCTGTCGATCCGTCCAAGTTCCTGCCTAACCGTTAGGTAAAGCAATGAAAAACGCGCCGCACGATCCGCATGATGACGAACCGGACCCGCACGACGAAGTGGCGGACGAGGTACTGACTGATGATGACGGCGAGCTCGACGGCATAGATCCGGCCGGGGCCGGTGACGCGGTGGTTGCCACCGTGGTGGTCGACAGCGTCGACGAATTGAAAAAAGTGCTGGCGGCCGAACTGTCGACCGATACCACCCAGCACTACCTGAACCAGATCGGCACGCGTCCGCTGCTGACGGCGCCGCAGGAAGTGCATTACGCGACCCTGGCCAAGCAGGGCAATTTCGAAGCGCGGCAAACCATGATCGAGCACAACCTGCGCCTGGTCGTGTCGATCGCCAAGCATTACATCAACCGCGGCGTGGTGCTGCTCGACATGATCGAGGAAGGCAACATCGGCCTGATGCGTGCCATCGACAAGTTCGAGCCCGAGCGCGGTTTCCGTTTTTCTACCTACGCCACCTGGTGGATACGCCAGAGCATCGAGCGCGCCATCATGAACCAGGCGCGCACGGTGCGCCTGCCGGTGCACATGGTGCGCGAACTGAATCAGATCCTGCGCGGCAAATACCACCTCGAAGCGCAGCACCACGACGGCAAGGATGCGTCGGCCGAAGACATCGCCCACCTGGTGGGGCGGCCGGTGGAGGAGGTGCAGGATATCCTGGCGCTGTCCGAACACGCCACCTCGCTCGACGCCCCGCTCGACAACGATCCGCAATCTTCCCTGATGGACATGCTGCCCGGCGCCAGCGAAGACAGTCCCGACGCGCGCGCCGAACACCATGAAATGACGGTGCTGGTGCGCGACTGGCTGAGCAAACTGCCCGACAAGCAGCGCGTGGTGATCATGCGCCGCTTCGGTCTCGACAACGACGATCCGGCCACCCTGGAAACCCTGGCCGAGGAAATGGGCGTCACGCGCGAACGGGTACGCCAGATCCAGCAGGAGGCCCTGATCAAATTGAAACGGGCCATGGCGGCACGCGGCGTGGTGCGCGACTCCTTGCTCTGACTGTTCCAACACAGGCTGGCCCGGCTATTCGGGGCCTGCATCTGCTATCATACGCCCCGCTCGCGGCGCCTGACCTTTCCCTGTTCTCCTTCAAGTTTCAGCGCGGCCCTGCGTCCTGGCCCACTTTTACCTATTGATCGCTATGCAAGAAAATATCATCGAAATCAAATCGCTCGACATGGACGCGCGCGGCGTCGGCCATATCGAGAATGAAGACGGCTCGCCGGGCAAGGTCGTGTTCGTCGAAGGCGCCTTGCCGGGCGAACGGGTCAGCTTCGTGACGTTCAAGAAGAAGAAGAACTGGGAAGCGGCCCGCATGACGGCGCTGCACCGCGAGTCGTCGCTGCGCGTCACGCCCAAGTGCAAGCATTTCGATTACTGCGGCGGCTGCTCGATGCAGCACCTGGAGCCATCGGCCCAGGTCGCCATCAAGCAGCGTGTGCTGGAAGACAACCTCTGGCATATCGGCAAGGTGCGCGCCGAGAACATCATGCGCCCGATGTACGGCCCGACCTGGGGCTACCGCTACCGCGCGCGCCTGTCGGTGCGCCACGTAAAGAAAAAAGAGACGGTGCTGGTCGGTTTCCATGAAAAGAAATCGGCCTTTGTCGCCGATATCGACAGCTGCGAAATCCTGCCGCCGCATATCTCCGCCATGCTGCTGCCGCTGCGCGCGCTGATCGGTTCGCTGTCCATCTTCGACCAGATGCCGCAGATCGAGCTGGCCATCGGCGAAGACGTTACCGCCATGGTGCTGCGCATCATGGCGCCGTTGACCGCGGACGATGAAACCAGGCTGAAAGCGTTTGCCGACGAATACGGCGTGCAATGGTGGCTGCAGGTAAAAGGGCCGGAGACGGCGGTGCCGTTCTATCCGCTCGACAAGCAGCTGCATTATCTGCTGCCGGAATTCAACGTGCGCATGCCGTTCAAGCCGGTCGACTTTACCCAGGTGAACCACCATATCAACCGCGTGCTGGTGTCGAAAGCGCTGCGCCTCTTGGAAGTGCAACCGACCGACCGCGTGGCCGACCTGTTCTGCGGCCTGGGCAATTTCACCCTGCCGCTGGCGACGCAGGGCAGCGAAGTGGTCGGCATCGAAGGCAGCACCACCCTGACCGAGCGCGCGCTGGAAAACGCGCTGGCCAATGGCTTGTCGGAAAAAACCTCGTTCTCGACGCGCAACCTGTTCGAAGTCACCACCGACGACCTGATCGCCCTGGGCAAGTTCGACCGCATCCTGGTCGACCCGCCGCGCGACGGCGCCATGGCCCTGTGCCAGGCGCTGGTCGGACTGGCGCAAACGCGCCCGGACATGCTGCCGAAACGTATCGTCTACGTTTCGTGCAGCCCCTCGACCCTGGCGCGCGATGCCGGCATTCTGGTGCTGGAGGCGGGTTACAAGCTGTCCAAGGCGGGTGTGGTTAATATGTTTCCGCACACTTCGCATGTGGAGTCGATGGCGGTGTTTGATCTGATTGCGTAAGTCATAAAAACGGCGGGCCGGAGACGCGGGCCCGAGAAAATGCCGATGGCTGCGTTGCAGCTCCTTGTCGTACAGTCGTACTGTCTGCGTCGCTGCGCCTTGCCCTCGACATTTTTCGGGCCCGCTTGGCCCGGATAGCCTGTGCAGGGGACGGGGGTTCTAACGAGCCTTGCTGATGAGCTTGTTTTTGGCGATGCGATTTGATGGACGTAAAAAAACCGGCCTAGGCCGGTTTTTTTGTTGCTGCATCATTCCAATTATAAGTGCTTCGCAAAAACGTTCAGGGCAAGGCGTGGCGCCGAAGGCAGTACGCTAGTACGGCGAGGCGCCGCAACGCAGCCATGGACGTATTTTGCGACTGCGCTTAATCGCGGCTGCCGCCGGCGAAGCCCAGCAGGGACAGCAGGCTGGTGAAGATGTTGTACACGTCCAGGTAGATGCGCAGGGTGGCCGAGATGTAGTTGGTCTCGCCGCCGTTGATGATCTGCTGCACGTCATACAGGATGTAGGCCGAGAAGATCGCAATCGCCACCACCGAGATCACGATCGACAGTGCCGACAGGCCCAGGAAAATATTTGCTACCGACGCCAGGATCAGCACGATCACGCCGGCGAACAGCCATTTGCCCATTGCCGAAAAATCGCGCTTCGAGACCGTGGCGATCGTCGCCATCACGGCCAGGATGGTGGCCGTGCCGCCGAAGGCTGTCATGATCAGCATGCCGCCGTTCGAGTAGCCCAGGGTGCGGGTCAGGATAGGCGTGAGCATCAGGCCCATGAAGAAGGTGAAGCCCAGCAGCACGGCGACGCCGAGACCGGAATTCTTGGTTTTTTCAATCGCGTACATGAAGCCGAACGCCACCACCATGAAGATGATGAAGCCCATGCCGCCGGTCAGCATCGGCAGGTGCATCTGCACGCCGATGAAAGCGCCCAGCACGGTCGGTATCATGGACAGCGCCAGCAGCCAGTAGGTATTGCGCAAGACCTGATGGCGTACTTGTTGCATGCCTCCCGACAGGTCAAAGGTGCGTTGCATGTTCTGATTCATAAAGCCTCCGTGTTGTCAAATCGATTTACTTCTTTGTGCAAGGATAGCATGGACCCGCTTTTTTGCAAAAAAACCAGCTTAAGATTGCATTAAACGCAGCCGGGTTGCAGGAACGTGACTGTCATGCTGGGTGACATGAAGCGTAGTATGGTAAAATCGAAGGTTGATTGAACTATCAATTATTGTTTTAAACCTTTCTTTTTATTGGAGTTTTCACACATGGCAATCGAACGCACCCTGTCGATCATCAAACCAGACGCAGTTGCAAAAAACGTAATCGGCCAAATCTACAGCCGTTTCGAAAACGCTGGCCTGAAGATCGTTGCAGCCCGCATGACCCAACTGACGCGCGAACAAGCTGAAGGCTTCTACGCAGCGCACAAAGAGCGCGGCTTCTTCAACGACCTGGTGACCTTCATGGTTTCCGGTCCAGTCATGATCCAGGCCCTGGAAGGCGAAAACGCCGTTCTGGCCCACCGTGACCTGATGGGCGCAACGGATCCGAAAAAAGCGGAAAAAGGCACGATCCGCGCCGATTTCGCCGATTCGATCGATGCCAACGCCGTTCACGGTTCGGACGCTGTCGAAGCTGCTCAAGTGGAAATCGCTTACTTCTTCCCAGAATTGAAGGCCTAATCGCCTTGGATAACGTTATTTCCTGGCGTTATCTGTGAAATAACTTTATCACCCCCTGTTCCCGCTGCGCTTGTTTCTTCTGCGCGCGGGGACGGATTTTTAGAATAGGCAACATCATGACGACGACTACCCTCACCAACTTGCTGGACCTCGATCCCGCGCAGCTGATCGCTTATTGCGCCGAGTTGGGAGAGAAACCGTTTCGTGCGAAACAATTGCAACGTTGGATACACCAGTTTGGCGCCTCCGACTTCGATGCCATGACCGACCTGGCCAAGTCGCTGCGCGACAAGCTGGCCACGCGCGCCGAAGTGCGCGCCCCGGCCATCATCAGCGACCATACCTCCACCGACGGCACGCGCAAGTGGCTGGTCGACGTGGGCAATGGCAATGCCGTGGAAACCGTGTTCATCCCGGAAGAAAACCGCGGCACCCTGTGCATTTCGACCCAGGCCGGCTGCGCCGTCAACTGCCGTTTCTGCTCGACCGGCAAGCAGGGCTTCAACCGCAACCTCAGCGTGGGCGAGATCATCGGCCAGCTGTGGATGGCGGAATTCGAACTGCGCCGCACCAAGGGCATCGAGCCGGGCCCGAAGGGCGAGCGCCAGATCACCAATGTGGTGATGATGGGCATGGGCGAGCCGCTGCTGAACTTCGAGCCGACCGTCACCGCGCTCAAATTGATGCTCGACGATAACGCCTACGGCCTGTCGCGTCGCCGCGTGACCCTGTCGACCTCGGGCGTGGTACCGATGATGGACAAGCTGTCGCAGGAAGTGCCGGTGGCCCTGGCCGTCTCGCTGCACGCCTCGAACGATACCTTGCGCGATGGCTTGATTCCTCTGAACAAGAAATATCCGTTGAAGGAGCTGATGGCGGCCTGCAAGCGCTATCTGGAATTCGCGCCGCGCGACTTCATCACCTTCGAATACTGCATGCTCGACGGCGTCAACGACAGCGACGAGCACGCGCGCGAACTGCTGGCGCTGGTGCAGGACCGCGAGTTCGGCGTGAACTGCAAGTTCAATCTGATCCCGTTCAACCCGTTTCCCGAGTCGGGCCTGTTCCGCTCGAAAAACCCGCGCATCAAGGCGTTTGCCCAGGTGCTGATGGATGGCGGCATCATCACCACCGTGCGCAAGACGCGCGGCGACGATATCGATGCGGCCTGCGGCCAGTTGGCCGGCGAAGTCAAGGACCGCACGCGGGTGCAGGAGCGGATGGAAAAAATGACGGAATACCAGCAAAAGTTCGGCGCCAATTTCGGCAAGATCGTCGAGATCCGCTCCTGATGCGGGGAGGCATGGCTTACCCTCGCGCGCTTGCCGTGGCTGCTGTCAGCCTGGTCGTGCTGCTGGCCGGCTGTGCTTCCACCGCGGACAAGGCGCAAGCCGCCTCCTTGCGCGAACGTGCCGCGCTGCGCCTGCAACTGGCCAGCGCCTACTATGAACAAGGCCAGTTCGGCGTTGCCTTGAAAGAGGTGGAGCAGGCGCTTACTCTGGCGCCGGGCGAGGCCCAGGCTTACGGCATGCGCGCGCTGATCCTCGCCGCCATGCGCCAGCCCGCGCCTGCTGAAAAAGATTTTCTTTACGCATTGCGCCTTGCGCCCCACAATCCCGAGTTGAGCAATAATTATGGCCAGTTCCTGTGCCAGACCGGGCGTGCGGCGCAATCGCTGGCGTATTTTGACGCCGCGCTGCAAGATGCTGCCTACGTGACGCCGGAAAAGGCGCTGAACAATGGCGGCGCTTGCAGCCTGGCAATGAAGGATTATGCGCGTGCGAGCGCTTACTGGCTGCGCGCGGAGCGCTTGGCGCCGGGCGTGGCAAGCACGTACGCCGGACTGGCGCGCACGTATTACGAACAGCAGGACTACCGGCAGGCGGCGCGCTATCTCGAGCGCCTCGGCGGTGTAACGATAATGGAAAGCCAGACGGCCGATGTGCTGTGGCTAGCGATCAAGGTGCGGCATAAGCTCGGAGATGCGGGTGCGGAAGCTGGCCTGGTGGCGCAATTGCGCCGCCACCATTCCGGCTCGCCCGAATATGCTGCTTATCAAAGTGGGGCGTTTGATGAGTGAGACAGGGATACCAATGAATTCAGAGCGGGCAGAAACACCTCAGCAGCAGCCCCAGGGCAATCTTGCGTCGGCAGGCGCACAACTGAAGGCGCAGCGCGAAGCACTGGGCTGGCCGGTGGAGCAGGTGGCTGAACAGCTCAAGCTGGCGCCGCGCCAGGTGGTGGCGCTGGAAGAGGGCGATGTGGCGGCCTTGCCGAACCTGGCCGTGGTGCGCGGTTTCGTGCGCGCCTATGCCAAGGTGGTGCGGCTCGATGCGGCGCCGTTGGTGGCGATGATCGAAGTTCATCCGCCGACGCCGGTGCACGAACACCAGGCCGCGCCTGCGCGCCGCGATATTTCGGCCACGTTTTCCGAGTCGCGCTTCCCGTCAATGACGCAACGCTCCTCGCATTCCGGCGTCTGGATCGCCGGCGCCGTGGCGGTGGTGGCCGCCGCCGCTTTTGGCGCCTATAAAATGGGTTATGTGCCGGAGACCCTGTTTGCCCATGGCGACAAGGAAGCCGTGCATACGGGCGTGACCGCGCCGGTGGAAACCACCCTGATCAAGCCGGGCCAGGACCTGTCGCCGGTGCAGACGCCGTCGGTGCCGCTGATTTCCGTGCCGCCACCGGCCGGTAGCAGCAACGACGCGCCTGCGCCCGCTCCAGCCTCCACCCTGGCCGCAGCGCCTGCCACCGTGCCGGCGCCGGCCGCCGAGACGCCAGCGGCAGCGCCGGCCGTCGCCAGCGCCAATGCGCTGGTCCTGAAGGTGGAACAGGATTCCTGGGTTGAAATTCGCCGCCCCGGCAGCACGCCGCTGATTTCGCGCCTGGTCAAGGCGGGCAGCACGGAAACGTTTGATATCACCGGCCCGGCCGTGCTGGTGGTGGGCAAGCCTGACGTGGTGCAGGCCACCCTGCGTGGCGCCAGGCTGGACCTGCCGACCATTTCGGGCGGCACGATTTCCCGCGTCAATATCAAGTAACGGCGTCAAGTAACTCGTTCAACAAGACAAGACTATGAATATGGCTACCTCGAATACAGCGATCGGCTCCGGCCCGTCCGGCCGGCGCGACAGCCGCAAGGTGTTGGTCGCCCACGGCCAGCGCCAGATCTGGGTGGGCGGCGACGCCCCCGTGGTGGTGCAGTCGATGACCAATACCGATACCGCCGACGCCATCGGCACGGCGATCCAGATCAAGGAACTGGCGCGTGCCGGTTCGGAACTGGTGCGCTTGACGGTGGACCGGCCCGAAGCGGCGATGGCCGTGCCGTATATCCGCGACCAGCTCGACAAGATGGGCATCGACGTGCCGCTGGTAGGGGACTTTCACTATAACGGCCACACTCTGCTGAACGACTATCCCGATTGCGCACGCGCGCTGTCGAAGTACCGTATCAATCCGGGCAACGTCGGCAAGGGCGCCAAGCGCGACACGCAATACGCGCAGATGATCGAAGCGGCCTGCCGCTACGACAAGCCGGTGCGCATCGGCGTGAACTGGGGCAGCCTGGACCAGGCCCTGCTGGCGCGCATCATGGATGAAAACGCGGGCCGCGCCGAGCCATGGCCGGCGCAGGCGGTGATGTACGAAGCGCTGGTCACGTCGGCGATCGAAAACGCCGTGCGCGCCGAAGAGCTGGGCCTGGCGCGCGACAAGATCATCCTGTCGTGCAAGGTGTCCGGCGTGCAGGACCTGATCGCCGTCTACCGCGAGCTGGCCAAACGCTGCGACTA
The DNA here is from genome assembly GCF_049896105.1 of Janthinobacterium sp. PSPC3-1. NCBI lineage: Bacteria > Pseudomonadati > Pseudomonadota > Betaproteobacteria > Burkholderiales > Oxalobacteraceae > Janthinobacterium > Janthinobacterium sp. PSPC3-1. The sequence goes on along the minus strand of NZ_JAFCTQ010000028.1, from coordinate 12,734 downwards.
TCCGCTGCACCTGGGCCTGACCGAAGCGGGCATGGGCAGCAAGGGCATCGTGGCATCCACGGCGGCGCTGTCGGTATTGCTGCAAGAGGGCATCGGCGACACCATCCGCATTTCGCTCACGCCCGAACCGGGTGGCGACCGCACGCGCGAAGTGATCGTCGGACAGGAAATTTTGCAGACCATGGGCCTGCGCAAGTTCGCGCCGATGGTGATCGCTTGCCCCGGTTGCGGCCGCACGACGTCCACCACCTTCCAGGAACTGGCCGACAATATCCAGACCTATCTGCGCGAGCAGATGCCGGAATGGAAAAAATTGTATCCGGGCGTGGAAGCGATGAACGTGGCCGTGATGGGCTGCATCGTCAACGGCCCTGGCGAATCGAAGCATGCGAATATCGGCATCAGCCTGCCCGGCACCGGCGAATCGCCGGCCGCGCCGGTGTTTGTCGATGGCGAAAAAGTCGTCACCCTGCGTGGCGAGCGCATCGTCGAAGAATTCCAGGACATCGTCCTGAAGTATGTAAAAAGCCATTATGGCGCTGCCGCCACGGTAACGGCGTAGGTCGGATTAGCCCTCCGGGCGTAATCCGACAACTCAGGTAAAGCAAAAAGTAAAGAAGAACACATATGTCCGAAAATAAAAAAGCCGATAAAATCACCGCCGTCAAAGGCATGAACGACGTGCTGCCGGCCGATGCGCCGCTGTGGGAATTGTTTGAAAACACGGCCCAGTCGGTGCTGCAAAGCTATGGCTTCCAGCAGATCCGCACGCCGATCGTGGAAGAAACCAAATTGTTCGCGCGCGCCATCGGCGCCGTCACCGATATCGTCGAAAAGGAAATGTATTCGTTCACCGATTCGATGAACGGCGACAACCTGACCCTGCGCCCTGAAGGCACGGCCGGCGTGGTACGCGCCGTGGTCGAACACAATCTGGTCTACGAAGGCCCGAAACGCCTGTGGTACAAGGGCCAGATGTTCCGCCACGAGCGCCCGCAGAAGGGCCGCTACCGCCAGTTCCACCAGTTCGGCGTGGAGGCGATTGGATTCACCGGCCCGGATATCGACGCCGAAATCATCATGCTGTCGCGCCGCCTGTGGGATGACCTGGGCCTGGAAGGCATCCGCCTGGAACTCAATTCGATCGGCGACGCGGCCGAGCGCCTGCGCCACCGCGCCGACCTGATCACCTACCTGGAAAGCCACAGCGAGCTGCTCGACGAAGAAGCCAAGCGCCGCCTGCACAGCAATCCGCTGCGCATCCTGGACACCAAGAACCCTGCCATGCAGGAACTGGTAAATGGCGCGCCCAAGCTGCTGGACTACCTGGGCGAAGAATCGCTGGCCCACTTCCACGGCCTGCAGAAGATTTTGAATCACAACAATATTCCGTTCACCATCAATCCACGCCTGGTGCGCGGCCTCGACTACTACAACCGCACGGTGTTCGAGTGGGTCAGCGACAAGCTGGGCGCGCAAGGCACGGTGTGTGCCGGCGGCCGCTATGACGGCATGGTCGAAATGTTCGGCGGCAAGTCGACCCCGGCCGTCGGCTTCGGCATGGGCGTCGAGCGCCTGGTGCTGCTGATGAAAGACGCGGCCGAACCGGAAGCCCCGGCCCAGTGCGACGTCTACCTGGTGCACCAGGGCGAGCAGGCGGGCCTGCAAGCCTTCGTGCTGGCCGAGCGCATCCGTGACGCGGGCCTGGACGTGGTGCTGCACTGCGCGGCCAGCAATGGCGGCGGCAGCTTCAAGACGCAGATGAAAAAGGCCGACGCCAGCGGCGCTTCGTTTGCCGTGATCCTCGGCGACGATGAAGTCGCCAACCACGTCGCCACCGTGAAAGCGCTGCGCGACGCCGAAGGCGCGGCGCAGCAGAACACGGTGCCGTTCGACGATGTCGTCGACTACGTGGTCGACCAGATCATCGGCGACCACGATTGCGGTCATGACCACGGCCCTGGCGGCCATGTGCATCACCATCATTGAACTACGTTGCCGCCGCAATGTGGCAACATGGCGTACCCCTCGATCCACTACTCATTACACTGACGACTCATGGCATACGATCACGAAGAGCAAGAACAACTGGCATCCCTCTCGGCATGGTGGAAGCGCTATGGCAACCTGACCTCCTGGGTCCTGATCGTGGCGCTGGCCGGCTACAGCGGCTGGGCTGGCTGGCAGTACTACCAGCGCACCCAGGCCGCGCAGGCGGGCCAGCTGTACGATGAGCTGCAAGGCGCCATCGCCGCCAAGGACGCCGCCAAGATCCAGCGCGCGGCCGGCGACATGCAGTCGCGCTTCGGCAGCACGGCGTACGCACAGATGAGTGGCCTGGCCGCGGCCAAGGCGGCTTTTGAGGCGAACGACCTGAAAACCGCCAAGGCCCAGCTGACCTGGGTAGCCGAGCACGGCAGCGAAGAGTACAAGGTGATCGCCAAGCTGCGCCTGGCTGGCGTGCTGCTCGATGAAAAAGCCTACGACGACGCCCTGAAAGCCTTGTCGGGCGCCAGCGTGCCGCAATTCGCCGGCGCCGTGGCCGACCGCAAGGGCGATATCCTGGTCGCGCAGAACAAGCTGGCCGATGCGCGCACCGCCTACCTGGCCGCGTTCACCGCGACCGACAAGAACAACCCTGGCCGCCAGCTGATCCAGGTGAAACTGGAAGCGATCGGCGGCAGCGTGCCGGAAGAGAAGGCCAAGGCCGCACCAGCGGCTGCCTGATAGTCCTTACAAGTACAAGAAAAAGGTTGGATAACATTTATGCGTCTCACTGAAAAGCTGGTAGCGGCAAGCCTGTTGGTCTTGATGGCGGGTTGCTCGTCATGGAATCCGTTTGCCAAGAAAGATCCGAAAACCGAGCCGGCCAAGCTGGTCGAGTTAAAATCGAGCATGGCCGTGCGCGAAGCATGGAAGTATTCGATCGGCAAGTCGGGCGTGTATGCGTTCACTCCGGCACTGTCCGGCGGCAGCCTGTACGTGGTCAACGCCGATGGCGCGCTGGCGCGCCTCGATGCGGCCACCGGCCGTGAAACCTGGCGCATCAAGGCCGGCGCCGACATCACGTCCAGTCCCGGCACCGACGGCAACGTGGTGGCGGTCGGCGGCGCCAAGGGCGTGATCCTGGCGTTTGACGCGAATGGCAAGGAACTGTGGAAAGCCCAGGCGTCAAGCGAAGTGCTGACGGCGCCGGTGGTCGGCGAAGGCGTGGTGGTTGTGCGCAGCGTCGACAACCGCATCCTCGGTTTCGATGCCAGGACCGGCGAACGCAAGTGGGTGGTGCAGCGTACGACACCGGCCCTGACCCTGCGCAATGCGCCGGGCATGGTGCTCGGCGGCACGAACGTGTATGTCGCCCAGCCGGGCGGCAAGCTGGTGGCGCTGACGGCGGCCACCGGCGTGGTGCGCTGGGAAACCGTGGTCAGCGAACCGCGTGGCGCCACCGAACTGGAACGCGTCTCCGACATCGCCGGCACGCCGGTGGTGTTTGAAGGCGAAGTGTGCACCGTCACCTACCAGGGCAAGGCCGGTTGTTTCGACGCCGCCACGGGCGTGCCGCGCTGGACCAAGCCGGTCTCGTCCGATGTGGGCGTGGCGGTCGACCAGCGTTTCGTGTTTACCGCCGATGACCAGGGCACCGTGCTGGCATTCGCCCGCGAAGGCGGGCAGGGCGCCTGGAAGAACGAGGCGCTGGCGCGCCGCCGCCTGTCCACGCCCGCATCGTATGGCCGCAGCGTGGCCATCGGCGACTATCAAGGTTACATCCACTTCCTGTCACGGGAAGATGGCGCATTAATAGGTCGGGTCAGCACCGACGGCAGCCCGATCGTCTCGGTGCCGGTGGTCGCAGGTTCGAATTTGATTTTTCAAACCCAATCAGGGACAGTGACCGCTCTCGCGGTCGAGTAATACAAATGAAGCCGGTAATTGCACTAGTAGGTCGACCCAATGTTGGGAAATCGACTTTATTCAATCGTCTGACCCGCTCGCGCGATGCGCTGGTGGCGGATTTGCCTGGGTTGACGCGCGATCGTCACTATGGCGAAGGCCGTGTCGGCGAACGTCCCTTCCTGGTCATCGATACGGGTGGTTTCGAACCCGTCGCCAAGGAAGGCATCATGCACCAGATGGCACTGCAGACCAAGCAGGCCGTGGCCGAGGCCGACGTGGTGGTGTTCATCGTCGACGGCCGCCAGGGCCTGACGCCGCATGACAAGACCATCGTCGACTTCCTGCGCAAGAGCGGTCGTCCCGTTCTGCTGGTGGTCAACAAGAGCGAAGGCATGCGCTATACGGCCGTGGTGTCCGAGTTCTATGAACTGGGCATGGGCGATCCGTATGCGATCTCGTCCGCGCACGGCGACGGCGTCAACGACCTGGTCGAAGTGATGCTGGACCTGGCCTTCGCGCAGCGTCCGGATGAACCGGAAGAGCTGGAAAAAACCGATCGCGGCATCAAGATCGCCCTGGTCGGCCGTCCGAACGTGGGCAAGTCGACCCTCATCAACACCCTGCTGGGCGAAGAGCGCGTGATCGCCTTCGACATGCCGGGCACGACGCGCGACTCGATCGAAATCCCGTTCGAACGCGACGGCCAGCAATATACGCTGATCGACACGGCCGGTATCCGCCGCCGCGGCAAGGTGTTCGAAGCGATCGAGAAATTCTCGGTGGTCAAAACGCTGCAGTCGATTTCGGAAGCCAACGTGGTGGTGCTGATGCTCGACGCACAGCAGGATATTTCGGAACAGGACGCGCATATCGCCGGCTTTATTCTGGAATCGGGCCGCGCGCTGGTGGTGGCCGTCAACAAGTGGGACGGCCTGCAATCGCACGAACGCGACGAGATCAAGATCGATATCGACCGCAAGCTCGACTTTCTGTCGTTCGCGCAGATGCATTTCATTTCGGCGCTGAAGGGCACCAACATCGGTCCGCTGATGAAGTCGCTCAACGCCGCCTATGCGGCCGCCATGTGCGACCTGTCGACGCCGAAGCTGACGCGGGCCCTGATCGAAGCGGTGGAGAAGCAGGAGCCGCGCCGCAAGGGCTCGATCCGTCCGAAGCTGCGCTACGCCCACCAGGGCGGCATGAACCCGCCGGTGATCGTGATCCACGGCAATGCGCTCGACGCCGTGGGCGACCCGTACAAACGCTATCTGGAAAAACATTTCCGCGATACTTTTGCGCTGGTCGGCACGCCATTGCGGATCGAACTGCGCACCGGTAAAAATCCGTTTGCGCGCACGCCGAGCAAATAAATCCGGCGCAACATTAAGCGTTAATTAAGGCGCCGCGGTAATAATGCGGCGCCGATAGCAAATAAGATTGCCATTCGTGGGCATTAACGCCAGAATAATAATCTGTTAATGCACCCTGCGCGACAGCGATCGCGAAAACAGGTTACAGTAGCTGTGAAGCATCTTTCTCTGCGAGAGAGGTGTGAGAGCACTTGAAATCAAGCGAGTCGCCTCCAATTCTTACACAACAACATAAACAAACGGAGCTGTTATGAGCAACAAAGGGCAACTGTTACAAGACCCATTCCTCAATGCATTACGCAAAGAGCATGTTCCTGTCTCGATCTACCTGGTCAATGGCATTAAATTGCAGGGCCATATCGAATCGTTCGATCAATATGTCGTATTGCTGCGCAATACGGTGACACAGATGGTGTACAAGCATGCCATCTCGACAGTGGTGCCGGCCCGTGCCGTCAATCTCAATATTGAATCCGAAGCGGAGTAAAGCGTTGAGCTTGACGGCCCCGCGCCTTTCACCTTCCATCGCCTGCGTCCGTGCCAGCGGCGTTGATGCATCCGCATCGGCGCTCGCGACAACCTGTCTGTTGCCATCATGCGCGCGGCACTAGTCGGAGTTGACTTCGGTCACAGCGACTTTGCCGCCAGCATGGAGGAACTGATGCTGTTGTCGCGCTCGGCTGGCGCCGACCCGATTTCCACCATCACCGCCAAGCGTTCCAGTCCCGATTCCGCCTATTTCGTCGGCAGCGGCAAGGCGGACGAGATCGGTGACGCCGTCGTCAACGATGGCCTGGAAATCGTCATCTTCAACCATGCCCTCTCGCCCGCACAGCAGCGCAATCTGGAAAAGCGCCTGAATGTGCGCGTGCTCGACCGTACCAGCCTGATCCTCGACATCTTTGCGCAACGCGCGCAAAGCCACGAGGGCAAGCTGCAGGTCGAGCTGGCCCAGCTGCAGCATCTGGCCACGCGCCTGATCCGCGGCTGGACTCACCTTGAGCGGCAAAAGGGCGGTATCGGCCTGCGCGGCCCCGGCGAGACGCAGCTCGAGACCGACCGCCGCCTGATCGGCGACAGGGTCAAGGCGCTGCGCGCACGGCTGGAAAAACTGCACAAGCAACGCGAAACGCAACGCCGCGCGCGTGGCCGCAATCACACGTTTTCAGTCTCGCTGGTCGGCTATACCAATGCCGGCAAGTCGACCCTGTTCAACGCCGTAACCAAGGCCGGCGTGTATGTGGCCGACCAGCTGTTCGCCACGCTCGACACCACCTCGCGCCGGGTCTATCTCGGCCAGGAAGTGGGCAATGTGGTGATCTCGGACACGGTGGGTTTCGTGCGCGAATTGCCGCACCAGCTGGTGGCGGCGTTTCGCGCCACGCTGGAAGAAACCATCCATGCCGATCTGCTGCTGCACGTCGTCGACGCTTCGTCGCCGGTGCGCATGGAGCAGATCGAGCAGGTCAACCTGGTCTTGCAAGAGATCGGCGCCGATCATATTCCGCAAATTCTGGTGTGGAACAAGATCGACGCGGCCGGGCTGGAGCCTTCGGTGGAGCGCGATGAAAATGGCACGCTCAGCCGCGTATTCGTCAGCGCGCACAAGGGCAGCGGGCTGGACCTGTTGCGCGAGGCCATCGTCGAGATGGCCAAGAGCGCGCCGCGTTCGGCCCACCTCTATCAGTACGATGCAGCACAGGACGGCCAGTTGATCGACGAGCAGGAAGAGCAAGACGATCACGCTGGCCAGCACGATGGCGCCGCCCGGGACCAGGCCGAAGAAACTGGCCCGGACGATGGTATTTCCACCCACTCCAAAGTCGGAACACGATAGTTATGCTTGTCTCCCTACTCAAAAAAACAGGCTTGAAGTTGTCCCTGAATGACCCCCGCTGGGGCAACAACAAGGACGACGGCAAGAAAGCCCAAGAAGGCAAAAAGCCCGGCGAAGGTCCGCCGGATCTCGATCAGCTGTGGCGCGATTTCAATCAGCGCCTGAACGCCTTCTTCGGCCAGAAGAACCGTCCCGACAACGGCGGCAATAACGGCGGCAACAACAACGGTGGCGGCCCGCGTCCGGACATGAAGGGCGCCGGCATCACCGCCGGCGTGGTGGGCGTGATCGCCGTCTTCATCTGGCTGGCCAGCGGCGCCTTTATCGTGCAAGAGGGGCAGAACGGCGTCGTCATGACGTTCGGCAAGTACACGCGTACCGCACCGGCCGGCCTCAACTGGCGCTGGCCGTATCCGTTCCAGACCGACGAAACCGTCAATGTCTCGCAGGTGCGCACGGTCGAAGTCGGTTACCGCCAGTCGCTGCGCAACAAGCAGGCCAACGAGTCGCTGATGCTGACCGACGATGAAAACATCATCGACATCCAGTTCGCCGTGCAATACACGCTGAAAGGACCGGTCGACTGGCTGTTCCAGAACCGCGACCAGGAAGACACCTTGCGCCAGGTCGCCGAAACGGCGATCCGCGAAGTGGTCGGCCGCAGCAAGATGGACTTCGTGCTGTACGAAGGCCGCGAAAAAGTGGCCTACGAAACCCAGAAGCTGATGCAGCAGATCGTCGACCGCTACAAGCTGGGCGCATTGATCACCAACGTGACGATGCAGGCGGTGCAGCCGCCGGAGCAGGTGCAGGCCGCGTTTGACGATGCCGTGAAAGCGGGCCAGGACCGCGAGCGCCAGAAGAACGAAGGCCAGGCCTATGCCAACGACGTGATTCCGAAAGCGCGCGGCGCCGCCTTCCGCCTGATGGAAGAAGCCGAAGCGTACAGCGCCATGGTGACCGAGAACGCCGCCGGTAATGCCTCGCGCTTCAAGCAGGTGCTGGTGGAATACCAGAAAGCGCCGGCCGTCACGCGCGACCGCATGTATCTGGAAACCATGCAGACCGTGTTCAGCAGCGCCAGCAAGGTCATGGTTGACGCGAAAAGCGGCAGCAACCTGCTGTACCTGCCGCTCGACAAGCTGATCGCCCAGACGGCCGCGACCGACGCCAGCGCCGCTGCCGCGCGTGCCGCCGCCCCTGCCACCACCACTGTTTTGCCACAGGACGCCATGCCGACAGTCGAAGTCAATACGCGCCGCTCTTCGCGTGAACGGGAGAGCCGCTAATGAACCGTATCGTAGCCGCCCTGATCGCGGGCTTTATCGCGATCATGCTCCTCTCCTCGACCGTGTTCGTGGTCGACCAGCGTAAATATGCGGTCGTCTTCGCCCTCGGTGAAGTCAAGGAAGTGATACGCGAGCCGGGCTTGTACTTCAAGCTGCCGCCGCCGTTCCAGAACGTGCTGTACCTGGACAAGCGCATCCTGACCCTGGACACGCCGGAGCCGGAACGCTTCATCACGGCCGAGAAGAAAAACATCCTGGTCGACGCCTATGTGAAATGGCGCATCGGTGATCCGCTGCTGTATTTCCGCAGCTTCGGCGGCGATGAAAATCCGGCCCGCAACCGCATGTCGCAGATCGTCAAGGCCGCCTTGAACGACGAAATCACCAAGCGCACCGTGCGCGAAGTGATCTCTGGCCAGCGCGGCAAGGTGATGGAAGCGATCCTGGCCAAGGTCTCGGCCGAAGCGAAAGCCATCGGTGTCGAGATCATCGACGTGCGCCTGAAACGCGTCGACTACGTCGAACAGATCAACAACTCGGTGTATGAACGGATGAAATCCGAGCGCGTGCGCGTGGCCAACGAGCTGCGTTCGACCGGTTCGGCCGATTCCGAGAAGATCCGCGCCGACGCCGACAAGCAGCGCACCGTGATCCTGGCCGAAGCCTACCGCGAAGCCGAGAAGCTGCGCGGCGAGGGCGACGCCAAGGCGTCGCAGATCTACGCCGAAGCGTTTGGCCGCAATCCGGAGTTCTACAAGTTCTACCGCAGCCTGGAAGCCTACCGCGCCACGTTCAAGGACAAGGGCGACGTGATGGTGGTCGATTCGAGCTCGGAGTTCTTCAAATACTTCAAGGGCAATGGCTCGGCCGGTTCGGCCGGCGCCGCCAAAAAGTAATCCAAGGGCAGTACTTCAGGCGGGGCCGGCAGCGATGCCGGCCCCGCTTTTTTGTGGCCGCGATGGTCATGCGGGCCGGTGAAAAGCGCGGTTTTTTTGCCTTGAGTTATCGCCGTGGCGACAACTTATCCCTAAAGCCATACTTTTTCGCGTAAAATATCAGGTTCGGCCTCTTGCCTGGCGCGCCCGCCGCTGCCTCGCCTGATGCATTTTTCAACTTTCTTCCGTATCTCGCTCCCTCATGCCGAATTGGCTTTTGCCCGAAAATATTGCCGATGTGTTGCCGTCGGAAGCGCGCAAGATCGAAGAGCTGCGCCGCCTCATGCTGGATAATTTCCGTCTGTACGGATATGAACTGGTGATGCCGCCGCTGCTCGAATATCTGGAGTCGCTGATGACCGGCGCCGGCAAGGATACCGATCTGCGCACCTTCAAGCTGGTGGACCAGCTGTCGGGTCGCATGCTCGGCCTGCGCGCCGACATGACCACGCAAGTGGCCCGTATCGACGCCCATCTGCTCAACCGCGCCACCGTCACCCGCCTGTGCTATGCCGGCAGCGTGCTGCATACCCGTCCGTCGGGCTTGCATGCGACGCGCGAGCCGCTGCAGATCGGCGCCGAAATCTATGGCCATGCCGGCCTGGAAGCGGACGCCGAAATCCAGGAACTGGCGCTGGCCTCGCTGGCACTGGCCGGCTTTGACAGCGTGCGCCTCGATCTGTCGCACGTCGGCCTGTTGCGCGCTATTATTGCGCAGGATGACGCGGCTGGCCGCGACGAAGCCGCCCTGTACAGCCTGCTGCGCGCGAAAGATGCGCCAGGCTTGCGCGCCCTGACGGCCTCCTACGATGCGGTCACGCGCGACGCGCTGCTGGCCTTGCCGAACCTGTACGGCGACATCGATGTGCTGGCGCGTGCGCGCGAGGTGCTGCCGCCATTGCCGGGCGTGCTCAAGGCGCTGGCCGAACTGGCCGCGCTGGCGGGCTCGGCACTGGGCCGCGCCGAAGTGGCGATCGACCTGGCCGACCTGCGCGGCTACCAATATGAAAGCGGCGCGATGTTTGCGCTGTATGTACCTGGCTTGCCGAACGCGGTTGCGCGCGGCGGCCGTTATGACCACGTCGGCGAAGCGTTCGGCCGGGCTCGTCCCGCGACCGGCTTCTCGCTCGATTTGCGCGAACTGGCGCGCCTGTTGCCGACCGCGGAGCGCAAGCATTCGATCCGCGCGCCGTGGGGCAGCGCGCCAGAATTGAAGGAAAAAATCGCCGAGTTGCGCAAGGCGGGCGAGGTCGTGATCCAGAGTTTGCCGGGTCACAGTAATGAACAAGACGAGTTCGAGTGCGATCGCGTGCTGGTACTTGCCGATAATGGTAGTAGCTGGATTCTTAAAAACTTAGGTTGAGTGATGTCAAAGAAAATTATGGCAAAGAACGTCGTTGTCATCGGCACCCAATGGGGCGATGAAGGTAAAGGCAAGATCGTCGATTGGTTGACCGATCACGCCCAGGGTGTGGTGCGCTTCCAGGGCGGCCACAATGCAGGCCACACGCTGGTCATCGGCGGCGTGAAAACCGCGCTGCAACTGATCCCTTCGGGCATCATGCGTCCAGGCGTGGCCTGCTACATCGGTAACGGTGTGGTGGTGTCGGTGCCGGACGTGCTGCGCGAAATCGACAAGCTCGAAGCGATCGGCGTCGAAGTCGCCTCGCGCCTGAAAGTGTCGGACGCGGCGCCCGTGATCCTGCCTTACCACACCGCGATCGACCTGGCGCGTGAAGCCAAGCGTGGCGATGCGAAGATCGGCACCACCGGCAAGGGCATCGGCCCGGCCTACGAAGACAAGGTTGCACGCCGCGCGATCCGCATCGCCGACCTGCTGAACGAGAAGCGCTTTGCCGAGAAACTGGCCGAGAACCTCGATTACCATAACTTCGTGCTGGAAAACTACCTGAAGGCGCCGAAAGTCGACTATCAGAAGACCCTCGACGACGCGCTGGCCTACGTGCCGCGCCTGCGTCCGATGGTGACCGACGTGTCGAGCGCGCTGTACGCGGCGCACAAGGCCGGCGCCAACCTGCTGTTCGAAGGCGCTCAGGGTTCGCTGCTCGACGTCGACCACGGCACCTACCCGTTCGTCACCTCGTCGAACTGCGTGGCCGGCAATGCCGCCGCCGGTTCGGGTGTCGGTCCCGGCATGCTGCATTACATCATGGGCATCACCAAGGCCTACACCACGCGCGTCGGCTCCGGCCCATTCCCGTCGGAACTGCCGACCGATGCCGGCGTCGGTCACCACCTGGCGCAAGTGGGCCATGAATTCGGCACCGTGACGGGCCGTGCCCGCCGCTGCGGCTGGTTCGACGCCGCCTTGCTGCGCCGCTCGGTGCAGATCAACGGCGTGTCGGGCATGTGCCTGACCAAGCTGGACGTGCTGGACGGTATCGAAACGCTGAAGCTGTGCACCGGCTACACCATCGATGGCGTGTCGGTCGACATCTTCCCGTCGGGCGCCGAAGAAGCGGCCCGCTGCGTGCCGGTGTACGAAGAGATGCCAGGCTGGACCGAAAGCACGGTCGGCGCGAAATCGCTGGCGGCCCTGCCGGCGACGGCGCGCGCTTACATCAAGCGCATCGAAGAGCTGGTCGGCGTGCCGGTGGACATGGTTTCGACCGGTCCGGATCGCGAAGAAACGATCGTCCTGCGCCACCCGTTCGAATAAACGCGTAGCACCCCAATCCGCCGCAAGGCGGATTTTTTCAAGCAACGAATAAAGACAGAACATCATGACTACGCCACAAAGCAATGACCAGCACCTGTGGGTGAACTGGGAAGAATACCACCGCCTGATCGAGCGCCTGGCGCTCAAGGTCCATGAATCGGGCTGGAAGTTTGACCAGGTGCTGTGCCTGGCGCGCGGCGGCGTGCGCCCCGGCGACGTGTTCTCGCGCATTTTCGACCTGCCGCTGGCGATCCTGTCGACCAGCTCCTACCGCGAAGACAAGGGCACGACCCAGGGCGACCTCGATATCGCCAAATACATGACGATGACCAAGGGCCCGCTGGCCGGCCGCATCCTGCTGGTCGATGATTTGGCCGATTCGGGCGTCACGCTCGACAAGGTCACGCGTCACCTGAAAGACAATTTCCCGGGCGTGACCGAAGTCAAATCGGCCGTGATCTGGCTGAAAGGCTGCTCCGTCGTGCGTCCCGACTACTTCCTGGAAGAGCTGCCGCACAACCCGTGGATCCACCAGCCGTTCGAAGACTACGACGGCCTGCGCCCGCACCAGCTGGCGGCATGGATCAAGAAAGGCGAAACGGGCAAGTAATTCCCTTTCGTGTAGCTTAAAAAAAGACGATCGTGTATCGTCTTTTTTTCTAGGGCGGCACATTCTGCTTACCTCTCCCGCGGGCACTATTGAAGCGCGTTGCTGTCCAAGGTCGCATG